>JAPCJP010000092.1 GCA_027886885.1 Nitrososphaerota archaeon | reverse complement strand
ACATCTGGTCGCTCTCCATGAAGTTCAGCATGTCTCCCCAGGCGAGGATGCACAGGGAGTACAGGGCGTCCCTGGAGCTCCGGCGGGCAGGGATATCGACCCCTAGGGTGGTCGGGGCGGCCATAGACGACAAGGTTCTCGTCAGGGAGTTCGTCGAGGGGAAGGTGCTCTCGAAGATGATCGACGAGGCATTCAGGTCCAAGAAGAACCGGGTCGACGAAGTCGAGACCTACGGTGCGGTGATGGCCCAGGTGCACAGGGCGGGTTTTGCCCTTGGGGATGCAAAAGCTGAGAACGTCATAATACGAAACGGGGAGGCGTGCGTCGCGGACCTCGAACAGGCCGTGGAAGGAGGGGACCAGGCGTGGGACATCGCGGAGTTCCTATACTACACGGGCAAGCTGTCCCTCAGGGAGGATGGGATGAGGGCAGTCGCCAATGCGTTCCTTGACGGGTACGTGAGCGTGAACGGAAAGGGAGGGAACATAACGAAGGCTAGGACTACCAAATACCTCACTCCTTTCAGGGCCCTCGTCACCCTGCAGATCCTCAAGGTCATCAGGGAAGCTTTCGACACTCACATCGATTGATGCGAGCCCTTGCCGGACCTAGGACTTTGGCTTGAAGTTCGTGAAACCGCAGTGCCCGCAGCTCTGCCGGTCTTTGTGCTCGGCCATGAAGTAACCGTGCCCGCAGCGTGGGCATTCCTTTCTCAGCCTCTGTAATGTGGCGCCGTCCTCAGCGACCTTGTAGAGCTTCCACACCTGGATGTTGACCTTCGGTTTCTTCTCCTTGCGCTCCTTCCTCGGCTTTGGTGCTGCCTCGGCTTCTGTTGGTGCTGCCGCAACTGCGGCGGGGGCGGGCGTCGGAGCAGCTGCTGCCTTTGGGTCCTTGGTTGGTGCGGTCTTGGCGTCCTTGGCTGGGGCTGTCTTCGAGTCCTTGGCTGGTGCGCTCTTCGAGTCCTTGGCTGACATCTTTTCTATCTCAACTCTTCGCTCTGATTACTTCTTCTTCTTTGGCGCAGCCGCTGCCTTCGCAGCTGCCTCGGCCGCATCGGCCTTCTTCTTCTCCGCCTTGATGGCGTCCTTCTCCTCCTTGGTCAGGAGCCTCACGGCGAGGTGGCCTTCGCTCATATCCTTCTTCCCCTGTTCGCTGTCGTACACGTGAAAACGGCCTACGAGCTTCCTGGTGCCGCTGCCTCCTTGCAGGTCGATTAGTGTTACCTTCTTCTCGTCGGCGTTCACAGCCCTGGCTACCTCCTTTATGGCGTCCTTGCGGTTTAGCGCTCCGGCCTTGTCCGCGAAGACGACCTGAAGCTCGGTCCGGCCGAGGAGCTTCGAGTCCTTCCTGCTTACTATCTCCAATGAATTTCCGAATGTCCCCGCTCAAGGAGGTAAATAAACTGATTTACACCCAGAGGCAGCCGCGGGCCAGACAGCCACCTCGGTGACGCAAGGGACCTTCGAATCCGGCGGCTCCCTCGGTCGGCTAGTCTCGCAGGCTGGCTCGGTTGGCAAGCCTTGGGAATTCCTCGATAAGGATTACGAGGTTCCCGCCACGACCTTAAGTAGGCGAACGGCCTCGATTCGCCAGAATCCCGGATTGGTCGACGACACCACCCTGATCGTGATAACGTCGGTGGCTCAGACGTTGGTCATCACCTTGACCCTCGCCGTCTTCGTCTTCCAGTTCAGGAGCCAGGAGAGGGCGATCAAGGGCGCCGCCTATCAGAACGTCCAGTCGCACTATACCGATTATGTCAGGATGCTCGTCGAGAAGCCGGAGCTCGCGAGGATGATGTTCGAGTTCAGGGATGCGCAGGAAAGCCTGACCTCGAAGGCAAAGGTCGAGCCGCTCTCCTCAGATGAGCAGTTGGCCTTCTCGTACCTGATGCTGGGTTATGGGATATTCGAAGAGGTCTATAACCTGCACAAGAAAAATTGGATAGACGGGGACGAGTGGGACCAGTGGGTGGCGTTCCTCAAGAGTTTCTCTAAACATCCCCTCTTCAGACGCGTGCACCAGAGAACCTTGGGAATGTTCGATAGTGACTTCCAGGACCTGGTCACGCAGATAATGGATTAGGACTAGTGGTCTTTGGAATTCTGCGTAGAAGGTCTAGGGAAACGATGGTCCTGTCGGGCAGCAACGGGAAAGAAGGTATCCTGGACAGATTGATGGATAGCCCAATGACGAGCAGCCCCGCAAGGGCCGCCGAGGCGCCGAGTTGGGCTCCGAAGAACGTACTCCGATGCATCAGCGGTCCCCTCCCATCGCGCGCAACGTCCGAGTCACCGAGGCCTTCGCTCGCTCATCCACCTCGACGACGACCACCCCTAGGCCCGGTTGACCATAGATCACTATGGAACCCGTCGGGGCTGCCTCGACCGACGGTATCGCCAGCAGGTCTTCCTCACCGTCTACCAGGACCCTGACGGGCTTCTTCCCCCTCAACGCGCCTCGCACCGCCCTGATCCCGTCCGCAGTGATGGACCCCGCAGGGTTTTTCGCCATCACCAGCCGGGAGTACGGCACCTCCGGAGCATCTCTGACGACCCTCCTCTCGACCCTGTCGACTACCTGGACGTCCGGGTCCCTACCGATCTGGTGCGCGAAATCGGTCACCCTGTCGCCCACGGTTATGAGCAGGGGAGCCGAGCCCAGGACATCAAGAAACTCTCGAGATTGAAGCTGTTCTCCGACGTAGAGCTTGCCGAGGGGCCGCTTCAGTTTCCGCCTGACTTTGGATGTGAGTATGTAGAGGCGCGGTGCGCTCAGCTTACTTTTAGCGCGTACCTTCCGGGGACCGTGATGTTCAGGGTCTTTGCGACCTGCGACTTCTTTGGGTCGAGGACTATGATCAGGCCGGACCATTCGTCACTCAGCTCGTTCGACCCGTCGTTTGGACATCTCTTCTCCGTGGTTAGCATGTGGCACTTTCTGCAAGCGAATTCCTTCATAGAGTGTCACTACTTGGCCGCCCGGGCCTCTACCTTGGCCTGCTTCTCCGCTTTGGCGACCTCGTCGTCAATCCAGTCCAGGGCGCCGAGGAACGGCTGCCTGCAGGTGACGCCTATCTTGCCCATGGAGATTCCGTGCCCCAGCGAGACCGCAGTTATCCTGACCCGGACCTTGCTCCCCACCTTGAGGGTCCGCTTGCTCTGGGAGGCGGTTATGAGCCCCGACTTTACATCGCTGGTCAGGTAGTCGTCCATTATCTGGCTCAGGTGCAGCAGGGCGTCGGTCGGACCTATCCTCACGAACGCGCCGAAATCTGTTATCTCGACTATCTCGCCCTCGACTATCTCCTGCTTGAGCGGGAAGAACGCGAAGACTTCGAACTTGACCTTGTGGTAGGTAGCGCCATCCCCGGGGATGATCTTGCCGACCTTGTCGACCTTCACGTTGGTGACCAGGACCAGGTAGCCGTAGTCCGGGTTGATGGTACTCTCGTACTTTAGCTTCAGTAACTCTAGGGCTACGTTCTCCAGAGAGGAACCGAAGCGGTCTGGAGGAACCCGTACGACATCATCAAGTTCTACTAGTTGAAACATATCTAACCCTAGGGGGCCCGCATGCCCTCCGGAGCACCGATATAAGATTTTTATGAAAACGGGCCTTCCGCTTCGACCCTTCCTCCCCTCAGGCGTATGACCCGGACCCCCGACGCCTCGAGCTGCTCGATCAGAGCCGAGTCCACGGTAGCCACGACCGCCCCTTCGTCCAGAGCCATTGAGACCAGCTCCTCGTCCGCCCTGTCAACCTCTCCTCCGGCCAGCTTGAGCGTCCCGCCGTCAACAAGTTGTTTTGCGAGAGACGCGAACCTTGCCGCGTGACTATTGCCCGAAGCGAGCCGCTCTAGTTCTGCGTAGACCGGGGCGATGACCACCGGCTCGAAGCCGCCCAGCTTCTCCTGGATGTCCTGGAGCCACGGAGTGGGGCGCTCCATGACAGCGATGAGGAAGCTACTGTCGAAGAGGACCTTGCGAGACCGTCCTACCTTATGACGCCTGAGCCTATTAGACGCCAACGATCCGCTATCCTCCTGCTGATTGCCGACCTCGCGCTCTGCTCGACCACGACCGGCTTGCGAAGCTCCATCTCGATGACGTTGTCTCTCACCGAGGTCACGCTTCCGAGGGTCGAGGCGGTCCCGACGTTGAGCCGCAGCGATTCCCCTGTCTTGACCTTGTCGACCCTGACCATCTCCGAGGACCCGACCGCCTGTTCGAAGAGCTGCAGGTCAAGGGTGATGTGACTGACGATCGGGGGGAGCGAACCCGGCTTGCCCACCAGGCTCCCGACCATGAGGTCTCCCTTTGTGAG
>JAPCJP010000091.1 GCA_027886885.1 Nitrososphaerota archaeon | reverse complement strand
TCCTCGTCCGATTCTCCCATTCGAATCCCAACGGAATATCCAGCCGGATAATATAAGCGATACGCGCGGGAATGAGACCGCCGCGAGAGCTGTCTTCCATGGCTGGTTTCGGCCGCCCGGAATAGATTCCTCCGCACCCGACATCTCACATCTAAGCTGCTAGACCTTATAATTCGCCTTCATCCTCGAGTGCAAAGGGAACTCGTCTTGCATGGCGTAGAAAGCTCCAAGGAAGAAAGGAAGCTCGCAGCCATAATGTTCACGGATTTGGTCGGCTTCACCTCGATGGCCCAGAAGGATGAGTCGCTCGCCATGGCGATCCTCTCCGAACACGCTCAGGTTGTGCGTTCGATGCTGCAAAGGTACGGCGGGAGAGAAATCAAGACCATGGGGGACTCTTTCCTGATCGAGTTTCCGAACGCGCTGGACGCCGTCAGATATGCCGTCGAGGTGCAAGAGGAGAACTCCAAGCTGAATTCGAGCAGGCCGTCCGAGAAGAGGGCATCGATCAGGATTGGCATACACGTGGGAGACGTGATTCACAGTAAAGGAGACGTCTTTGGCGATGCGGTCAACATAGCCTCCCGAATTGAAGCGCTGGCCGGTCCCGGGGGGATTTGCATCACCGAGCAGGTGTACGACCAGGTGCGGAACAAAGTCAGGTTCCGCATGACGAAGCTGCCGTCTCCCAAGTTGAAAAATGTAAATCTACCCATCGACGTCTACGTTCTGGGGAACCCGTTGGACGATGGCGTCGCGGAGAGGGTTGAATTCGATAGGGCGCGGGTCGCCGTGCTTCCGCTGACCAACATGAGCCCCGACCCAAATGACGAGTACTTCGCCGACGGCATGACAGAAGAGCTGATCACGGCGCTTTCGGGCATCAAGGGGCTCACGGTCATCGCCAGAACCTCGGTGATGCCATACAAGAAAGCCCCAAAGCGCGTCGCTGAGATCGGGCGAGAACTCGAAGTAGGGACCGTCATCGAGGGGAGCGTCAGGAAGGCGGGGAACAAGGTGAGGATAACCGTCCAGGTCATCGACGCGAGGAACGAAGGCCATCTTTGGGCGTCCAACTATGACAGGGAGCTGAACGACATATTTGCGGTCCAGAGCGAGATAGCGGAGAAGGTGGCGGGAACCCTGAAGGTGAGGCTGCTGGATTCTGACAGGTTGAGGCTGGCGAAGAGCCCCACCGGGAACGTTGAGGCGCACACCCTCTACCTGAAGGGCCGCTACTACTGGAACCTGAGGACCAAGGAGGGCATGGACAGAGCGATAGAATACTTCAAACTCGCGGTCGAGCAGGACGAGGGTTTCGCCGCCGGTTACACTGGCCTCGCACAGTGCTATCTCGTGATGGGGAGGAATCTGCTCGCGGACCCGGCGGTTGCGTTTCCAAAGGCGAAAGAGTACGTTTCCAAGGCGCTCGAACTGGATCCGAATTCAGCGGAGGCGCACGCATGCCGGGGGAATAGCCTGCACTACTACGAGCACAGGCTGAAGGAGTCCGAAGCGGAGTTCAGGAGGGCTATCGAGCTCAATCCGAACTACGCGACGGCCCACCAGTGGTTCGCACACATGCTGGTGCAGACGGGACGCCGCAACGAGGCGTTCGCAGAGATCACGAGGGCCAGGGAGCTCGACCCCCTTTCGCGAATAATCAACCTGAACGTGGGAGATGCCTTCTATTATCTAGGCGAATATGACAAAGCGATTGAGCAGTTCAGGAAGCTCATAGACCTCGACCCGGAGTTCGCCCTATCGTATCGCAGCTTGGCACAGAGTTACGCGCTCAAGTCGGAATTCGACGAGGCGCTAGCCGCTGCCGAAAAGTACGGCGAACTCTCGAAGAAGCCACTCGAGACGACCCTCGACAAGGCACTGATCTACGCGTGGAAACAGGACGGCACAGAATCGCACAGGCTTCTCGCCGAGGCTGAGGCGAACTATGGGAAGGAGTTTCTAAGTCCGTTCTGGTTCGGCGCCGTGTATTGCGTCCTCGGAGAGGATGACCGCTGCTTCGAGTGGCTCAACAGGGCGTACAACGAGCACGACCCCAGCATCATGCTGTTGAATATTGAACCCTACCTCGAACGGGTAAGGGGAGACCCTCGCTTTCTCGCGCTCCTCAAGAAGGTCGGCCTCAGCGAGGTGTCGTCCTAGCGCGCTTACCTGAGCGTACGGGGTGGGCTCCCAACCGTCACCTACTCTTTGTCGATGAACTCTGCGGGATAGAGGCGGCTTGCTGGCACACCAAGGCTTTAATCTCTACATGAGTTCCCAGCTACAGCCTTGAGCGAAGGTCGAAGGCGGCTCGCAGCGATCACTTTCACTGATATCGTCGGCTTCACCGCGCTTGCTCAGAGGGATGAATCACTAGCCCTCCGTCTACTTGACAGACACAACGCTCTGCTTAGAACAATCGTGAAGGAGCACCATGGTCGCGAGGTGAAGGCGCTTGGAGATGCTTTCCTCCTGGAGTTCGATAGCGCACTCGAAGCCGTTCTGTGTGCCATTGAGATTCAATCTTCCCTTCATGAGCAGAATAGGTCCGCCGCGAACGACGAGAAGATCGAAGTGCGGATAGGAATCCACGTTGGAGACGTGATCCATCGTCACGGCGACGTCTTTGGGGATGCCGTCAATCTCGCTTCTCGCATCATGGAATTCGCCGGGGAGAGTGGAATCTGCGTCTCGGAGCAGGTCTACGCTCAGGTCAGGAGCAAGATACACTATCCCATGGTCCGATTGGCGGGGCAGTCTCTGAAAAACGTCGAACAGCCGATGGACCTCTACAAGTTAGTGCTCTCGAAGAGAAAGGATGACTCGCCGAAGCCCTCGAACAGACCCAACCGCGTCGCAGTTCTACCTTTTGAAAACATCAGCCCGGACCCGCGCGATAGCTATTTCGCCGATGGGCTGACCGAAGAGATGATCTCAGTTCTCTCCGAGCTGAAGGGATTGCGCGTGATTGCCAAGACCTCGGTGAATACCTACAAGGGGACGACCAAGGGTGTCGCGCAGATTGGGCACGACCTGAAGGTAGGCTTCGTCCTCGAGGGGAGTGTCAGGAAGGCGGGGAACAAGATTCGGGTCAACGCCCAGCTCATCGAGACCGAGAGTCAGGAGCGAGTGTGGTCAAGTCATTACGACAGAGACTTGGGCGACATATTCTCAATTCAAAGCGACATCGCAAAGAACGTGGCCGACTCGCTGGAGGTAACCCTCATCGAGGGAGAGCTCGCCCGTATAGAACGGAAGGAGACCGAGAACCTAGTGGCCTACGTCGCGTATTTGAGGGGGAGGACGCTCCTATCCGAGCGAACCGAGACCTCTATCAGAAGGGCGAAGGAACAGTTCGAGATCGTGATCCGCGAGGACCCGGGGTATGCAAAGGCATACTCTGGCCTCGCTGACACATACACCATACTGGGGGACTACCTTTTTGTCCCGGTACCTACTTCGCTCGAAGAGGCCAAGAGGCTAATCGACAAGGCGCTCGAACTGGACCCGGACCTCCCCGAGGCTCGAGTCTCGCTCGCCAACTACCTGACGTACGACTACAGATTTTCTGCAGCCGAGAAGGAGTTCAGGAGAGCCATCGGGCTCAACCCTAGCTACGCCACCGCACACCACTGGTACGCGTGGTGTCTCGAAAGCTTGGGGAGGCAACGCGAAGGCTATGCCGAGGTCATGCTCGCCGAGGCGCTCGACCCACTTTCGTTGGCCATCACGATGTCTGCCGTCTACAGGTGTGTGTGGTTAGGCGAGTTCGACGAGGCGCGGAAGCGTATCAGTAAGATGGAAGAGATCGACCCGACGAGCCATTTCATCGCTGAGGCGCACATGGTCAATCACTTTGCGAGGAGAGACTGGGACAACGCACTTCTCTACCTGAGGAAGATGATTGATGCGGACCCCACCGACCCATACCTTTACTCGAACGTCGCCTACATCTACGCGGTCACGGGAAGGCGGGGTGAGGCACTCGAGCTGGTCGAAAAACTGAAGGCGGTCCCGGAGAGCTCCAGGCTCAAGGGGGACTTGATAGCATTTGTCTTCGTCGGCCTCAACGACCTCGACGGATGCTTCAAGTGGCTTGAGTACGCGTACGAGACCCGGGAAGGGTTCTTTAACTGGTGGAGGTCGTTCCCCCTTCTTGACGAGGTGCGAAAAGACCCCCGGTTCGGCCTGCTCCTGAGGCGCGCAGGCCTGCCTCCCTAACACGGAAGACTCCGAAGCAATTCTCACCGCGAGGTTGTCAAAGACAACTCCGCCTCGGGAGCACTCCCGACCTCTCTCCAAGAATAGAACTTGGGCACTTCAGACTACGACTTCGACGATCTTCGTTGGG
>JAPCJP010000036.1 GCA_027886885.1 Nitrososphaerota archaeon | reverse complement strand
CGATCGCGGCGCTCGCGATCCAGGCGTGGCTCAGGCAGAACAAGTACTGACCTCCGAGCTCCAGATTTCCGCCGGGAGAAAACGTAGCACTAAATATCAAAGGCGTTCAATTTCTCCACGATCCAGCGATGACGACCCAGCCGCCTCGGAGTTTCACCAGGGTTGCCATGGCCATAGTCGTGGCTGGGCTGGTGATTGGAGCTGGCTTCTTGACGTCCTCCTATCTCGGGACTACAAAGACTGTCACTAATACGAGAACATCGACGACGACCGTCACCGCGAGTCAGACGAACGCTACCACCACGATATGCAGTGTGGCGGTTCCACCGCCTCAGGGAATATACCTCAGGGTCGTGAACGACTCGGGGTCTCCGATTGCAGGGTTGCCGGTCATAGTCCAGTCGACTGCCAACGCATCCTGCAGTCCTAAGGACGTGCATCTGACCGACTCCATCGCCGTCACGAATTCAAGCGGCTGGATATTGTTCCAGGGATGGCTCTACTACTTTGTCTTTGCCTACTCCGGAAGCACCTACAATTTCACGGTCGGCGGTGATCCGATGGCCTGGACCGTGGCTACGATTAGTGTTCCCTCGGGGTCGCTCACCACCGAGATATGTGGACTGGGCGGAGGCACGCTAAACTCCTCATGCTCTAACCAATCTACGACTTTGGTCTCGACCACCATGACTCAGACGACCACGACCTTGACGCCTGTAGCCGCAGACTGCATCACCTATTCGGGCCCGCCGCCGCTGGGCGCGTACCTCAGGGTCCTCTCCGACTCCAATTCCAGCTCCGTCGTCGGCGCGAACGTGACCGCTACCCCGTGGTCGACATACGGCTGCGAAGCCTACTGACGACCTTCACAACTAACGGCACCGAGTGGTACTCGCTAAACGACCTGGGCACCCTGAGCTTCCAGATCACGGTGACGTATCTCGGCCACCACTACAACCTGACCATGTACCTGGCCTCCTCCACCTCGACCTGCGAGACGTTGTATCTTCCCTCAGGCAACATGGTTGGAGTGACCTCTTCTGGGGGTCCTTGTGACTCGTCGAACGCTTCGGGGACCACCACGACCCAGGCCGAGACTGCGATAACCTGGGGAACTGGAACGGCCAGTCGTGGCCACCAGATCTTCTGGGCTACAACCAAACATTCTTCGGGGGCGCCGTGACGATGCAATTCCTCTTCCCGTTCGGCAACCAGGATGTGTTCCTGGAAGTGACCACTGGCTAGGCACCTACTGCCGGATGTGCGGTGACTATCCCCGGCGAAGGCGCAATGAAGCCTTAGGCATGGCAAAACACTTTCCTTTCTGTCCAGATGGAAACCTCTCGGGGCTCTAGATCACGACGGTTCTTTGCCCTTAGGGCTCTCGTAGAGGTATATCTTGCCGACGACCTTCTCTCCTTCGCTCGAGGCGAGGCGGTGGGACGCCACGTTGGACTCGGAGATCTCGTTGATCAGTGTGTGGACGCCCCTTGATTTCAGGTAGATCAGCCTAGCCTGGAAGTTGTCCCTCGACATCCCCAACTTCCTGAACCGGGGAGCGACGAAGAGGCCGTGCGACCGGGCCACATCGCCGACGATGGTCATCCACGCGATGCCCACTATCCTGCCCGCTATCTTGACGACGAAGCACTTGTCCCCGTTGGCGAGGGCGACGCTGACCCACCGCTTGTTGGTCTCCGGCTCCGCGACGGCCATGAAGCGCTCTATCTCAGCGGCTTCGTGGCAGATGCTGACGTTGTACCTGAAGCGGTACTCCGAGGAAGCGTTGTCGACATCGAGCTGCCAGATGTTCCACGCCTCATGGGGATATTCGGCGACCTCGAGCTCCGAGAAGATGTAGCTCGAGGGCTTGATCCGGTAGAAGCGCTCGAAGACGTCGCGGGACCTGGTGAAGATGGTCCCTGTCGCCTCGAACCCGTCGTAGATGAAGAGACCGTCCGTGACACCGGAGGGGTCCTGGGAGAGGAAGACCTCGCCGCCAGACTCGAGCGACTCGTTCACCTCGTGGCGGAGGAGGGGGTCGTAGAACGGGGAGAGCCCCCTCGGGAGCTCGCCCAGCTGCTCGTCGATGGTCTTCACCTTTGTTATCTCGGCTTCGCTATCGCTCGTCGCCAATCACCAATCCAGGATCGTGAATCTCCGGGTCAGCCTCTCCTCCCCCAGGACGTTCCCAATCACCAGCTCAAGGCTCTCGGGGCTGCGGTGGAGCCCGACCACCGGGTCATCCCTGAGCGCGTCCCTGAGGAGGTACTCGAACTGGGTCTTGCGGTCGGTCGCATGGCCGAACCGCTTTATCCGCTCCCTCTCTATCTGCTCGTAGGCGTACATGAACTCGTAGAGGGAACGATATATCTGGTGCTCCATGTTCTCTTCCAGGTTGAACTCGACCTCCGCCCTGTCCCTCCCGCCCACCGTTATCTGCTGCAGCCCTTCCAGGTCTGCCCAGAAGATGGTCCCGTCGGGGGAGAGCACCGCGTCCTTGTCGAGCCACACGTCGTAAAAGTCGAGCCCGCTATAGGTGCCGTTATCGTTCGCGCCCATGGACCTGACGAAGAGGGTGAGGACGGCGATACCGCTCTTGACGAAGTTCCTCAGAAAGTCCATCGCCCTATCGTTGCTATCGACGCGGAAAAAGTCGAAGAGCTCACCCGTGTCGTCGCCTATCGTCCAGTCGGAGTGGAAGTAGATGCGGACGTTCGAGGGGACGAGCCTCGCCTCCTGGACCATCTCCTGCTTGAACCGCCTGTACCAGTATACCTGGGTGACCTCGCGCTGGAGCGCCGCGGGGAGCTTGACTATCTTCACGAGGGGGGCGATGCGGAAGCCGTGGATGGAGGTGGTGCTGGCGTCGGACCTCTCCGCCGCCTTCATCGCGATTGATGCGAACTCGAGACCCTGGGAGCCGTAGGGGCACCCTCTCGACCACAGCTCCCCGGTGAGGTACCGCGGGAATCTCATCTCCTTCTCCTTGGAGTCCATGATGCGCGCCCTCACGCCGCTCTCCTTCCTGAGGAGGTTGCTCACCTCGTCCTTCCTGAAGAGCTGGCGGCTGAAGGGGCTCGTGGTCGAGCCTATGCCCTTGACGGAGAAGTAAAAGTCGGTGCCGTCGATGGTAAGGCAGGGCTCCCTGCTGACCGCGCTCCTGTTGTCGTCGATGAGAAGTTGCCTGGTCCCGAGGGGGTCGACTCCGGTGAACGGGCGCACGCTCTCCGGGAGGTAGAGCTTCTCGAACTCGGGCATCTTGAAGCTCTGGAAGTACCTGTTGGTCACCGTCCCGGCGCCCTCGTAGACGTCGAGCTGGATGGGCACGCCCCGGAGGGCTATCGGCGCCGCCTGCCTGGTCGAGGTCGCCATACGCTATCTCAGCCCTGGGGCCCTCCGCAGTAGGGGCACGTGCCGGCGGTGGACGGGATGAGCGTCCCGCAGTACTTGCACTTGACCATGGCGACCTCCCTTATCACGACCTGCTCGGGCGGATTGGACCCAAGGTCGACGGTGGATTCGAAGGGGGTGCTGCTCGGCGGGGGCGGCGGCGAGTGCTCGGGGAGCGATTCCTTCGCCTTCCTCCTTCTGGTCCCTGCGTAGATGCCGATTCCGACCAGCAGCAGTATCACCGCTGCTGCTATGACGTAGCCGAGATATTGAGACGCCCCAGACCCCCCTGTCGAGGTGGGGGCGCTCGCGGCCGTCAGCGGGTGGCTCGTGGAAGCGACATTCAGCTGGTCGGTGTAGGTAAAGCTCCCGGTCTGGCCCTGGTACTGCCCGGTATCTTGCTCCACATAGTCGTAGCCCACGATGTAGCCGGTGGCCGGGTCGAAGTATTCGAACCAGGTGTACGACGCTGTGAAGTCGCCGTAGGCGTCGTTCCGCTGGTATGTGCCCGTCCCCTCGACCTCTATCGTCTGGACGTACCTGTTCTCCGTCGTCAGGTCGAAGCTGTAGTTCTTCGAGATCACGCTGAACTGCGAGTTGAGGATGCTGAGGGAGCTACCGACCGGAAGCGAGGGGTCGATGGCGAACCAGACGTAGAGGGGGGACGAGTAAGGCGTGCCCCCGAACCCTCCCTCGTTGTCCGTCCCGTTGACGTAGGTGAAGGTGTCCGTAGACCAGGTGTAGTTGCCGGCAGAGGAGCTCGCCGTGGAGCTCCCCTGGCTGTTGCTGTACTGGTAGGAATAGCTGTAGGACGAAGTCACGTTGCTCCCACTGACTGAGTTCACCTGCTCCACGCCGCTCGCCGTGAGCTGGTCGGTGTACCCGGAGTACGAACCCTGCCCGTTGTTCACCGTGATGGTCTCGGAGTAGGTGAAGTTGTCCCCCGCCTGTGGCGTGTAGGCGGAGACGGGGTGCGCGATACCGGAAAAGGCGTTCGCCATCAACAGCGCGAGTAGGACTGCCGCGACGACCCTCTTTGCGCCCTTCAACCCGCGAACCCTCCTATCCCGTGGGAGTGGGCGGGGTGGAAGCCTCCCATCGCGCTGAAGGTGGGGAGGTAGGATGAGTGCGCCAGGATGACCGGGAAGTACACGGGGAAGAAACTAGGGCCGGCGGGGTAGGTGAACTGGACAGGGGTGGCGGCGATCTTGGCCGTGGAATCGATCTTCTGCACCACCTCGTTCCGGACTCCGTGTATCATTCTCACCGCGAGGGTGACGAGCACCGACCGCTCCAGCCCGGTGGCGTAGAATGTGAGCAGGGTGACCGCCTTCTCCAGGAGGTCGAGGGTCTCGTGGGCCTCGAAGACGGGGATCGACGCAAGGATGCCGGCTGCCACCAACGGGTACGCCAGGTAGTTCTTCAACTGCTCCACGATGTACTTGAGCTTCTCCTCCACGTCGACCGCTTCCAACTGCCCGATGGCCAGGAAGGCCGAGGCGACCTCCGTGTCCTCAGATTTGGTGTATCCCCAGGAGACAAACATCGACCTGAACGCCTCGAACTTGGAGGTCAGTTCGTCCACGGGGACGTCAATCACTGCCAGTATCGCGGCGGCCTCGGAGGAGGGGGTCAATTCCTTGAGCTGGGCGAAACGGTCCATCGGATACGTCCCGTCATATCGTCGACCGGCCATGATGGTAGCAGCCACCCCGGCGGAGAGCTCGCCGGGGACGTCCAGGGCCCGCACCTGCTGGTCCAGCTCCCTGAGGTTGGACTCGAGCGTCTGGATGTCCTCGCTGCTCGCGGTCATTATCTCTGCGGCCATCAGTCTGTTGGGGGTCGAGGAGCCAAAATCCTCAAGGGCGTCGATCGCGTCGGCGAAGCGGGCCTTTATCTCGCCCTGATCGCCCTGGAGCTTGGCAAGCCCTATCGCGATGGACCATAACAACGCCGGGGCTTTGACCGACCCCTGGCTCGCCGAACCGCTATTGATCTCGTCGTCGGCCGAGGCATAGTTCTCGTCAAGGTCACCGAGCTTGATCCTGAGCAGGGGGAGAGCAGAAACGGCGTCGTCGACTATCCCGCGCAGCTCTGCATAGGTCGCCTTGACCTCTTCCGAGAAGTCTGCGAACTCCTCGTCGGCTACCCTGTAATTCCTCACGTTGAGGTCGTTCAGTATGACGGTGCCCAGGTCGGTGAGGGCTACGTACACTCCGCCGTACGGCACCATCCGGTCCATCGCGGATTTTTTCTGGATGAGCAGGTTCACGTTGTTCTCCATAGCAACCAGTTGGGCCTGCTCTCCGGAGACGACCGTCGTCTCCGTCTCGACCCTCTGGCGGAGCTCGTCCTTCTCTTCCCCATGCTCGAAGTGAAAGAGGATGGAGTGCTCCTTCCGCTCGTCCTGTTGCAGAGGTGCATCCGCCTGCTGCTCCTTCTCCTTCATCGTCTGAGCCTCGACTGACATATCCGAGAGTCGCGCGACCTCGGCAACCCCGCTGTCATAGTCGTCCCTTGACATCGTCAGGACGTAGCCTTCGGAGGTAAGGTAGTTCAAGTCGGCCGTGGAGACGGGGGTGATGGTTTCTGCTGGGGTGCTTATCTGAAATAGAAATGTCCTTACCTCACTACATTTCATATTACGATGCTTGGGTAGGCACTCCCGGCTCTCTTAAGTAATGTGCCGTGGATTGACCTTGGGCTAGGCAGGAAGGCCCGACAACGCGTCCTATCAAGGAGCCGGACAAATCGGGTGACGAATCTAAAACAACTTTTTTTCGCATCTGGAGGAGACGCAATGAACCCTCGCGCCTGGCAAAACATCTCCCCATTCCTGATATCAAAGTGGCAGGAGCTTGTGCTCAATCAAGTTGCGACAAACTATTTATCGTAATGGAGCGTTTTTCCGTCAACCGTTCATGAAAGGAGCTATCCGCTACCTTGTGATCTCGGTGCTCACTGCCGTTTTGATAACAAGCGCAACCTATTTTGTGACTGTGGAGGTGAATGGACGTTTTCTCAGCGGCTTCCCCATCCCATATGTGACGTTTACCCCGTTTGTGTCGTATACCGGACCCTACAACGTCTACGTCTACAATTTCGTGAACCTTGCCGGAGATGTCGCGATATGGACGGCAATCTCGTCCGGAGTCGGCCTGAGCTCTACTTCGGGTAGGCGGCTCTTGATAGGCGGGGCGGCCGGATCGTAATAACGCTCCTCACACTGCTTCTTCAGCCCCCATCGAGCGTCAATCCTTACGGAAGCTTTGACTTTCCGCTGGCGCCTATGGGCTTTCCATACGCCTATGTCACCTCGGACCGAACCGGACTTCTGGAAGGCCACCCTCCTGTTTATTCCGTCATTCCCACACTCGCCATCGCTGACTATGTCCTGTGGTCCGGGATCGCCATCGCTCTAGTGGGCGTGACCTTCACGATTCTGCAGAAGACACATCACCAGATGCTGTTCAAGAAAAAGCTTCGACTCTAAGGAACGCATACGGGTTTCTCTGTAAAGGCGCAGTGAACCCTGCATCTGCGGACAGTTTCTTCGGAGCTGCGCGACCATTTTCGAATCGTCCAGACTCGACTAACCGATCTCTGGCTTCCCCGTCTCGTCCTCCGTCTTTTCTGACAACCCGCCATCTTCATCAGGGTGTACCGTCGGCTCTGTTGCTCCTGGGAATATGGGAGGGTCGGGGATAGGAACGTGAGAGCGTGGTACGCCGAGGCAATACGCGTAGGCGTTCGCTGCGTGTTCTGCCTCGTACCAAGCGTAGTTCATGTCAGTAAAGGCCTTGGCGACATCGGCCCTCGCGCTGTCCAAGACCCCGCCGACACGGGCCTCAAAGACAGTTTCGAAGCGTGCCGCCTGCTCGTCATATCGCGCTAACGCCGAGTCATAGGCCAGCTTTAGCGCGGTGCAGTCCCTCTTTCCGCCATTGGCTCCATCCGACGGCGCCGCCTCTCCACCTCCGGGAGGCACAGAGGGCGGCCCCTCAGGAGGGCGGGCCCGGAACCGCCCGAGGTACAGGATGACTCCGATCGCCGCGAGGGCGATGATGACCGCTATGCCCAGGTCCAGATTCGGAACTCCCGATATCAGGTCACCCCCTCCGGTGGTCGTGGTCTGGGTCGTGGTGGTCTGTGGCGTCCCGGAGCTGCTCGGCTGGGACTGGATGCTAGTGCTAAAGGAGCTGGAGTTCGAGCCTTGGGCGGTCGAATTTGAGACGAGAGAATTCGTCTCGCTCGTCGATGAGCTCGCCGTCCCCGTGGTCGTCGGGGTCGCGGCCAACCCGGTGAGGTTCAGGGCGTACACCTGAGCGACCGGGTCGTTGGTCGTGAACCCGTTGACGAAGAACCATCCCTCCGAGAGGCTGGAGGCGACCACCGAATTGGTGTCGTTGAAACCGTAGGCACCCAGGTTGAGGCTGGAGAGCGGGGGTTGAGCAGCTTCCGCTGCTTTGACGCTGTAGACGTATATCGACAAGGGTGCGGTTGCGTTCCCTGACGCGCCGACCCACGCGGCCAAGCCGTTGTCGTAATAGATCGGCAAGGACCCCACCGCTGCATCCACTTCGGCTCCGTTCGCGGGCGGCCCTTCGAGGTAGACGGCGGGGAGAAGTAGGCCTTTCGACGCTGACTGGTCGTAGAGTTCGTATGCCTGCAGGTATATGCCGGTGGAGTTGGTGAAGGTCCACAGGGTCGTATTCCCGTCGATTCCGAAAGGCGTCGCCCCTGGGAAGCTCCCGATGGGGTAGACGTTGTGCAGGACGGTGCCGTTGCTCGCGTATGCGTAGCTTCCCGGGTCGAACTCCCAGACTACATTGTTGCCTGGATTGCTTGCGTCCGGCGCGGCCCACGCGATTCTCTCGCCATCGGTTATGTAAGCGCCGACGGACGACCCGAAGTCGCCCTGGTCGGGTAACTGGTAGTTCCCCCCATTTTCCTGGGACATATCGAGGGCCCAGTAGGTCGAATTCTCCAGGAAGTCCGTGTAGGTGCTGTAGATCAGCAGGTCGCCGGCGAGACCGACGAACCCGCCAAAGCACCTGAAAGCGACGCACGATTGGACGTTGAACGTGGCGTTACCGACCACCGGTGCGAAGTTGAGGCCCGAGATGGGGTCGCCGTCGACGTACACCTGGACGCCGGTCTCGTGCTGGACCAGGCTGCAGCCGCCCGGCGGAGTGTCCAGGTGATAGTCCGTCATCGCATAGGCCACCTGGCCGGCGTCTCCGGGCATGAAATCCTGAGGTCCGACGCTGTCAACGTAGAGAGGGTCGCCGATTACGGTCGGGTCGAAGCCGAAGGTGATGTTACCTCCGCTCTGGTCGAGGCACGGCGTCGTCACCGTCTGGTAGTCGTCCGGCGTGAGCTGGGTCCACCCGCTCCCGTTCCATGCCACCACCTCGTTGCTGTAGACGGAGGGGGTGCCGTGACCGACGACACGTGGGTATGGGGAAACTCCGACCGCGTCTCCTCCCGATGCGTATAGACTGTTGGCAAAAAAGTTGCACCAACTGACGGTGGTCAGGTTTGAGGTCAAGCACTTGCCTGCCGGGGTCGCCGGGCTGTGGAGGGGTATCAGCTGTGCGGACCCGGACAGGGTGTTGATTACGTTCAGGCTAGCGCTGTTCCCCGGATAAGTACCGTTCAGGATGGTCCGGATATATCCCTCGTCGAGTGACGGGCACCCGGTCGATGATTGGAGACACCCGGGAGCAAATCCAAACACGTCCTTTGGGGTGAGGACGGAGGATTGGAGGTTGACGTAGCCGGTGTCGGTGGTCCCGTTAGAGAATGAAGTCCAGGCCGCCAGGGCCCCCAGCGACGGCCCCCGCACCGTGTTGTACCCGACCAGGAATCTGCTGTCGGGGAGGAGGATACTGTCAGCGTTGCCGTTCGTGAGCGGGATCAGCGAAGGCGGGTCTGCCTTGGCTGCTGCGTTACCGACATCCAAAACACCGAAGGCAGACAACAGCATGAGCAGGAGGAGAATCGAGAGCGACGTCAGAGTCCTTATCCTCGCATTCAAGTGTCGCATAACTCTCCGGTCAATCTTGGACTCCGTCCCTTGGAGATTCACAATGTTTCCAGCGGTTATAAGGCTGCGATAGGCTCCCAATTGCACCGTCATAAGCTCAGGCAGTCCAGCAAGAATTGTCGGAGCCCAGTTTGTAGGTGATTATCGTCTGCGGAGGCGCGGTAAACTCAACCGAGTATCCCGGCTAGATGAGCGAGATGATGGGACGCTGCTCGACCAGCTAGAAGATTCTTTGACTCGGGACCCAGAGGTTGGCGAACCTCTGATGGGTGAGTTTGCGGGGCTCCACAAGCTCAGAATCGGAGATTACCGCATAATTTACACCAAGACGGGGGACAGCATACTCGTGCTCAGGATTGGCCACAGAAGCAAGGTCTACCGTTCGTAGAGTCATGAAGGGCACGGTGCATGGTGGGATGATCATCCCAGCGAATGTCCAACGAACCCAGCTGCACGTTGACGATGACCAGTTCCAGCGCATCTATCGGGTCGAGGACCGGAGTCCCAGCATCGTGGGGATGAACATCATCTGTGGCGGGGACTTTTCCATCTGCCAATAAGCCCCGATGATCTCCCCGAGGTGGTGGGCCTGCTCGAAGGAGCTCTGAAAGATGACGTCTTCGAGGGTGTAGCGGCCTGAGAACCACGGCACCTTGGCCGCCCGTTGTAGCTTCGCATCGGTGAGTCCTGCCGTCAAGTCGTCGATTCCCCTCCAGACGCGTTCGCGGTATCGGCGCAGGTCTCCCCAGGACTTGATGTTCTCGCGCTTGCGAGCCGGGTCTTTCCAGACCTCGCGTTTGCCCTGCGCTACCGCTATCAGCAAGGAGTCGTGCACGTTCAGGATATGCACGAGGGTATCCTTGATCGAGAGATGCCCTATCTCCCGGTTCTTGACAGCCTCCGCCCAGCCAAGGCGGGTCGCGCCGCGCTCGAACGCCTCGAAGGCGCGCCTATCATAAGCCATGAGCCGTATCATGGTGTTCTTGGAGGACAACTTGGCTCCGCTGTGCTGCAATTGCACTCTTAAGCGTACGGCAGGAGATGCCAGCGTGCTGTAATCATCCCACGGCGTAATTCATCGTGCACGACGTGTGTCACTTCTGTTGAATCCCTGCAACTATAAGTGTGCAGACAACCGGAGATGCGCGGAGAACAAGGGAGTCAGCCAGGCACTTTGAGCAACCCATCACTAACCGACTGGCTAACTGCGGTGGGAACCGTCGGCGCGGTAGCGGTTGCTCTTTTCGTCGCCTTTCTACAGAATATCCTTCAATACTACAATAGACCTGTCCTAATCATAGAGTTTGAGAACGAAGAGCCGTTCTGCAAACATCGCGTTTTGGAACTGGAGGATTACAACCCGGTGAAAACCGGGTATTATGTTCGGTTGCGGATCAGGAACACGGGGAGGTCCATCGCAATCGATTGCGAAGGTAAGCTGAACCAAGTCCTCCAGAAAGTTACGACGAACGGAGTCTCGACATTTCGTGAGCTGGTAGACTTTGGCACCCCCCGTGCTTTGCATTGGTCAGGACAGGGCTTGAGAAACAACATAAACATCAACGGGGGAAACGCGTTCGAATACCTCGATGTATTGTCTGTGATCGATGATAATTCCTACCTTATCCGCATCGACTCTAATGAAAGCGAGCCGGGAACTACCCCAGCCATGTTCTCGCGAGTCGATTACATACTCGCCATCAACGTGTATAGCAGGAACACCAAACCCGTCGAAAAGAAGTATCAGCTGAGGTTCGGCAAAGTAGACGTCCAAGAAGGAAAAGTCGGTTATGACGACATTGTAATGGAGGAGTTGCAGAAGTAATGGGAGATTGTAGTGCTACAAAATGAAGCCACCTCATAGTAAGGAAGCCTGGGAGCTCCGGAGCCGCGAGCTGCGGTCCCTCCTCGTCGATTTGATGGGCGGCTATCCGAGCCGCCGCGGGCCCCTGCGCCCCAAGGTCGGGAAGAAACAGAAGAAGGGCGGATACTCGACCGAAGAAGTCTCCTTCGAGACGGTCCCGGAAGTGAGGATCTCGGCCCTGGTGGCAAAGCCCTCCCGAAAAGAGCCGGGACGCCTCCCCGCCATAATCATCCTCCACGGCACAGGCCAGGACAAGGGGATGATGGAGGACGACCACTTCGCGGAACTCACGCGCAGAGGTTATCTCGTCATAGCCATAGACCAGAGACACTACACCCCCCGGACGCTTCTCAGTGACATGCGACTCGCCCAGGAGGCCGTCGTGAGGGGCTATTGCCTCTACAGAAACCTGTCCTGGGACGTGACCCGGACCGTCGATTACCTGCTGTCCCGGGACGACGTGGATGGAAAACGGATAGGGTGTACGGGCTTGTCCCTCGGCGGGCAGATGACCTGGCTCGCAGCGGCATTGGACAAGAGGATCAAGGTCGCTGCCCCAGCTTGCGGCGTGACGACCCTCGAGAGCATGTTCAGGGAAGGGACGGACGTCTGGAGCAGCATAGGCGCCTTCATCCCAGGCATGCTCAAGCACACGGACGTCGACGAGGTAGTCTCCCTCATCGCTCCAAGACCCTTGATAATACTCTCAGCCACCAACGATGAAATCTTTCCACTCAGCGGGGCCAAGGAGGCTTACAAGTTCGCTCGCGCGGTCTACTCGCTATACGACGTTGAAGATAGGGTGCGGATGTTCACGGATGAGCGATTTCACTCATACTCGAACAAAATGCGGATTGCCGCCTACGATTGGTTCGATGTCTGGCTCACGCCAGGACGATAGGCATTGCCGCCAATGACCATCCGCTCACAACTCGTGCGCCATTTCCATGCGTGAAACCTATAGCGAACGCGTGGGCGATTATCCCCGGCGCAGGCGCAATGAACCTGAACCCCCTATGTTAGTCACCAGCGAGAAGTGAAGCAAGCCCTTCCAGACCTGCAGTCCATCCTGCCACAGCGCTCGGTCCCATCTCTTTCGAGGAGTGCTCATGGGTCACGAGCACCTCGGTCGCGTCTCCCACGCTGCGGAACTCGACCGTGACAAGGGTATCCTCCGGCTTTGGCAATTGGAACCGCCACGTGTAGACCAACTTGTCGGGGGGTTGTACGACCAGAAACTCTCCCGTTATCAAAAGGGGGTTCCCACCGACCTGCTCGTTGGTAACGGCGAACCGCCCTCCCACCCTCAGGTCCACGTCGACGAACGAGGTCTTCCACCCTTCGCCTATGGTCCACCAGCGCTTCACCTGGGAGGGCTCGGTCCAGGCCCTGAATACTCTCTCTTTTGGTGCAGGAAGGACTCTGCGAACTCGAATCGTCTCGGTCGGGTCGCCCTCCAACCTTCACTCCTCCTCCTCGAGATAGTCGCTGAGCGAGTCGAGCTGCCTCTCCCACAGCGCGCCGTAGGAGTTGATCCAGTGGGCGGCCTTTTGAAGCGATTCCGGCTCCAGCTTGCACACGTACACCCGCCCATCCTTCACCTTGCTGATCACACGAGCCTTCTCGAGCACACGCAGGTGCTTGGATATCGCGGGGAGCGACATGTCAAACGGGGCAGCGAGCTCGGTGACCGAGGACTCCCTCCGTGAAAGACTGTCGAGAATCGCCCGTCGGGTCGGGCTGGACAGCGCCGAGAACACGAGGTCGAGGCTGGCCGAAGTGCCCCTCTTCTTCTTGCCGCGCAACGAAGAGTCCGAGGTTTTTCCTGAGAGCGATCCTCCGGAGCGGCCCGGAGCGAGCGCACGCCTCTCCGCGAATCCCGAAATCCTTTTCGCCAAATTCATCCCCCAAATGGAATCTTGATATTTAATCATTAGGTTAAGCGTCCTCGGCAGTTCAGGTCATTCTTGGACGCAAGGCGCCGAGGACACCGCCTTACGCAGGTTGAGGTCCTTCTGGACTAGGTCTCGAAGAAGTTTACCTGGACTTCCCCGGTGGCGTAGTCAGCGTTTACTACGGTCCTGATCTTCGCGCCGTTCAGCTTCGAGAGCTTCTTCGACTGGGTCATGATTATTCCTTCCCCCTCTCCCCACAGAGTGGTCAGGCCGGTCTGCTTTCCGGTGCCCTTGAAGGAGATCACCAGCACGTCACCATCCTTGGTGGTCTCTATGGCCCTGGCTTCGTTTTCGAAGGTGCCATCTGTCTTCTGGAAGATAGAGACGGTCTCCATGTGTTGGGCCGAATACAGCTCTCCAGAAACGCGGCCTTCCAGGTTCAGCTCGATCCTTACTCCGAAGGGCGTTATCTCCTTGATCGTCCTGGAGAGTACCTTTTCCTGGGTCGTAGCCATCGGCTTCTCGTTCATCGCTTTCTCAGATTGCATGTTCTAATTTACCTTACCAATAGTTAACCAACTGGTTTACTTAAGGGTTGTCATCCCGAAGTAAGTAGCATGGGCAGACGCATTCCATACCATCTTCGGCACCGTCATGATGAATGGAGCTCCCGCGTTGGAAATCATCCAGGGTCCAAATCATCTCGTGTATGGCAACGACGGCTAGTCTGAAATCCTAGACAGACCCATTATGCAGAGGCGCAATGACAGCGACCCACACAGAAGAATCCCCCGTTTTTATAGTGCGGGGCCGGCCTCTCTTCCATGCCGATCCTGGAAAAGAGTGTGGAGGTCCTGGCGCCGCCCGAGGTCGTTTGGAGCATCATCGCCGATCCCTCCTTCGTCCCGAAGCTGTATCCCCACGTCATTTCGGTCACTCCTGGCCATTCGCGCATCGCCACCGTCGGTAAGAGCGTGACAATCACCGCGAAGGCAGTTGGCCGCAAGATGACTGCCTCTCTGGTAGCCACCGAGGTCGTCCCGAACACGAAATTCTCCTACAAACACCTCCCGGACGGTTTCTTTGACAAGTACCTTTGCTCCATAGAGCTTGAGCCGACCAAGAAGGGCACCAGACTGAACGAGAGGGTCGAGTACGAGGCGCACGCCGGATACCTGGGAAAGGCCATGAGCAAACTGGTTGCGCACAAGGTGATCAAGGACAATGTCCTCCAGAGCCTGAAGAACGTGAAAGAGATCGCGGAGCTGGAGGAGCACACCGGAAGCCGGACCGCCTGAAGAGAACCAAAGCACATCACGACTAGCTGGGTGCAGCGATACCATGTGTATCCTTTAATACATGGTTTTCCTAAGTTTGCATGGTAATGCCCGAGATAGCGACGGTGACCAGCAAGAGCATGGTGAACATCCCCGCCCGTCTGAGGGCCCGGTACAAGATAGAACCTGGTAGCAAGATAGTCTTCATCGAGAAAGGCTCTGAGATACTCATGGTGCCAGTCCCGACCATCGACGCGCTGTTTGGAATAGATCGAGATCACAGCAAGGTCCTTCGAGAGGCAGCCCGAGAGCTAAACGCCGAACGGCGCCAGGAGGCAGGCGAGTCATGAAGTACGTCATGGATACAGGCGTCCTATCGCTGTTCTACGCAGGCGATGAACAGGTGAAATCCTTCTTCGGGGAGATCCAGAGCGGGCGAGCCCGTGGGTACGTCTCGTCGGTCAACTTGGCGGAGTTCTACTACAAGATTTGCCAGAAGCTAGGTCAAGAGACCGCGACAGTGCGCTTCCATCAGACGCAGACCATCCTTGAAGCGGTCGAAACTGACGGGGAGTTGACCAAGGCTGCCGGGATGAACAAATGTCGGTATGGTCACCTCTCCTTGGCGGATACCTTCGCGGCCGCGCTGACAGAGAAAGTCGGCGGAACCCTTCTTACAACCGACGAAGCTTTGCTAAAGGTCAGAGAGATACGCGTCAAGCATTTCAAAGTCTAGGGTATGGTCATCCCCTGGGCTGGGGCGCAATGAACCTCATGCTGAATGACAGCATTCGAAGCTTCGGTAACCTATAATAAAATCACGCGCCTGTCCGCTGACATGCCATCGAAGCGGGTCCTGGTCACGGGTATGAGCGGGCTGATCGGAGGCGTCGTCCGGAAGAAGCTCGAGGGGAAGTACGACCTCGTGGCGCTCAACCGCCGCCCCGTGGAAGGGGTGAAGTGTTACCAAGCCGACATCGCCGACCTCGACGCCATCCTTCCGGCGTTCGAAGGGGTCGACACCGTGGTCCACCTGGCTGCGGAGGTCAACGACGGCGCCGGCTGGCTGGCCTTCAGGGACGCCAACGTCACTGGGACCTACAACATCTTCGAGGCGTCAAGGCTCCGCGGCGTGAAGAGGGTGATATTCGCGAGCAGCGGCTCGACCATATCTGCGGTGGAGAGGCTCCCTCCCTACGACGCCATAGTCGCAGGCAGGTACGACCAGGTCCCGGCCTCCTGGGAGAAGGTCACCCATCTTTCCCCGCCGAGGCCAGACGGCATCTATGGGTGCACGAAGCTCTGGGGCGAGGCGCTGGCGAGGATGTACTCCGACGACCACGGCATCAGCGCGATATGCCTGCGCATAGGACCCGTCAGGGCGGAGGACCGGCCCATGAGGTCCAGGGAGTTCTCGATCTGGTGCAGCCAGGACGACGTCGGGAACCTCATCGAGCGGTGCGTGGAGGCACCAGAGACCCTGAAGTTCGACATCTTCTACGCCGTGTCCAACAACAAGTGGAGCTACAGGGACATGGAACACGCGCGCCAGGTTCTCGGGTTCGAGCCCCAAGATTCGGTCGACAAGTTTCGTTAGTCAGACAGAGCTTGGGCCTTCAACCTCTTCTTGATTTCCCGTTCGCATTTCTCTTGGGTGACGATGCCTTCTTTTCGAGTTCTCTCCAGCGTCCTCGCATGCCCTTCTCGTAGTCGAGGCCTAGGGCGTCCCCAGAAACAAGACTGACGACGAGGAGGTTCAGTATCGCATCGACGACGGTCTCATTTGGGGAATCTCCCACATGAGCGCCAGAATCACTGGCCTCGTGGAGCACCCCCGCGTAGTCCGTCGAATCCAAGAGCAACCCGGTCGCGAAAGCCAAGGTCCCCGCCTTTGTCCAAGGATGGTCGTGCCTCCACCTTGCACCCGCGAGGTTCACCAACTCCTGGAACGAACCGCCAGTCTCACCAAGGTCGCCGATTCGTCTAAGCTCCTTTTCCAGGTCGAGGTCGAAGATTTCCGCTGCCCTCAGGGTCGTCATCACGGAGTCCACGAGCACCTCTTGAAGCTCAAGATTGGTCCGCTCCCCTTTGGAGCCGCCTTTCACCAGCCTCGCCAATCGGGCGGAATGCTCACCGCACTCGAAGGCTACATGCTTGAATCGCTCCCGCCGGTCAAGAGCGAAGACCTCCCCTCGGAAGCGCTTGTCGTGCCTTCGTTGAATGACCTGCAGGTCGTATAACGAGACCAACCGGTAGCCAGACGGTGTCCGGGCGTATATCCTCTTCGCGATGATCAGGTCTCGATATTGACAGTCGAGAATCGCAACTCAAGAGTCCGCTAGACTCATCCTTAAATAGAAAATTCTCGGCTTTCGACGGGCGCTTGCCCCTGTGCCCTAAATGCGGCAAGGAATACCCGTGGGATTCCGTCTTCTGTCCCCATTGCCGCTATCAACTCAAAGCAGTCCCGCCCCCGCCCAAGGTCGAACCGACGATGGAGGTGAGCGCCAAGTGGTGGCTGCTTCCGATATGCCTCTCAATCTTCGGAGGGGTCATCGCATATCTGGCCAACAGGCACAGGAACTCAAAGACGGCAAAGCGTCAGCTCCTGCTCGGCATTATTTTAGTCATCGAGATACCGCTCGTCATCTTCGCATACGATTACGTCACCGGGCTCTTCTCCCACATGTTCAGCGGGATGCCTTGAGAATCAGTCCGTGAACCTGGCGGCTCCGATGACGAACCCGGAGTGACGGGCTTTCCTTGTCCCTATGTCGGTTCTCTTCCGTGTTTCCATGGCCCTCGATGACGAACGAACAGGTAGGAAGACACGAGAAGGACCGTGAAGACGGCAGCTATCGTCGGTTGGTAGGGGAACGCTGGGACTCCTCCAGATGACGAACAGGAACTGGTCGTTGCGGAAGACGATGTGCTAACACCGAAGTCTACTCCTCCCCCTAGTGTATTAGAGGCCGTTGTGGAAGACGAGCCACCGACATCGATCCCTCCTCCAAGCGTGTTTGAAGCCGTGGAAGACGAGGCGCTGCTATTGTTGTATATTCCTCCTCCCAATGCGCCCGAAGCCGTGGTCGACGAACAGGTACTGGATGTGGAGCTGCTCGATGTGGAGCTGCTGGATGTCGTGCGAATGACTGTACTACCATAGACCACGACTCTGCCGTGGTCGTAGTCCGCGACCCACAGGTTGTCGTTCCCGTCGAGCGCAATCCCCTGAGGGTCGCG
>JAPCJP010000090.1 GCA_027886885.1 Nitrososphaerota archaeon | reverse complement strand
CCCCGAGAGCTTCATCGTCGCGAGTATCGCGCAGTCACGGCCCCCAAGGCCCTCGCCCGCGTGTTCCGGTACCATCCCGAGCGCCAGGTCCGCTACGCGGCCGTCCAAGTCGAAGAGGGTGAGCGTCGAGAGGTTGAGGATGGCGCCGGTCAGCCCGACGAACTCCCGCTTGGGAAGAGGCCGCAGGTAGTGGGCGACCTCGAGGAGCGTCACATAGTTCATGGCGATACCCTCTCGAATCGCGCTCCTCATCGTCTTCATCACGTGCTCGTGTTCCGGGAGCCGCGAATCCAGCCAGTATATCCAGTAGTTCGAGTCGACGTAGATCAGTCGGATCCGCCCCAAATCCCCTTGAGCCGGAGCGGGTCTGCGGCTTTGGCGCGGCTCTCCTTCTTCAGCACGCCCTCTGTGCGCTTGATGAACTCGTCTGGTCCGACGCTCTTCGTCATGATGACCGCCGAACCGCCGGCGATGCTGCCCTTCTCTAGCCTGAGCCTGATTCTGCTCCCCTCGTTCAACCCGAGTTCCTTGCGCACGCCTTCGGGGATCACTATCCTCCCCTTCGAGTCCATCGTCGCCTCGTTCAAGCTGATTCCCACTTGTATTCCCACCGACTCTTATTTAAGCCCCCCTGCCGCCTCGTGCACGGGGTTCACTGCGCCTCCGCCGGGGCACTAGACATTCTAGACCTGAGTTGGTTCAAGGCACCTCCTAGGGTCTTGGATCTCGTCCGCAGCAGAATTTCTGACTCATAATTTCTCATCAACGGAGTTTCAATTCCGCTTTGCTTGACATCCATCAAGTACGTGATTCCATCATTTCCACGGGATGTAGCATGCACGCTATTAACGGCCAATTCAGCCAGGGTTTTGGCTGAGAGCCGATCTATGTTTTGTCCGATTTTGGTATACAGCACAGTTCGAACCCCTGAGAGGTCATGAACGGTTTCCACGATGACGTCGTTACGGTCGATGACATCCGGGCGACGATATTTCTGGCGACCGGTCTGATGCGTCTCTCTTCGCCAGAGCATGTCCGCCGCCAAATCCGGGGCGAAGTCGTCTCTGATGACCAGGATCTCTGCCTTGACTCTGGCACCCCCGCTGACGACCGGGATCAGGGTTGGGGCATACCCCCTGGTCTTGCTCTTTCGGGCAAATTCCACCTTGAACGGGGTCTCTACATTCTTGATACGCTCGACCGTCACAGACGCGATTTCCGGTCCGGGAGACGTGATCAGTGAGCCGTAGAGAAGTATTCCGAGGTGCCTTGAGCCGCCGACGTTGATTGTCAAAACCGTGTTCAGACGGTATTTCCCATCTCGGATTTAAGACATGGGCTGCCACGTTGAATCCACTCTAAGAGCTCCGCGGGAGCCGTGGAAATGCACGAACGCTGTGTCGCCGTACGTAGAGTTCGTTCCGCTCCGCCGGGGCGTTTCACTCACACGTCGGGTAATCGGGGCGCAACAAGCCGGTCACATTCAACTCGTTTCGGACAGGGTTAGCCCCTGCAGCAGGATCTCTCTCGCCTCATTGATGTCTTTCATCTTTTCTGCCGATCCCCCGGGTCTATCCGGGTGCCATGCCATGGCCATCCTCTTGTAGGCTGCCTTGATTTCGTCCTCAGTTGCACCGGCCCTGATGCCCAGAACCTGGGAGGCCCTTGGAACTTCCTTGACGGCGCCTATGTCAAAGGGATTGCCGCGGTCGTCTTGGCCGGGTCTTCGGCGATTATTGTAAGGGTCTCTTTCACGCTGCCTTCTGACCCGCTCCTCGTCGGCGCGCCATAGTTCCTCGTAAATCCTTCTTCGGCGTTCCAAAGTACGCGCCCAATCCTCTGCCTCCGCCTCCTCTGCCGTTTGCGTCCGCATCCGGTAGGTCCGGGCTCGTGTCGGTATTTAAACCGCCGATTCGCCCTCTGGGTCGCCGAAGGGATTTCTTTCGATGATCGTTAAGCTTCATTGCGCCTCCGCCGGGGCATTTCGTGCACCCAGTTTAGGGCCGTGGTGGCGCTGACTCGCGAACCTGGGCGGCGGTAGCGAAAGGGCTATCGAGAAGAGACCTTGCTTTCGACCTGGCTGAGTCGCGCTTTGATCTCCGCAATCTCCTGCACTTCGGGGAACCGCTTCTCCAGGGAACCAATCTTCTCATCCACGCGTCTTATTTCAGAATGAACGCCGTCGAAGCGCGCGTCCAACACTTTTTCGAGATGTCCGACCTCCTCGCTTACAATGGTCCGGACCTTGGACTCAAGCGTGGGGATGAGCAGCCTCTCCACCCAGCTGGGAATCTTCTCTGCCATCCTCGCCAAGGTCGCTTGAATGACGCTCGTCTGTTATTTAAGAACAAATGCGCCTCCGCCGAGGCATTTCATTCAACTGTTGATGCTGGGCGACGGAGGGCTTGACAGCTCACGTGGTCTTAGGACGCCAGGCGTAGGGCTTATCTATAACTATGGCTATGACTATAGTAATGAGCACCACGATTCAAACTAGCAAGAAGACAGCCCAGCAACTGCGCGAAATCATGAAGAAGACCGGAGCCAAGACGTACGACGAGATGATCAGAGAGCTGATCAAGGAGAGGGAATCGAGCCCAAGCTCGCTGTTCGGGTCGAACCCCCGCCTGAAGCCATTCGAGGCAATAGAAGAGGCAGAGTTCCACGACCTCTGACTACGTCATCGACAGCTACGCGTGGATAGAGTACTTTGCTGGGTCAGCGAAGGGCAAGTCCGCTACGAAATACGTCGAGTCCAGCGGCCCGGCTACGCCGACCGTCGTGATAGCCGAACTGAGCCGAAAACTGCTCGGGGAGACTCTTGCCGGCCGTGAGACTGTCGCGGGCAGACTGGAAAGGCTTCGGTTCGTGAGGTCATCGACGGTGGTCCTGGACCTGACCGATGAGGTAGCGGTTGTGGCCGGAGAGATAGACGTCGAACGGAAAGAGAAGGTGCGGGACTGGGGCCTCGCCGACTCGATCGTGTTGGCCACCGCCCGAGAATCGGGTGCGAAGGTCGTGACAGGGGACAAGCACTTCAATGACCTTGGGGCTGAGATCGTCTTTCTTGCGTGACTGCGTCAGGTTGGGAGGGGGTTTGGCCATACGTGGGTTCATTGCGCCTCCGGCGGGGCGTTTTACTCACAATCCAATTATACCGATTCGTGGCCGATGAGTCCGATGGCAAGTCCTTCCCTCGGACCGGGAGCGGAAAGGGACGTAGGGGACGGAAAGGTCGCGTCCGTCAACAACGGGAGGATGACTTGGATGGACGTCCTGGACCCGACCCCCGCCGAGACGGCCATGCTCGCGCGCGTCTATAATTTTCACCCCTTGGACCTGGAAGACTGTCTCTCGGCGAGACCGCTGACGAAGGTGGAGGACCACGGAGACCACCTCTTCATCTCCTTTCAATTCCCGGACCAGGCCGGCCAAAAGATCGTCTCCAGGCAGGTCACGATGTTCTTGGGGAAGGACTTCCTGGTGACCATCCATCCGTCCAGCTTCGAGACGGTCTCGGCTCTCTTCCGTTCGTGCAGAGACGACGAAAGGGCGCGGGGCTCGCTCATGCAGTCCTCAGCCTACCTGGCGTACCTGATAATCGACAGGTCGATCGACAGCCTCTTCTCGATCTTGGACAAGGTGCAGGCCAGTCTAGACAGTATCGAGGCCGTCGTCTTCGACGAGGTGAAATCCTCGGCCAGCGCGATAAACGCCGCCCGCCGCCAGATTGCCATCCTCAGAAGGGTCGTGTATCCACTTCAATTGTATCTGCCCGACGTGGTCAAGGCGCAGAAGTTCAGCACGGAAGACCTTTCGATATACTTCAGCGACATCCGCCACAAGATCGGGAGGATATCCGCGACGATTGAGGAGATGAAAGAGATGGTGGAGATATACAAGGACACTGACTTCGTCATCAGCAGCAACCGGACGAACAGCGTCCTCTCGATCCTGACGATCATCTTCACCCTCACCATCCCCGCGACCGTGATAAGCTCCATCTACGGAATGAACGTGCCCCTTCCGGGCGGCTCTGTGACGGGGCCGACGGGGTTCCTCGGGATTTACACTTCGATGGCGATCATATTCCTAGCGATGCTCGTCCCCGCCGGCCTGATGGTGCTATACTTCAAGCGCGTCGGCTGGTTCTAGACGAGCCGTCCGAGGACCGAGATGGGGCCTGCGCTCTCTATAGCCTCATGTTCCCCTTTCCTTGCCATCAACGATACAACGCGATTCCTTCCGGCAGGACATTTTGGAATGTCTCGAGCATGTCCAGCGCATATTCCCTCAGTATCGTCTCCCTGCTATTGAATTGCCTCCTCGGCTTGAAGTACATGCCCAACGGCACAGCATAGAACGTGATCCTCGCCTCCCGGCCGGAACTCGTCCGCCAATCCATCCGGAAGTTGTAGACCTGGAACGTCTCGCCCTGCCGCCTCATCGTCAGCCAGACGAAC
>JAPCJP010000089.1 GCA_027886885.1 Nitrososphaerota archaeon | reverse complement strand
CCTGGAGTGGAGGATGCACATCCTGAAGGAGAAGATCGACGGGGCCTCCCCGTTGATTACGGCCAACCAGTTCAACCCCCGCTACATCGGCAGGTTCGTGAGGGTGTGCAACGTGAGCGACGCGGTGAGGCACGCGATTAGGGCCGCGGGGTTCGGCTGGAGGCCGTACGTCCTGAGGCGGTACTTCGACACCAGGATGATGGGCGCGGAGCAGGAGGGGAAGGTGATCAAGGACTACCGCGTGTTCTGGATGGGGCACACCGGGGACATCGAGCACGTCTACACGCTCAACAAGGGAAACCTCCCCGAGGACCTCCTGGAGGGGATGAGGCAGGCCTACGCAAAGGCCTCGGAGAAGCACCTGGCGACGGTGGTCCAGGCGGGCGTAAGCAGGGACGAGGTCGTGAACACCGCGCGGGCCGAGGCCCTCAAGATGTTCGGCTACACGGACGAAGAGCTCGATGGGATTGGCGACATCACCCGGATCACGATGGAGCAGCTCCAGCAGCTCATCCACGCAAAGTCGAAGCAGATGCTCGGGCTGAAGGAGGGGACGCAGAAGGTCGTGCCCGTCGCGGAGCTCGAGCGCTGGATAGAGCAGGGGTGGGACTACAAGCGGGACCTGCCCGACGGGAGGGCGGTTATAGGGCTGCGGACGGGCTGAGAGGTTCAAGCTTGCCGGAGGAGTGGTCCTTTCGACGTTCCCTTGCCCGCGAGTTCTCTTTCCAGCCGCTGCAGATAGTGAGGGATCAGTACCTCGGCCTTCCCGACGGGCATCGAGTCGGGCTCAGCGAGCAGGTCGGCCAGCCAGGGACTATCAGGGGGCAGCTTCTCCCTCAGGCGCCCCTTGAATGCGCGCATGTCGACCGCGTTATTTTCGAGCGTCATCTTCCGGTTCGTCAGAGTGTGCGGCGAGAAGCTCTTAACGCGAGCCTGAGATTCACAACGCTACAGGCTGTAATCATTTTCCGAACTGATTCTGAATAGCGCGCGGAGGAAGGGAGAATTCACCCTGGCCGAACCCGTCTAGGTCGTGATAGACCTGTTCTGCCTGGGAGGGTCCGGCAGGGACGGCGCGATGAAGCTCTACGGGAAGATGAGGCAAAAAATTGGGCGGAACAGGGGTGTTTAACTCGAACGATCCACTCCATCGTGGGCAGGCGTGAATAAGGCCCCGAGCGTGGCTGCGAAATGAGTCGGAAGTCTCCGAAAGAGAAGACCTTCGAGGTCACGGTGCCCGCTGAGTTCCGGGAATACTATCGGTCGCTGAACGAAGGCGAGGAAATGAAAAAGTCGATTGATTCGCTGGTTGAAAGCCTGGAGAGGGCCCCGCTCAAAGCAGGCGCCTTCGTCCCGAAGGACAGGTGGCCAGAGGAATACAAGCGGATGTGGCTGGGGAATGTCTACAAGGCCAACCTCACGAAAGGCGCGAGGATCTCATACACTGTGATTCTGAATCGTGACGGGAGCGGAATAGTGAGAGTGATTGATTTCTTCCAGACCCACAAGGACTACGCTAAGAAATTCGGGTACGACGTCTGAAGTGTTTCTCTGTCTAGCCTCGGAGGCGCACGCCGGTCCTGATTAGCGCCTCTAGCTTGGGATTGTCGACGGCAACCCATACTATCCTCCTCCTTCCATCGAATATGATCTTATTCGATGCCTCCAGGTACTGCAGGATGCTCTGGAACGTCTGGTACATCATCCTCCTGGGGAGGGAACGCCAGAGCTGAACCTTCGAGGGCGGGGTATTGCTCTGCTTTATGGCTGCTTCAACCATCAGAATACTATCGAGCGTAGGTGAATGCGAGGCACTATCCGGTCTACGTCCCCGCACAGAGTCGCTCTTCAGCAAGGCGCTCGTGTGAGTTATATAACTATATATAAATATTCTTTCCTGAGCGCGGCTCTTCTCAATAGCGGACATATTTCCAATGACAATGGAATTTAGGCAAATCTTAAATATGTGCAATTCTCAATCGCCTGCAGAGGGTAGAAAGATGTCAAAGTACGAGTCATTAGGACCATTCTCTTCGATATTTGGGAGCGCGGAAGCCAGAGTCTTGGATCAGAGTCTGCTGGTCGGCAACATGGAGCAGACGATATCCATGCTCGGAGAATCGACCGGCATGAGCTTCAAGACCGTCCAGAAGGTCGTGGACAAGTTCGTCGAGAGGAAGGTCATGGAGCCGACGCGCAAGATAGGGAACGCGCAGGCATACAAGTTCAAAGTGGAAAACGACATGCACGATCTCATTAACTGGGCGTCGAAGTACCAGTCATCCAGGACCGACTAAGCCAGACGATCCTCTCACTGGTCAGAGTATAGGTAGGGCTTTAATAGTCAGATACTTGCCGATATATAGGTAATCGAGTCTGCATATGGGCGTTACCTACATACTCGGGTGGTCGGATGCCTGAGAGAAGGGGGACGATCAGAGAGAGGGTGCTCCGGATACTGCTGAACAACCCTTCCGGAACCCTGTCGAAGTACAGGATAGCCAAGGAATCCGAGGGCGCGTATCCGTGGGTCCACGAACTCCTGGGAAACCTGGAGCGCGGTGGCACGCTGCAGGGGACGAAGGTGACAAACTACAAGAAACTGATGGCGCTGTGGCAGGAGTGGCGGCTGGAACCCAGCAGGAGGGAGTACATGCTAAGGAAGCCGCTAGACGTGCTCAGCAGGACAAGCCTCGCCTACGCCCTCACGACCTATCAGGCCGAGAACCTCGTCCAGAACTACCTCTTCCCCTCTAGGGTCGACTTCTACATCAAGCCGAAAGAGCTACCGGAGTGGCACAGGTTGCTGTCGAAGGAGGGACTGGTAGGGAAGGGGAACACGCGGGTGCTGATTGGAGACGAGCAGGTCTTCTACCACTCCTCCGAGCGGGGTGGTCTTAATATTGTCTCGATACCTCAACTGATAGTTGACCTGCTCAGTGAGGGCGGAGTGTGCGTGGAAGCGGCCGAGATGCTGATGGAGAAGGAGTCGAAGAATGTCTCTCTACCAAGACTATGAGGTAGAGGTCTCCCGGTCGCAGCTCTCCAAGGTCCTCAAGGAGCTGGGAGGGTCGATCTGTCTTCTCGGAGGATGGGCGGTCTACATCACCGTCAACAAGAACTTCAGCGCTTCGCAAGGGCGGAACTTCATGGGCTCCCGGGACATCGACCTCGGCTTCCACATAGACCCGAGCTGGACCGATTCGGAGCTCAGGAGCTCGATATTCGCCCAGACCATCAAGAGAATCGGCGACGTGGGCTTCAAGCCGATCAGTTTTCGGTATGTGAAGCAATTCCACACCGAGACGAGGGAGGAGCTGTCAGAGGAACAGGCAATGAAGGTGAACCAATCCTTCATCTTCGACATGTACATCGACCCTATCGTCGATAAGATCCATCCTCGCGCAAAGCAGGTGCTCGGGTTTGTGCCGATCGACGAGCCGCTGCTCTCGGAGGTCTTCGGCAGGAGGAAGTTCGTCAAGGTCGAGGAGTTCGGCGCGAAGCTCATCTTGCCCAAGCCCGAGGTGCTGCTGGCAACCAAGCTGAACTCCGTCTCAAACAGGGACAAGCAGCACAAGCGGCTGAAGGACATCGCGGACATCTACGGGCTCCTGTGGTACTCCGACGCAGAACTCAGCGACCTGAAGAGAGAGGCGTCTGCCATAGTCGGCCAAGAAAGGACCACTCAGGTCGTGTCCTCCTTCACCACCGAGGACTACGCGGCAGTTTCGCAGAGCCTGGGCGTGGAGGTAACGGAAGTGTCTGCGGCTATCGCCCAGCTCAAGTCCTGATGCCCATTCTCATCGTCGTTCTCTGATTGCTCCTCCCGCTTCTCAAGCTTCGCGGAGGCAGAGGAGAACTTCCTCGAACTGGTTAATGCACAAGGGTTGTGCATTAGCCCAAAAGCCACAATGCACAGGGGTTGTGCATTGGCCATGAGCGGGTTGCGTTCGAGCAGCCTCGCAGGTCCCGGAGACGTTGCTCGTGTGCCGAGTCTTGCATTTCGGAGAGGACTTTGTGGCCTAATGCTCAAGGGTTGCGCATTGCCCCGAAGGCGCTAATGCGCAAGGGTTGCGCATTACTCCAAGTGCAACAATGCTCCAGGGTGGAGCATTAACCCAAACGCGCTAATGCTCCAGGGTGGAGCATTAGCATCGATCCGAATCTCCGGTGCTCCTAGGGACCCACGGCCCCTTCGAAACTCGACACGCCAGGGGCTCCTCTGGAGTCAAGGTGGACCTGCGATGTCACCGTTCGAACCAGAAATGTCACCCTTCGCCCCTTTTCGATGTCACCATTGAGCCTCAGAACCCTTCTGGATGTCCACTTTCGACCCGAATGTCCACTTTGCCATCGGTACCCGCGCCTTTTCGTCATGGCTCGGCCCTGACCGGCTCGCGACACCCGGGTGTTTTGGGCTCGAGTGTGTCCGAGGTCATGGAAAGCGCGACAGGAACGGCCGCGCTCTGCCCGCGTTAAATATCCCCGC
>JAPCJP010000035.1:17674-17932 GCA_027886885.1 Nitrososphaerota archaeon | reverse complement strand
CGAAGAGCCCGAAGTCCACAACCGCCTTCGACCTTGCGACCTCCGCCTTTGCCTTGAACGTCTTCGCGTCCCTCGTGGGAGGTTCGTTGTTCGGCATGTCGAGGACGCACGTCACTCCGCCCGCGGCAGCGGCCTGTGACCCGCTCGCGAAGTCTTCCTTCTTCGAAGGCCCTGGGTCCCTGAAATGGACGTGGGGGTCGATTATCCCAGGTAGGACGTGCAGACCATCGGCTTCTATTATCCTCTCCGCGCTCGGCG
>JAPCJP010000035.1:8802-17664 GCA_027886885.1 Nitrososphaerota archaeon | reverse complement strand
TTCTCATTCGAGGTGATGCTCATAATGCGACCGTCCTTCACAGCGAGGGCCATGCCGACAGTCGCGGTCGGGGTCACTATCGTCCCTCCCCTAATCACCAGGTCAGCTGATGGCATTTCTTCTTCTGCGATACTACACACGAAGCTCGCACGTTAATAATCGTTCGCGGGCTCCAAACTCCCACGGGGGCCTGGAAGGGTTAATTATGGTGACAAAATCGCCGAGCGCTAGATTGTCCGAGGACCTGGTGGTTCTGGTTGACGAGAATGATGTTCCTCTGGGCCATGGGACGAAGGAAGAGACCCACACTGTTCACGACGGCGTCCCTGGGTATCACCATCGGGGCCTCACGGTATTGGTCCTCAACCCCCGGGGCGAGATACTTCTCCAGCACCGCAAGCACAGAATCTTCGATAAGGTCTGGGACCTGGCCGGTTCCACCCATCCCTATTTTCGAGACGGGAGGCAGGAGACCTATGAGGAAGCGGCATCAAGGTGTCTGTCGACCGAGTACTCCGGGCTCGAAAGGACGAAGGTCTCTAACTCGTCCATTGCCGTGAACTACGCCGCCGTGGACCCGCGGGCGCCCCGCTACTGCGAGAACGAGTTCTGCCGGCTCATCGTGGCCCGGCATCAGGGCGAGGTCAACCATAACCCCGAGAACGCCTACGGTCACTCTTGGGTCTCCCTGTCAGAGCTCAGAAAGGACCTGGCGACTTCACCTTCCAAGTATGCACCATGGGTTGTAGACCTTCTTGCGAAGATGGAGGAGAAACGTCCCCTCGAACTCTCCGACCTCCTGGGATGAACGCTACATGGCTCCACAAGAAACCCAGAGCATTCTGAAATCTTAAATCGCATGTGAAGGGCGGCGTGTCCACTTGGCCCGTTCCCGCTTCGATTCTTTCAGCGCCTTCGTGGCGAAACGGCGAAGACTGATACTCATCGCTTGGGTCGTGGCCCTCGTCCTCTCTTCCACCCAGATACCCACCTTCTTTGGTGCGGTGAACTACAACATAGCCAACGGCGGCAGCAGCGGAGGCGGCCCCACCAATACACAGTCGCAGCTCGCACAGAACATCCTCGACAAGGAGTTCCCAGCGAACGCGAGCAGCGGGAATAACAACATCGTTCTCGTTATTCAGGGAGACCAGACCTATTCGTCCGCCCAATCCTCGGCGATCCTTGCTCTGAACAGGTCCCTGGCGTCGGACCCCGCCCTTGCCCGCAACTATACGGGAATGGACAGCGTCTACCAGACGGAGGTCTCTATCCTGTCATCCACCGTAACGACGCTCATCCCGCAGGTCTCCCAGCTGGCCGCGGGTACCAACCAATCCTGGAGAGTCGCCTCCGCCATAGTCTCCAACGCCACCGGCTCGTCCCTGGCCTCGGCTCCCCTCTTCCACGTGAACGCCACCGCCCTTGCTGGGTTCATCTCCGGCTTGTCCAGCAATAGCGACGGGCTCCAGGTCCGTGAAGCCGCGGCGTCCCTAGTGGCCAACAGCGCCGTCAAGGACTATCCGCTCGTAATCACCCGGGGGCTCTCCCAGAACTTTGTGAGCGCCGATAACAGGACCACGATAACGGTATTCAACTTCGGCTCTACGCCTGACCTCTCCCAGGTAGCAGCTTTCCGCAAGGACGTCCAGGCTTCGGGTATCGCGGGGCTAGGCTCTTACTGGGTCACTGGAGGGACCGTCCTGCAGCAGGACCTCTCCCAGGTTTTCGGTCCAGCAGTCGGTGTGACCGTTGTCCCCGGTGTCATCGCCTCCATCATCATCGTAGGTCTGCTCCTTCTATCACCCCTCGCCGCCTTCGTCCCGGTGGTCGTCGGAGGGTTCGCCATCGGGATCTCGCTCCCCTTGATCTACTTCGGGGTGGTCAAGATCGGAGGCGGCACCCTAGGTTTCCTCACCCCGACGCTCACCATACTTCTGGTTCTCGGCCTATCTGTCGACTACTCCGTGCTGCAGCTCAGAAGGACGAGAGAGGAGCGCCAGAAGGGGCGCTCAAAGGAGGAGAGCGTGGCGGTCTCCATGCGCTGGGCGGGGCAGGCGGTGCTCACCGCAGGGGTGACCGTGGTCGTAGCCTATCTGGTCATGTGGATTACCAACGTGCCGCTCTTCAGTGACGTCGGGCTTTCCATTGCGATCTCCGTCTCGGTCCTTATCGCAGGGGCGCTCACGCTCCTGCCGGCTCTCGAGCTGACGCTGGGGGACAAGATCTTCTGGCCCTCTCTCAAGCGGGGCATGACGACCAGGCCCAGTAAGCTTGAACGTCTCACAGAGAAGACCTTGCGACGGAAATATCTGGTAATCGCGGTGGTCGGGGCGCTGGCCATAGGCGCCGTCTTCGTCTCCCAGCAGACCTCGGCGGGCGAGAACTTTCTGAAGCTCATCCCAAACTTCCCCAGCAACGAGGGGCTCACGGTGATGGACGCTGCCTTCGGGAGCACCGCTACGGGACCCACGGAGATAGTCGCCACGCTGCCGACGCCGATAGTCTACGGGGCCGACCAGCTAAACCAGACTCTCCTGAACGACGTAGAGTCACTGACCTCGGCGGTAACCGGCGTGAACGGGGTAGTCAGCGTCGCAAGCCCCACCAGCCCCTACGGGGCTCCGTTCAATTACTCCGCGATCCAGCAGATGCCGCAGCCAGAGCGCGCGCAGTACCTCCAAGGTCTCCTCTCGTACATCGGGCTGGACAACCGCACGGTGCTCATCAACGTCGGGCTGAAAAATGACCCCCAGAGTCAGGCCGCGATAGGCACGATGCTCATGGTGGAGTCGAGCGTGCACTCAGTGGCGGTCCCCCAGGGCACCGTCGTATATTTCGGAGGGACCACCTCGGTAACCCAGGACGACCAGTCCTTCATCGACGGCATAGTGCCCCAGGTCATTATCACGCTCGCGATCGCCATCTACATCATCCTCTTCATCCAGCTCCGCTCTGCGTTCACCCCCATCAGGCTGATCTTTACGATACTCTGCAGCGTCGCGTTTTCGCTCGCCGTCCTCGTTACGATCTTCTACTACGCCCTGAGCCTGCCAATCCTTGACCTGGCGCCCCTCTTCGTAGTGGTGACCATGCTCGGGGTGGGCATAGACTACGACATCTTCCTCGTCACCCGCATCAGAGAGGAGGTGCTCAGCGGCAAGTCGGACGACGAGGCGATAAAGACTGCCATCAGCAAGTCCTGGGTGACCATTGTCGGGTTGGGGCTGGTACTCTCGACCGTCTTCGGGTCCGTGGTCTTGACCGGCATAGCCATCCTGCAGCAGATAGGGCTGGTCGTAGCCGTGGCCGTGATGATAGACGTAACGACCGTCATACTCTTCTTCGTCCCCGCGCTCATGGGCCTAGTGCAGCGATACAATTGGTGGCCCTCGAAGACAGAAGAACGGAGAAAGTAGACGGGCCGAGGCTGGGTAACGGCCCAGTCACCAAGCGAAACGTCGCCATCCTTGTCACGGTAATGCTGGCTGCAAAGTTCCTGGTCTTCTTCTCGTTCTATCTGATCGCCAACGGACATTTCCCTTCGCCGGCTGTGGAGTACCTCGTTCCTGAGTCTATGACCACGGCCCTGCGCACCATCAGCACAGACTGGGACGGACTCATCTACCAGCTGATCTCCTCGGCCGGCTACTCCTCCAGCTTCAAGGCCTCCGAGCTCTATGCGTTCTCCCCCTTCTACCCGGCGTTCGTCTACGTGGGTGCCCTCGTGACGGGGTCCTATTGGACGTCCGCCCTGGTCGTTACGAGCCTCTTCGGTTTCATCTTCCCCATCGTGCTCCTGAAGATATTCGACCTTCGCACAGCCCTGATCGCCGAGCTGTTCCCAGTGTACATCGTCTATACGATCACGGGCTACTCCGACACTCTTGCCCTCACCTTCCTTGCCCTGGCCCTCCTGTGCTACCTGAAAGGCAGGCCGCTCCTCGCCGGGTTGGCTTCTGCGCTCGCCGGCCTGGTCCTCTACGACCTGTTCATCGCGGCGATCGCCTTCGTTGCCTTCGCGGCTCTCCCTCTCGTGAGGCGCCGCGCCTCGCCCCGGCAGGTCATCAACGCCATCCTTCCCCTGGCGCTTCCGACCCTGGTCGCGGGAGCCGCCGTCCTGGTCGTTTACCAGGTGGCCACGGGGGACCCGTTCACCTTCTTCAAGCTGGAGAGAGCCTACTGGGACGTCGCCCTCACCACACCGGTAGGGCAGGTCCAATGGATATTCAACGGGAGCGGACCCGGGTCGTTCACGGACATCACCTGGTACGTGTTTGGCGTGAGGTTCAATTCCCTCTACTGGGTGCTCCGGAACGCGCTCTTCGAAGCCTTCTTCCTAGCGGGGATCTACATGCTGGCCAAGATGAGGGGGCTGCCCCAAAGGTGGCTCCTCGTGGGCTACTCAACTCTCTTCACCATCCCGCTGCTCTTCGTCCAAGGGACGCCGGTCTATTCCGTCCCTCGGCTCCTCCTGGCCGCGTTCCCGGTGTTCTACGGGTACTCGGCGAGGGTCCTTAACAGAAACTGGGTGTTGGCCCTCTACGTCGTCGCTTCCCTCGTCGCGGCGTGCTGGGTGCTAATCTCGTTCACCTTCGCGTTCTTCGCCTAGTCGACTGCGGCGCCTGCCAAGGACTAATATCCACGCTCACGAGGGGTGACGCAATCAAAAATGTCCGCTCTTAGAAAGAACACGCTCCGGGAGTTGCTGCGGAACGGTAAACCGACAATCGGGACGCACGTGGCTTCCACATGGCCGGGACTGATAGAGGTGATAGGCCTGACCGGCAAGATGGACTACGTGGAATTCGTCAGCCAGTACGCCCCATACGACCTGTACGCGCTCGAGAACATGGCGAGGGCCGCTGACCTCCACGGGCTGAGCACCATGATAAAGATCGACGCCGAGCCGAAGACGTATCTCGCCCAAAAGTCCATCGCCGCGGGGTTCCAGAGCGTCCTCTTCGCGGACCTCCACTCTGTCAGAGAAGTCGAGGAGGCGATCACGGCGGTGCGACCTGAGCCGAAGGGCGTCCACGGTTGCTTCGACAACAGGGCCCAGGGGTATGGGATAACGGCTAGCGCGAAGGACTACGTGCAGTATTACAACGACATCGTTATCGCTGTCATGATCGAGAAGAAACCTCTTCTGGACAAGCTGGAAGATGTCATGAACCTCGACGGCTTTGACATGGTCGTCTTCGGCGGTTGCGACATGTCAATGAGTATGGGCATCCCGGGTCAGTATGACAACCCCAAGCTCTCCGAGGCCCGGGAGAAAGTAATCAAGACTGCGGTCAAGTACGACAAGCATCCGCGCCTCGAACTGGGGGGTACCGCCGAGGACGTGAGGAAGGGCATCGAGAAGTACAAGAAAATCGGGGTGACCGACATCGCCATCGGGACGGACTACGACATCATCCATTCGTACCTCGTAGAGACGGGCGCGGTCGCCGCGAAGCTTCTCGGGAGGAAGTAGTTGCGCCGCTTTCCCCCGGCCCCACAGGGCTTTGAAGTCCCCTGACTAGACGACCTAGAACCAAGTTCGTCCCTAGTCCCGCCCGACCTTCGATACGCTTTTAGCCGTCGTAGTCGAAGATTCGGGTCGGAATGCAGCGCCTCGCTGTTGAGCAGAGGAGGAAAAAGTTCGAAAAAGACGGTTTCATCGTCGTTGAGGACCTGTTGACGCCCACCGAGCTCCGCGGCCTAAAGCGAAGGGTAGCCCAGATTGGGAACGGCAAACTGAAGCACGTACCCGAAGACCGTTTCGAGGTGGAGCCAGCTGTAGCGAGCGGCAAGGTGAAGGCCAAGTCGGGAATCGAATCGCTGCGCAAGATAAACAACTTGACGGACTATGACGAGGTCTTCCTGGCCACGGCGAAGAACCCGAAGATACTCGATGTCGTCGAGGAGCTTCTGGGACCCAACATCATGGTCTTCGGGGACCAGTTCTTCGTGAAGCCTGCCAAGATAGGCGTCGAGAAGCCCTACCATCAGGACCACGCCTACTTCTTCGTGGAGCCGAAGAACATCGTCACGTGCTGGATCGCGCTGGAGGACGCAACCGTCGAGAACGGGTGCCTCCACTTCATCCCCGGGAGCCACAGGGTCGGCCTGATCGACCACTCGGAGAAGTGGATGGTGGGCGATAGGGAGGACATGCAGGTCCCAGAATCCGCCATCGACCTCTCGAAGGAGGTGGCAGCGCCGCTCAAGTCTGGTAGCGCCTCGTTCCATCACAGCATGATACTCCACAAGAGCGGGCCCAACAAATCCCCGCACCCGAGGTGGGGTTGGGCGATCTCGTACATGAGCTCTGACTCTACCTGGGCCGGACCTCCCGGCAAGAAGCCGAAGTATAGACTGGTCCGAGGGAAAGCCTTCCGCGGGAAGGTCTGACCCCACTTTGCACCCGGAGCGTAGGAAGTAGATAGTCAATGGTAGATACACGCCTCAAGGACTACATCCACAAGAACCAGGGCAGGTTCGTGGAGGATATCTCGAGGCTCGTCGCACAGCGTAGCGTCTCCGCGAGGAAGGAAGGCATCGAGGAGTGTTCCAAGCTCGTCTCGAGCATGATCAAGGAGATAGGCGGCAAGCCGGGGATTTTGCGCCAGGACGGCAGCGCGCCTTTGGTCTACGGGGAGATCAAGTCATCCAAATCCGAAAAGACGATCCTCCTCTACAACCACTACGACGTGCAACCGGAGGAGCCATTGGAGCTCTGGAAGTCGCCACCCTTCAAACCCGAGGTGAGGAAAGGTAGGCTCTACGGCCGGGGCGCCTCCGACGATAAGGGAGAGTTGGTCTCCCGGCTGAAACTGATCGAGTCCTACATGAAGGTCTACGGCGAACCGCCTTGCAACATCAAGTTCTGCTTCGAAGGAGAGGAGGAAACGGGGAGCAATGGACTTCCGAGATATGTCTCTCAGAACAAGGAGCTATTCAGGTGTGACGCATCTCTCTGGGAGCACGGGTCGATAACGGAAGAGGGTCGACCCATCGTCAGTCTCGGCGGGAAGGGGACGCTCTACGTGGAGTACACGGTGAGGTCCCTTAGGCAGGACGCCCACAGCGCTCATGCGGCCATACTGCCGAGCGCTCCTTGGAGGATGGTCTGGCTCCTGAACCTGATAAAGGACCAGAACGAACGCGTCCTGGTGCCGGGCTGGTACGACGGAGTGGAGGACTTCACCAGGACGGAGCTCAAGTTCCTAGATGGTCAACCGTTCGACAGAAAATTCTTCGAGGAGTCCTATGGCCCGGACGAGTTCGTGAAGGCGTCTACGGACCTTGAGCTCAAGACCGCACTACAGTCGAGACCTACCGCCAATATTGCAGGCATCTGGGCCGGATACCAGGGCGTCGGGATGAAGACCGTCCTTCCAGCTGAGGTCCACTGCAAGATGGACTTCCGTCTGGCTCTCGGTCAGGACCCCAAGGCACTCTTCAAGAAACTGAGAGCGTACCTCGATGAGAACGGTTTCTCAGACGTCAAGATGACCGTCCTCGATAGCGAGCCCGCCGCCCGCACGCCGCCCAGCGACCCCTGGGCAAAAGCGGCCATGCGCGCCGGAGAGAAAGTCTATGGAAAGAAGAGCGTCGTCGAACTCTGCTCCCCCGGCACTTCGCCCCATTATCTTATACGCGATAACTATGGCGCACCCATAGTTTCGATCGGCATCTCGCCCCCGGACGCGTCACTGCACGCTCCCAACGAGAACATCAGGCTCGACCTGCTCGAGCGCGGCATGGTCTGGATTGCCCAAACCTTCGAGAACTATCTGGGAGCTGTGTAGATGCCGCGCGACAGACGCGGGAACCGAGCTGCAGTCGCCGCGGTTGAACCTGAGATAATCGACTGTCACGTCCACAATGACGTGTACTTGATGGGGGGCCACATCAAGGGAGGGAACCGCAAGGACCTCCCCGCAATGGCGGACCGCCTCGGGATTTCGAAGATGTGCGTCTCCTCGTTCATGGCGCTGCACTACGACTTTGTGGAGGGGAACAACAACACCTTGCGTTTGATGAGGGAGCTCCCGGACCGGGTCCTGGGTTACTGCGTGCTCAACCCTCGGTTCGGGGACCTGGCGCTCAATGAGCTTGAGCGGTGCATCGTGAAAGGGGGCATGATCGGGGCGAAGATGTACCCAGTCCCGCCGAAGTGGGTCGCCGACGAGCCATCGGCCTACCCTCTCATGGAGAGGCTCTCGAAGCTGCGCGTCCCCATCCTCATCCACGCGGACCCGGTGGCTCCGATCTTCAGGCTTGCCGACCGTTTCCCAGACGCCACCTACCTGCTCGCCCACATGGGGGGCGGCGGTTCCGACGGCCTGGAGGGGATGTACGGGTGCATCCACGAATCGAAGCGCCACGACAACATCTACCTGGACTCCACCACCTCCAACGTGGAGTCGAATATCATCGAAGAGGCAGTCAGGGTGGTCGGAGCGGAGAGGGTGCTCTTCGGGACGGACTACCCCTGCATTGAGCCCTACGCTCAACTGGCCAAGGTGAAGGCGGCTGCGGTGGCTGAGGACGAGAGAGCGCTGATCCTGGGCGGCAACATCAAGCGGCTGATCGGGAGGAAGAGGGTTTGAGCCGGATCGACGTGACGGACGCCAACGCCTACTTGGGCAAGTGGCCGTACTGGAACATGCAAGTCAACACCGGCGATCAGCTCGTCAAGTATCTAGCAAACAACGGCATAGACCGTGCGCTTGTCGGCTCGCTCCGCTCTACGTTCGTCGATACGGAAGAGGGAAACCTAGAGCTGCTGAAAGCGTGCAAGAAGCACTCCGACAAGCTCTTTGGCCTGGCCACTCTCACGCCGCTCAGCAAGAAGAAGGACGCTGGCAT
>JAPCJP010000035.1:5152-8792 GCA_027886885.1 Nitrososphaerota archaeon | reverse complement strand
GTCCGACGGCGGCCGCAGCCGGTCCCCGAACAGCCGGATGCCGCGGGCATCCAGTCGCTGAGTTCTGGGCTCTTCAAGGGGGTCCGAATGTGCCCCCAATACCACGGCTTCGCCCTCGACGACGCGTCAAACATAGCAGACCTGGCAGAGGACCTGCGCGTCCCAATCGTGCTGCCGTTCAGGCTAATCCTCAGCTGGAATCTCCCGACCATGTCAATGGGTGCTGTGCTCTCCTTCGTCAAGGCCCATCCCGGCGTCTCGTTCGTGCTTTCGGGAGTGAACTATGATGTCGTTACCCTTCTCTACCAGCACAAAGTGCCGGAGAACCTCTGGGTGGAGACGTCCTGTCTCCAGATGTGGCAAGGGAAGGAGCGACTCATCAAGTACCTTGGCCCCAAACATGTCCTCCTTGGGACGGGCTGCCCCGTCCAGTACGCCAGGTCCGGCGTCAGCAACGTGGTGGAGTCGACCCTCCCAGACAAGGAGAAACGGATGGTGGCCTCGTCGAACGCTCGTGAGCTCTTCAGGCTCTAGTGTCCACGACCGAGGGCGCGCAAAGCAGAAATCAAGACCCAGCCAGGGGATTGCCCATCACCTTGAAACTAAGTGAAAACTGGATGGAGTTCGAAGTAGTCCCAAAGAGCGGTCCGAGGACCAAGAGGAGCGTAGAAGTCAGAGCGATTAGCCTCGGCGTCCTGAGGAGCCCGCCCAAGACCGTCAGGAAGAGCAGATACCTTCTGACCTCCGACGACACCATCGAGGTGGAGGAAGCTCGGAGTCTGGGGGAGGCCGAGTACGTCGCGATAGTGGACAAGGGAGAGATTTTCATCACCACCGGGAGCGACCACGTGGACGCCACTGTGGACCCCGCGTCCTTCAAGACCGCCGGCGGTGCCCCTGACCCCGCCAAGGGGAAACAACTCTGCCCTGCCGTGGTGGCCCGGGAGGTCTGGTACTATAATGACATCAAGGACCACTTCGGCGCCCTTCGTCTGAAGAGCTGGGTCACCATAGATGGGCAGAAGGTGATGTTCCAGGATTCCCCGATCAGCACCATCGTAGACCTGGAAACCCATTACGCGGCCAACCCCAAGCTCAAACAGAATCAGACCGTGCTCTTTAGCGGGTCGGTCGACCCCCTACCCTCTGCGCCTCCCGACCTATACAACATCGCAGCGGGAGACAAGAGCCTCTTCCCCCGCGACTTTCACTTCGAAATAACCGACCCAATTCTGGGGAGGTCCATCTCCCACGGCTACAGAGTGACCGTGGTCAACGACCCAGCGCCGTCGATGTAGTGAGCCCCTGAGCTAAACGGTGCTGGTCCCGCACTTTGTGCAGAACTTTGCGCCCGGTTTGAGCGGAGCTCCGCAGTTCCTGCAGGCCATCGCCGCAGGGGCCTGAGCGGCCGCAGCCATTGGAGGCGGCGGGATGGGCGCTTGGACCGCTGGCCTAGCTTGGGGAGCCGCTGCTGCCATGGCCGGTCGCGGGGCCGGTCTTTGGGCCTGGGCTTGAGCGGGCCTCTGAACCTGTTCCGCTGGCCTGACGACTATGTATTCGCCGACACCCATGATCCTGGCCATAGGTACCTGCATGTCAATACCGCTGTCCGTCGTGACGAAGAGGGCTGCGCTTCCATCCAATGCGAAGGCGATCTCCTTGCCTTTTCCTATTTTCTTACCCGTGGTCTCGATCACAATCTTGTCGTTGATCTCTTCCTTCTTCAGGAACTTCGGAGCGGACACGAGGCCTACGAGCCCTCCAACGATATTTATCCCTTTTTCGCAGGCTATTCTTCCTGTTGTCGGCCGCAGGCCGGGCAGACCGTACGCCCGGCCGGTATCTTGGCTCCGCAGAAGCCGCAGAAGCTTGATTCATACTTCTCGACCTCTTTCGGGAGAGTGTAAATGCCCTTCGTCGAGTTCTCGATAATCTTCCTCGCCAGTGCGTACTTTTCGGTCTTGTGGTATTCGATCAGCTCTCTCAACCGCCTCACTGCGAAGGGCATCGTATATCCCGGATTGAACTCGCCAGGGACTGTCAAGCCTCCCGGGAAGCTTCCCAAAGGCCCCAGAAACTCTGAGAGCCTGCCCACCGATTCTTCCAGGTCGTCATACTGGTTCAGGAATTCCTGGATGTCCATCTTGTCTTGGAGCCCTCCCGCATTGAACCACCCGACCACGGTCTTTGCGAATATCTTCTGGACTAAGTCCATGTCCGCTATCGCGGCGAACGCCATCTTGTCAGCCTTGTAGGCTGCAGCCCTATACCAGGCGTTCATCGCCGCCATGAGCGGCTGGTTGATCACTACCGAAGTGAAGAGCCCCCCAAGTATGTGGTCCACCCCGCCCAACCCGAGTCCCACCGCGCCCGCGCCGATATCCTTGGCTATGACGCCGGTGGTGAGATAGACCGGGTGCCCGCATTTGATGTGACCCATCTCCCTCGCGATCATGAACTTGAACTCCGGTATGCTGCACCTGCTCAGGAAGGTCGTGTTCAGGATGATCACCGGGTCGTCGTTGGTCCCCATGGAGTACGTTGGGTGCGTGCTCTGCACCACCTCTGAGCTATAGCTCATGTATATCCTCGGCATCCGCCCCACCGCGAGGAGGACGGCGACCTCCTTCGCTGCCTGATGGAATTCCGGGTACTGCTTGTCGCTTATCTTGACCCCGTCCCCAAGGAACTGCGCTTCAACCCACGGCGTGCCAAGCTTTCGCAGGAATATCTCCACGAGCCTCGTGGTCGGTGCCATTTGAGTCAATTTGTTCAGGGTCGTAAGGCTCTCGGACGTATCGAAGAGACGTAGGGGGATGTCGTACTCAGCATTGAGGTTTGTGCCACAGAACCTACAGAATAGCGAGGTCTTGGGGTTCAGGGCGCTGCAGGCGTGACAATGCACTTTCTCCCCAGAGGGGATCGAGGAATCCGCTTTGGGGTCCGAACTCGCCGCAGCCGCAAGTTTCGCCTTTGGCTTCAGTGGGGCGATCGCCTCTTGTTTGGCGGCGGATTCGGGAGGGGTTCTCTCGGACACTGACCTTCGATTGGTCGTCCTGTACTATTTATCGGTTAATCTGTGCGCGCTCCAAGCCCTTCGCAATTTGATCCCTTCCTGAGCGCGGCAATGGTGATATAGGTCTCGCAAGGTAGGAGAGCACCGAAGGAGTCTGTCCACACCTACCTGCTCAGGAGGGGAATCGTCCTGTTCCTCACCGTCTTGCGCCGGTGGCTCGTGTTGCGTTCCTCCAGAGTGCCAGTTTCATACTGCTCCAGGTGACGAATACACATGCCCCGCTTGTGGGAGTGAAGAAGCCGTGTGTCAATCATCGTGTGCCCCATCCTCCGACGGCGGGTGCGCTAGCGCTTCCCAGGAGGCTTGCACCTCCCTATGTCAGACCGACTCTGTATGCTTAAGCCCATGCGCAGCTGAGGAACAGGGCTGCGCCACTCAGTGTGAACCCGGTTCAAACAGCGGGGATGAAGCTCAGTGTCAAGCGGTGTGTGCGCCCCCATGTGAACCTGCATGTCAATCAACATGCGAGTCTGCGCAAGGGGTATGCGAGCCATCCTGTCAAGCCGTCTGCGCCCCACCTTGCGAAGCTGCGTGCCAATCGGTCTGCGCGTCCCCATGCCAACA
>JAPCJP010000035.1:0-5052 GCA_027886885.1 Nitrososphaerota archaeon | reverse complement strand
TGCCAGTCGACCTGCGGACCAACCTCGGGAGGATGCGAAGAGGAGGCGCAGTGTCAGTCTGCTTGTGCCCCGCCTTGCGAACAGCAATGCCAGAGCGCCTGCGTACCACCGTGTGAGCCCGGGTGTCAAACCCCCTGCCAGCAGGTTTGCGCCCCACCCTGTGAACAGACCTGCACGGGTCAGTGCCAGGCACAGCCGTGCCAACCGGCTTGCCAACAGTCCTGCAATCAGTATTGTGTCGCCCAATGCGAAGCTTCAAGATGCGGAGGACCAGACACCTGTCAATGCAGCGCTCCCGTTTGCCAATCCGCCTGTCAAGGACCGACCTGCACCCAGACCTGCACCGCCGTCTGCCAGAACCCCGCCTGTACCTCGTGCGCGGGGGGTACCTCATACTCGACGACCTGCTCCTGCTTCGGCCAGACTGACAACGTTTGTCTGAGTCCATGCGCGGCCGCCTGCACGGGAGCCGCCGCTTGCGCCTCTGCCTGCACGGCACCGCAGTGCGAAGCCTCCTGCGTCTCCTGCGTCGCGCCACAGGTTTGCGAAACGCCCCCTTGTGATGCCGGATCCGTATGCGAAGCACCGCCTTGCGAGGCGCTCGCCGTCTGCGAAGCACCGGCGGCATGCGAGGCACCCGCTGTCTGTGAGGCCCCGGTCTGCACCGCCGCGGAGGAGGCACCGGCCGTATGCGAAGAGCCACCCCCGTGCGGTTAGGGACACGTCAGACTAGCTTTTTATAATTCAGAGCGGAGCGATGGCTGTGACAGAGTCACCAAAGGGTCCATCAGCCCTTCCGTCGAAGCAGTTCTGGGAGTTCGCCGACCTGGGGTTCGATACCGGCAAGAAGCTATGGTTCATCCAGTTCGTGAACGACGTCAACCAGAACGTGGGTTCCTACTTCGCCAAGAGCGTGACGCTGAACAAGGGACGCGCCATACAATACCAATGGAAGGACAGCCAGGGCAGACCCTTCTGGCACGTCAGAGAACGGTTCTTTGCCGACGAGATAGAAGGCTTCGTCGTCGACCCTGCGGGTGCAATCACGATCAACTTCAAGGGGGAGGATGACGCTGAGGACATGCAGCCGCCGAAGGATTTCGCGTACCTGTTGTACGCCTTTCACCTCTCCAACAAGGAGGGGGAGAAGGCTCCGACCGGCTTCGTCGATTTTTACAACGCAAAGGGGGAGATAATCCGCGGGTTCAACAACCGCTGGATAATCATCGAGGGGGCTGACCGGAGGACCGTGGGGGAGTTCCCGAAGATAAGACTCCGCGCAGACCGGAAGGACGTCGGCGATGTCATCGTGACGCGGAGCGCCATCATAATCACAGGGCCGACGCGAGGAAAGTAACGCAGAAGCTAGAGTCGTTGCAAAATGCTTTAAAGGCCAACTAGCGGGTTAAGCGTGCTTTTGCCAAGGACACCAACGCAGGCAGCTGCCCTTGACTTTTTCATTTGGGGCGTCGGCCACGCCTACGTCGGGAGGAGAAGGGCGCTCATGTTCCCCTGGTTCTATTGGACTCTCGGACTGGCGGCCTGGAACATCATAGGCGCCATACTGTGGTATAGCGGTGCATTCTATTCCGGGTTCAACTATTTCGGAACCTTCGTGGCCACCTCCAAGAATGTCGGAGCGGCCTTCGCGTTCTTCTTCATCCCTACCCTCATTGTGGGAGGACTCCTGGCTCTCGACGTGTACCGTTCGGAAAAGTCGGGAATGGCCGGGGGGAGCGGGACCACGGGTTTCATGAACCGCTTTAGCCGCAACGCGCCTACCCCGCAGTCACCGGCGGCGGGAGGCAACTTCTGCATGAATTGTGGAGCTGCCAACACCCCCGGAGATGCGTTCTGCGCGAACTGCGGAGCCCCAATGGCCGCTCAGGTCGCCGCTCCTGCGACTCCCACTACGGCCCCTATGGCGGCCGTCGGCTCCAAGGTCTGTGCCAACTGTGGCGCGACCAATCCGGCTGGTAACGCATTCTGCAAACGCTGCGGGACGAGGTTGGCATGACGACCATGCAACCCCCTGCCGAACCCAGGCGCGAGATCGCCACCTGGCAGGTCGGGCTGATGGCCATAGGCTGGCTAATAGCTACCGTCAGCCTCATCTTTGGATTCCCGCTCATATGCTTGATAGGGGCAATTCTCATCGGCGTTGTAGCCTTCCTCGCCTATTCATCCCAAGGAAGGGCCTCTGGTACTGGAAGTTTCGGCGCACCAGCTCTCCACAGGGACCTGGCGAAGATCCACTGCGGTACTTGCGGGGCGTCGATGCGTTCGAACATGGCTTTCTGCCCCGTCTGCGGTGCTCCTCAAGTGAAGACCTAGATCATTGGAGATCGAGCCAAGAAGATGACCCGCCTAAAGACCCGTGAAAGGCTTCTGGCCGTCTTCTTCGGCATCCTGATCCTTTCTTCGGCCTTCATCCTACCAGTGGCTAGAACCGCAAAGGCGCAGACGCAGAGCGAGACCGAGCAGGAATTTGTGAACCAGCTCCCGGCGGGCTACTTCAATGCCACCGAGGTGGACGTGACCGCCCAGGGCGGCGCCATCGTCGGCTACGCGACCGAGGGTAACATCTCCGTGGAATCGGCCTTCATGACGCAGCAGCAGGAGGCCGCGTTCGCGCAGACCGGGGACATCACAAACTCCATCTTCTGGCAGCAAGGAGCCGCCGACACGAACGGGTTCGGTAACTACGATGCTCTACTGGCTGCTCCGGGAATCTATTACCTGGTCGTATACACTCCGAACGACCCTGTGAACATCACCGAGCTCTACATAATCAACCCGAACATCGACCTCCAAAACTCCACGACAAACTTCGGCGTCTTCAAGATGGTCCAGCCCGGGACCACGTATACGACGCCCATCCACGTGGAGACCCTGGGCTCGTCCTCACAGTTTGACCTTCTCGGCGCCTCGACCGAGATCGTCCAGTACACGGTGTACGACAACACCACGCAGACCGCGGTCTTCACCTCACCCTCTGTCACTTTCACCAACTTCACCGTGTATCCGACGGTCAGCACGGGCTACAACCTCAGCCTCGATCCGGGCTTCTACCTGCTTTCCGTCACGGACGAGAGCCCGAACCCGGCCTACGTCTACGTCGAGTACAACATCATCCCCGCCTACGTGAACCCGTTCATCCTGAACTTCGGGTCCCCGAGTCCGACGGGCATCGCCGCCTACGGGTTGTACAATAATTCCGGCACGATCCAACCCTACAAGGTGGATTCCAGCTCCATCGTGGGCTATGCTCAGGTGAGCGCTCTGAGCGTCCTGGACAACAAATCGGGGACCCATCAGGCCTCCCTCCAGCTTAACACCGTGCTGCAGGTCAACAACACCGACGGGGCGCTGTTCACCTATTGGCCCCAGAACGTGCTCGCCTTCCTGACCAACGAGTCCAGCGTCACCTACAGGAACAACGTCCTGAACACGACGGGAGACAACGCGCAGCTGACGAACCAGTCCATCGTGGGGACCGGAACGGTGGGTGGCATAGTTAACAACGGCGTCCCCCAGACCTACTACGGGAACTACAACTCCAACTACACCTACACGTACACGCTTCCACAGGCGTGGGTCCTTTACATGAACGAGACAGTGGAGAAGGGAACGGGGATCCTAATCCAGATGGGGGTGCGCGCCCTGGACGGCCAGACACCCACAAGGATAACCTGGTTCGACGAGATAACCATCGAGGACCCCAACGTCGCCGCGGCCGACTTCGTCGTCGACGGACGGAACTACACGCCAGCCGGCTCAGCCACGCTCATCGGCTCCTACTACGATGCAGAACTGGTCTTCGGCGGGGGCGGGGGCGGTCAGGCGGCCACGCTGCTCGCCATGAAGGCGAACCTGGCGCTGTTCTATCTCAACCCTAGCACCGGAAACCTGACCGCGTTCCCATCTCTCTACACCTTCGGGGACGACACGGCGGAAGCGGTCTACAACGCGCAGGTCACGAACGGGGATGGTTCCGCAGCCGTGGGGGCAGGGACTCCAGTCTACGGGATCCTGACCAACGACTTCAACGCCTCTCTGAAGACGCTCGAAGCACAGGCTCCGTCGCCGTCGGGACCGACCTCATCTTCGCTTCTCATCGGAGCAGCGATCCTGGTGGCCATAATCGTGATCGTCTTCGCCGTAGTCTTGGTGCGCAGGCGCGGAGCCAAAGCAGCGCAGGTCATGGTGCCTGGTGCCACGCCGTCGGCCTATCCTGCCACACGCTTCTGTGGGAACTGTGGTGCGGCCCTCGAAGCTGATGCTCGATTCTGCCCCGCCTGCGGTCAGCCCTCGGAACCGCCCCAGTGAGGGGGCCCGGCGCGGGCGCTGACTCTGGCTCCAGTTTCAACTGACATTTTATATACGAATCAGGGACAACTTTCCACCCTTGAAGTTCTTCCTCGACACGGCGAGCCTCCCGGCCATTAGAAAGTACAACCAGATGGGGCTGGTGGACGGAGTCACGACCAATCCCTCGCTCGTCGCCAAGGAGAGCGGGGAGTTCGAGGACTTGATAGTCGCCATATGCAAGGAGGTCAACGGACCGGTGAGCGCCGAGGTCGTGGGCACCGAGCACGACGGGATCGTGAGCGAGGCAAAGCACCTATCCAAGCTGTCCCCGAACGTGGTGGTGAAGATACCGATGATCCCCGAGGGACTCCGGGCGACCAAGACCGTGAGCTCCATGGGCATACCAGTGAACGTGACGCTGATCTTCTCTGCCACCCAGGGGCTCCTGGCCGCCAAAGCGGGCGCCTCCTACCTCAGCCCCTTCATCGGGAGGCTGGACGACATAGGCCAGAGAGGGATGGAAGTTATCGAGGACCTTGTGATAATCAAGGAGAAGCACAAGCTAAAGTCGGAGATACTCGTCGCGAGCATCCGTGGTCCTCATCACGTGCTCGAGGCAGCCAAACTGGGGGCTGGCATCGCGACCATGCCGCCGGACGTCATGGAGAAGATGATGCAGCACCCGCTCACAGACATCGGCCTCAAGAAGTTCCTGGACGACTGGAACAGATCGAAGAAGGA
>JAPCJP010000088.1:1086-4540 GCA_027886885.1 Nitrososphaerota archaeon | reverse complement strand
ATCTCTCGCAAGGATGTATGCCGTAGTAAACCCCAACCCATCGGCAGCGCCGACCACCGCTGTCGATAGCACGGCGGCATAGGGGGACATGAGCGCCGCTATTCCGAGGCCCGCTGCCGAGAACAAGCCGCCCGTCAAAAGCAACCTGACTGGACGTCCCACCCTTCCGTATATCCTCCCGGCCAGAGGCGATGACACCAACGCGCAGAACAGGAAGAGGCTACCAACCAGGCCAGCGATTGCTGGGGCGGTGTTAAAGTTGTTCTCAAGGTAAAAGACCATGAATGAACCAACGGTATTCCATCCGACCTGAACGCTCAGCGCTGCGAGCCCTATCGCCAGAAGCCATTTGTTGAGCAGGACTCGTCTCAGATCAGAGATTCTGAATCGGAAGCCAGACCGGACCTCTTCCCTGGGCACGAGGATTATCATCGCCGCGATCGCTAGCAGTCCGAGGATGCCGGCGACCACAAAGCTCAATCTCCATCCCTCTACCCTGCCGAGCACCGCCCAACCCGGTATGACGATGACTCCGCCAAGGTCGAAGGCTCCGGCGACCAGGCCGATGCCGAAACCTTCGAATTCCTTTTTGAAGCATCTCGCGACCAGGGTAATGGATGGTGCGAAGATGAACGCCATCCCGACGCCTGTCAGGAATCTCAGGAACGCCAGGACAACGAGCTGGCTCGGAAGGCCGGTCAAGAGCGTCGACACTGCGGCTAGGAAGGTTCCGTAGATGATCGTCCTTCTGGGACCGATTTTTTCGGCGAGGAGACCGGCGGGAATCTGGAATCCCCCAATTCCGATTATGAACGCCGTGGTAAGGAGACCGAGTCCCGAGACGTTCTGGCCCAGGTCTCTCCCCATGTACAGGTAGACCGATGCCGGGCTGTAGAAGTAGCTGGCGGAGACCATCTGACCAACGAGAAGTGAGATTGCGGCCCAACGGGACCTGGCATCTCGAAACAAGAGATTGCGGTCGTCGAAAGTGGACCCGCTATAAGCGTTGGTCAAACATCATGGGCGGTCCCATGCGATTAAGGACCCCATGACATGCATAGGGTTCATTGCGCCTTCGCCGGGGATAATCACCCACACGTTAGGCCATGGTAATTCGACGAGCTGAGGACGTGGCTCGTGCCGTGTCCACGAAGGCCTCCTCGAGCAGGCCGAGGGGAGTCGGGCACTAGACAAGGCTCTTCCCGCAGGACCCGCAGTAGTTCGCTCGCACCAGCTTGCGGCTGCCGCAGAATCCGCAGAATGGGATGAGCGTCTTTGCGAGCTCCTTCCGCTGCCGCAGTTTCTCACGTCCGCGGGCGAAATCCCGGCTCGCGTAGAACTCCCTGGCCAGCGAGAGCCTCCTCGCGTGTTCTGGATGGGTCCGGAAGAGTTGCGAGATTGCGTCGCCGGTGACCTCTCCTCCATTGTGAAGGAGGGTCTTGGTCAGCATCGACTCGAAGGCGTTCAAGTCCCCTCCCAGCAGGATGGCTGCTCGGTCCGCCGAGATTTCAGATTCCCTGTGCCAAGCCAGGAGCGACATCTGGATGGGATAAACGATGAGACCGGCACCTAAGAACGAGGCTAGTAGGCTTCCTCCCGTCGTGATCGACTCGGCGGCGGTGTGGTATAACATGTGCCGGCTCTTAATGTGGGCCAGCTCGTGCCCAATCAGCATCTCCATCTCGGCCGCGCTGAGAACCTGGAGGGCTACTTGGGTGACTACTAACAAGGGACTTCGTTCTGTCCCGGTCACCGCCGCGTTGAGGACGGCCGAAGGTATGACAAAGGCCTCGGGTAGTACTTCTAGTCCGAGGCGGTCGCCGCATCCTCTCATGCACAAGTCGAGGTCTGAGAGGTTCGCCACCCTGACGGCCTGACGTGACAAGGATTCTCTTAGCGACTTCTCGTGACCTCCAAGTCTAACACTCGCCAGCACGCCCGGGAGCCAACCGGCGTCCTCGACGATAGAGAGGTTCATCTTGTCGCCAGGATAGAGGAAGTCGTCTGCGTTAAGGTCGAACTTCGAGATTGGGAAGAGCCTCCTTCGACATCGGAGGCAGAACACTCGGTCGGATCTGTTGATCACACCGCAGTGCCCGCAAAAGACTTCCACAGTTGCAAGCAACCGCGGCTCCGGCTAAGTATCTGCTGGTCAGTCAGGTCGGCGCTTGTGCTTCAGACAGACTGCGGTTTCTGTAGAGAGATGTTGAGCATGCATAGGGTTCGTTGCGCCTCCGCCGGGGAATATCGTTCACACGCCATAGATGGTCGTTTTGAGCTGAGCCGAATTCCCAGGATGTTTACCTACCAACCGTTCCAGTGTATCATGCTGGAGAAGGGTTTGCGCGGTCCTGGCTTGAATGCCACGCCCTTTGTATAAGCGACGGGAATCAGGGCCGCCTGAGTCACCTCCTTGAAAGGAATGTCAAGCAACCCTGCGGCCTCCTCTTCGGAACTGAGATGGAACGTGGTGAACGCCGACCCGAGACCGCGGGCTCTCAGGGCGAGCATGAAACTCCAGGTAGCCGGGATTATCGAGCCCCACGTCGCAGCTTGCGCCTGCGCAGACAACCCTTCCGTGCGGCCGCTGTAACAAGGAATAACGTGGACGGGCACCTCGTGGATATGGTCGACCAAGAATCTGGCAGATGCTCTCAATCGCTTCCGTTCCGCTTCTCGCTTCGGGTCACTGCCTGCAGAAGTGGAGTTCTGAGAGAAATACGACTCGCTACCCTTCCGATAGAGGCTGGCGAGCGCAGCTCGCTTCGCCGAATCGGTTACGACCACAAAGTGCCAGGCCTGCTTATTCGATCCACTCGGAGCCTGCTGTGCTATCCCGATGCATTGCTCAATCAAGTCCCGTTCGACAGGGCGAGTAAGGTCTAGCCGCCGCCTCACTGCACGCGTTGTCGTCAGCAGTTCATCGGGAGTGATGTCCAATAGCACGGGTTTTTTGTCTCGGGATGATTCTTTATCCTTTGCGAGCGCTTTGCACCTCCGTGGAAAGTGTAACGCCGTGCATAGGGTTGATTGCGCCTCCGCTCGGGATTAGGGCAGCAATGCGTTGGCCTTATTACATTTGGAAATAATCGATTGCAACCAGCCATGGCAATCCGAAATCCCCCAATCTCTGCAAATGGGTTCGGCCTTGTCGCGAAGACGAGTTACTGGAACGTCTGGGCGACAAATGCATTCTGGCAGCAACATCAGTCCGATTTTACCGATTCTGCTATGGGCTGGCTGGATTCCTCTCTAGCGCGGATCTCGAACGACTTCGGCTATTCCATGACGACTCGAGTGAGCACGAGTTGGGAATCAGCCCGCATGGATTGCGTCCTCGACCCAAGTGCTCAGGGAGGGGCGCATACTGGCACGGTCTTCGGTCCGAGTGGGGTCTCCATCTCCCCTGACGCACTGTACAACAGCGCCTACGGCATCCCACAGTTCTGGTGGC
>JAPCJP010000088.1:0-1076 GCA_027886885.1 Nitrososphaerota archaeon | reverse complement strand
GCATGCAGTCCGAACTTACGCAGTTGGACGTGCCGCTCGCCGGGCACATCGAGGCGGGTCGCCAGAGCGCGAGCCTCACGCTGGGCGCCCCGAGCCGTGGCGGTCGGGATGACATGCAGGACGAGGGGGACTCCGTCGGAAGCGACCGTGGCGTCCTGACCGTTGTCGGGACTCATCGTCTCCCCCGACGCGCTGCACAACAGCGCCTACAGCATCGGGCAGTTCTGGTGGCACATACTAACTATGCACGAGACTGTCAACGTCTTGACCGGTTTGGTGGCGAGTTCATGGATCTGGGCGGATGGCTCTCCTCTTTGGGCCGGAAGCTCACCCTTCCCTAACATGTGCGACATAGTTGTGTCAGGCGAGATAGGAAGAAAAGACGTGAGCGCGGCGCAGTTGTCGAGGATGGGGGGAGATCCGGGAGTCAGGCTCTTCTTGGACGTTCAGCGTCGGTACGGCTGGGGCGTGTACCAGAAGCTCTTCTCTTATGTGAGGACTAATGGTATCAGGGACTGGGGCGCTTACCCAGAACCGCTCCGCACCGCGATATTGGTCTGGTTTCTCTCGTTCGGCGCCAATCTGACGACGCTAAGCACCGATGAACTCCTTCTGGATGAGTTCAACTCCGCGCTGCGGTCGATATCAGGGCGGCAGGTTCCGCCTTCGGTATACACCCAAGCGCAGAGTCTATTCCCAAGGCCCGACGTACCACACCTCTACTAGGGCTACGACCACCCGGAGGGTTCATCGCGCCTCACGCGACGGCGAAATATGCCAGGACGGAGTTTCCACATTCGTCCTCAGCCACTACTGTGTATACTCCGCGTGGGAAGGTCGTGAACGCCCCTCCCGGGTTCCAATACCTGTGACCGCCCCCTATGACGATGGCTCTCAGACCTCCGTCTCGATTGCTGAGAGCGATAGTGTGGAATTATTTTATGCATTAAAACTATATCAGCATCAGAAGCTTCGTCTTACCCTTGGTGCATTTACGAGGATCAGCGCGTCGTAGCGTCCGAAAGAAGTCGGACGAATACATTGCGTCAACCATAGTTCTCGGACAAGACACCAGG
>JAPCJP010000001.1:147817-152339 GCA_027886885.1 Nitrososphaerota archaeon | reverse complement strand
TCCCACCTGATGGTATCGCCCGCCCTGAGCTTGTAGTCCGTCGGCTTCAGGTCTGCGTACTCGCCTGAGGTCGTGCAGCAAGGCGTCCACGGGACCATCTCGGAACCCGACCTGAACATCGCGGAGTAGATCTCTGCGTTCACCTCTCTCTCGGAAACGCCCGGCCGGAGGCATTTCAGCCCGCTCAGCATCCCGATGTCGATGATGGCGGCCACCTTTCGGACCTGTTCTATCTCTTCCCGGGTCTTGACCGCCCTGACCTTCAGCAGCTCGAGCAGGATCGGAACGAACTCAATCTTCGGGAATCTCTTCTTCAGAAAGACGAGATTGCTCTCAGGCAGATAGTCGTAACCCACTCTCCCCCGGGTCACTCGGCTCGCTCTCAGCGCCTCGGCGATGGCACCGGCCCACAGCTCGGGGATGATGGCACTGTCGGCGAACGGGTAGCTCTTCCACTCGCCTAGCACCTTGACCCCATCGGCGACCTTCCCCTCCAGCCCACCGATCACGGCCGGGTCCTGGTCTCTTGCGAGGATGGCGGCCCCCGCATCGGTGTACCAGTCGACCGTGAGGTACGGCACGGAGCCGGTCAGCAGGCGGACATTGTCCCATGCTGTCGCCACTATGGCCTCGAGGTTCGAGGACTCCAGGAGTCTTCTCGCCTTCCGTTCTCTGCCCTTTTGGAGTTTGGAGCTCGCCGACAATTGCTTCCCTGGGGTTCCTTTCGGCGGCCCATATCTCTTCCGTGGGCCAACGGGGCCACCGCTCGGTGTGAGCGAAAAGACCATCGGTGAAGGCACCGATGCAAAATCATAATAAGCGCATCCCATCCCCCTGGAGGGGATGTCGGGCCACAGAAGGAAAGAAGTCTCCAAGCGAATAGCCCGCATCCACGGGCACGTCCACGGCATCGCCGAGATGCTCGACGGGGGCCGCTCGTACTCCGAGGTGGTTCATCAGATAGTCGCAGTGCGTTCTTCACTCGACAGCGCCGTCCAGGTGATCATCGACGACCTGGTCGAGGAATGCGTGACCAACGCAGGCAAGAAGAACCTCGTTGCTGGGAGCCTCGATGAGCTCCAGAGCGTCGTGGCGGCAATCAGGTGAAAGGACGACACCAGGTGCGATGCTCGGTTATCCATGAGGGGTTGGCCAGATGCTCTCTCCTACGCCGTTGCTGTTGGCGGCCGCAACCGTAGGCATACTTCACATGTCGGCCCCCGACCACTGGGCCACACTGATAGTCCTCGGTCGGGTATCCAAGTGGAAGCGGTCGCGCCTGTTCGGTGTCGGGGCGGTCACCGCGGTGGGGCACGTGATTTTCTCGGTCCTCCTGGGGTTCCTGATCCTGGGACTGGGGATCTTGGTCTCCAAGCAAGTCTCGCTCTACGTGACCGAAGGGACGGGAGCAGCGATGGTGGTAGGAGGGCTCTTCTATGGCGGGAAGCAGCTACGGTCCAAAGACCAAGGAGAGGACTATGAAGCGGAGACGACCTCCAAGATGGCGAAAGCGGGGAAAGCGGAGCGCCCCTTCCACTACTTTACGGTGCTGGGGGCGGCGCTCTCGCCCGACTTGAGCATCTTGCCCATCTTCCTTCTCGCAGTTCCCTTCGGTCTATGGTTCGCCCTGGACACCGCGATAGTCTTCGGGGTCGCTTCGGTGGGAGCTCTGCTCCTATTCCTGCTCCTCGGGACATTCGGACTGGCCAAGGCATTCGAGAGGATACCTCCGAAATACAACGACTCCCTCGTCGGGTTCGTGATCGCAGCGGTCGGCGCCTACATCTTGATTGTCGGGTAGGTTGAGATGTGAGACCAGGCCCGGGCTAACCTGGAGGGCTCTGGCGTCGGGCGTGAAGGCCTCCGGCCGTCAACAAACCGATAAATCGGGTCGGATGTCGATACTCGTGGGAATGACCATGACATCAGATGGGAGATTCTTCAGATTCCTGGAGCCACTTGAGGAGGGAATCGTCCTTTCGCGACCCAACCGGTTCATCATGGTCGTAGAGACGGGGAACGGAGTGATCAAGTGCCACTGTCCCACGACAGGCCGATTGGGGGAGGCGAAGATCGCATCCCTGCCTTGCTTGTTTTCGAGGGCCCCCGAAGGCCCGCGCAAGACCAAAGGTACCGTCGAGGCCGTCTCCTTCGAAACGTCAGGAGCAGGCCCCAAGAAATGGGTGGGGATAAACCAGAGCGCAGCGAACAGATACGTGGAGTTCTTCTTGGAGAAAGGCTCGCTTGGGCGAATCGCGAAGGGCAAGATCCAGAGGGAGGTGAAGGTCGGGCGCTCGCGCATCGATTTCATCGTAGGTCACACCTACATCGAAGTGAAGACACCGCTCATCACCCTCCCCACCGGCTCGGCGGAAAAAGCCAGCATTTCGCGCTTTAACTCATTCGACCGACTCATCAAGCACATGGGGGAGCTCTCCGCCGCGCTCAAGCACGGGAAGAGGGCGGTCATCCTGATGTGCTACCTCTACGACGCGCCGCCCTTCATACCTCCCGCCAGGACGAGGTACAACGCCAGGATTCTCGACGCCTCGAAGGCTGCAAGACTGGCCGGCGTCGACAGGTGGCAGGCCAATTTCGAAATCAGCAGCGGCGGGGTTGGTCTGATAAAGTACTTCCGCAACGACCTCGGGGATGGGCGGACTGGGTCGCGTCCCGCGGCAGTACCCGGGGTCTGGTGAAAGCGGGCGGACTTCGAAGCCGGCGCCCGAACGAATCGGGAGCGTCGGGGTCCCCGATACGTCTTTATCCTTCCGACAAGTCCAATGTCGCATCTGTTTTGAACGAAGACCACGAAGAGAATCCATCGGCTCCGTTGTCTGAGAATGGGTCATTCGAGACTCCGGTCTTGATCGCGGAGGACGCGATAATTTTTCCGGAGATGGAAGTGACAATCGGGGTCCGGAGTCCGAAGAACGTGGCCGCAGCAAACCAGGCGCTGAAGGAGCACCACCTTGTCGTCCTCATCCCCCGGCTTGGGCCGAAGGGGGCAGCGGGCTCCATCGGCACCCTCGTTTTGTTACAGAAGATGGTTCCTGGAGGTGGAGGGGCAGCACAGCTGTACTGCAAGGGGCTGTGGAGGGTTCAGGTGGAGAGGGTCATTGAAGACGCGTCCCTCCCCAGAGTGCGTTTCACAAGGGCACATAGTACCGACGCATCCTCCGGCACTTCGGCGGCCATGGAAACCGTCCTCGGACAGATAGACGAGTTCGTCAGAGTCATGCCCGGCATCCCTCCCGAGATCATCGCCTACGTGAAGAGCCGCGACACGCCGGGGAAGCTCGCCGACACATGTGCGTACTCACCGTTCTTCACCTTCGAGGAGAGGCTCGACCTCCTGAGGACGCTCGATGCCGAACAGAGGCTCCGAAAGGTCAGCCTCCTCTTCACGAAGCAGCTGGGCGAGCTGAAGAGGCTAGCGAGTGTTACGACGATCCAAGATTGTCCAACGTGCATAGACCTCGCCGACCGGGCGCTGGAGCTCGAGCCAGGGAGCGATAACGTCGCCAAAGAGTTCCTCGATCACCTTGTGCGGGAGCACCCCCATGAGGTACTCGCGCTAGTCGCCGAGAGATATGGCGCGGCGTTCCTTCGAAGAAGAGAACTGAAGTGAGCCGGGGAAAGCCGGCGGCTCCTCAACGGTAGGCGATCACAAAGCGCCGAAGGAAGGGGAAGAGTACCATCCCATCGGGCTGCCTAGGATACGCCTCGGCGATGGAGGCGGCGTAGTCGGCCACGAAGGAGGCGCGCTCGGCCTCTTCGGGGAGGCGGTCCAGCAATGGGCGAAGGGCAGTGCCGCTCGTCCACTCGACGACGGCGTCCGGGCCCTGGAGGACGTGCACGTAGGTCGTTTCCCACAATTCGACCCGACTCGAGAGGTGAGAGAGCAAGCCATAGTAGAACGACAATTCATGGGTGCTCAGGTCAACTGCGTTGCTGGAGAACCTGCCCGACCAACGTGGGGAGGCGGTCACCGCCCTCAGGACGTCGGCCCAGGCGCCAGAGCCTGAGGGGAGCTGGAACGCCAAGGCCCCTCCGTCGGCCACGTGCCCGAGCAGACGCGGAACCTGACTCCCGTGGTCGGGAAGCCATTGCAGGGCAGCGTTGGAGAAGACCAGGTCGAAAGGTCGTGGCGGCTCCCACACGAACATGTCTGAGAGAATCCACTCCGCCTTGAGCGACGAGCTGCGGGCCTTCTCCAACATGGCAGGGGAGCTGTCGACCCCGATGAGCTGGGCGTCAGGCCACCGTTGGGCCAGGACCGCGGTGCTGTTACCTGGCCCACACCCTAGGTCAGCCATCGTCTTGGGCTCCCTCGCCAGCTGAATCCGGGCAACGAGGTCGCGACAGGGCAGGGTCCGCTCTCGCTCGAACTTCAGATAGGTCCCGGGGTCCCAAGTTGGCTTCTCTCTGGGCAACGGTAGCCCGAATGCTCCAGGGATGGGTTACTATGCTTGGCGCCTCAGGTCATTCTCACCTTGGTCATGGGCACCTGCACCGGCTG
>JAPCJP010000001.1:0-147717 GCA_027886885.1 Nitrososphaerota archaeon | reverse complement strand
GGCGACCTTGTGGGGACGGCAAGCGACCGGAAAATCAAGCTTCTTCTCCAGAAGCACATTCTTGAACTCTTCGACATTACGGTGAAGACGGCGAACATCAAGCTCCTTCCCTTCGAGGAAGTCGACCTCATGCTCTTCAAGCGCGCAAATCCCTGAGCGACTACTAGTATCGACTCGCCCAAGTCCCCGACTTTCTAGCGCCGATTAGCGAGCCACTCTCACCTTCGTGACGGGAACCTGTACCGGCGTTGACACTCTGAGCACGGCCTCTCCCACGTCGAGCAACATGAACTCCGAAACGAAGCGGTCAGCCTCGTACTTGTTCACCATGAACCTTAGCATCAGATCGATGTCCTCCCCGTCATCTAGGAGGTGGGAGATGCGGACGGAAGCGTTCCTGAGGAGCGTCTCAGAGAGCTGGGCCGGGCTCGTCGTTGCGACAAGGACCGATTGACCGTACTTTCTGTTCTCGATGGAGATGTAGTCAAGGAAGCTCGTGTACCCGCGGAGGTTGGGAGCGATGTGGTGCGCTTCGTCGACGATGATAAGCTGCCTGAGGTCATGGGTGAGGCCGATGTCCTTGGCCATCCTGTAGAGCCGTTTTATGAGCACCTGGCTGACCAGATCCTTGCTTGGCTCGTCGAGGAGCATGGAGACGTCGATGACGTGGATGCCGGGGGCGAAGAAATCGTCCAGCGATGTAATCTCCGTCGAGTTGAAGACCGCGCCAGTCTTGCCGATTGTCAGAGGGTGGAAACGGGAGACGAGCGACTCGCAGGACTCGAGGACGCCGTGGACTCGCGTGCTGTGCTCCTCATAAAGGCGGACCGTCGCGATGAACTGTGCCACCGTCGGGGGCCTTCCAGGACCGTCAAGATGGTTGTAGAGGGGAAGGAGGCATTCCCTGAAGATCCTCTGCTGGAGAGGCGTCGGTTTGTCATCGAAGCATACCCTGAGGAAGTGGGTGAAGGTGTCCAGCGCCGACTCTACGGATTCTGCGTTCGAGCCCGAGCCATTGTCAGGTGACAATACCGAGAGGAAGAGTTCCTTGCCCGGGCGCAGGATCCGGCATGAGGGCCGACCGGCCAGCGCTTCTGCGTGCTCTCCTGTCCGGTCAAGGATGACCACAGAGTGGTTGAGGTCGCTCAATCTCTTCGCGATTAGGTCGATGTCATGGGACTTGCCGGTCCCACTCTTGCCGACTATGACCGAGCTCCTAGTGAGCCAGGCGGGGTCGAGCTTGACGGGCCTCCCCCTCTCGTGGTCGCTGAGCGACTCTCCTAGGAGGATGGACCTGTCATTGGGACGTTGCGCGGACATGGACTTGTATGTAGAACCGGCGATTTAACGACCACCTTCGGGAACGGGTAACTCTTCTGGAGACGCTCATTTCGGGGATTCCTACCTGTTGACTGTCTGGGGATGAACGAGGCGCTTAATTATAGAAGCGCGCTTCGCTAAGACAATGGACATTGGCGATTTGCCCGATTGGGTGGCTTTCGCCATATTCGTCATCGTTGCGATAGTCATAATCGGGATATTCCTGTACTTTGAAGGACCGCTCTGCTTCACATACGCTTGCCACAACCAACCTCCGCTAATCGCGCCGGTTACCAGTCACGATTCAGCCTCTTCGTTCTTCACACGGCTAGCGTTCTGAAATTGGCGTCACCCACTTGTTATTTCCCTCGACTTTGATTCCGGCGCTGTCGCTTCTCTAGGTAAATGGAAGAAGAGATGAGATGCCGGAACCTTGTCGAGCGAGTGTTTGGCGTTGATTTGTCGAAGATTGAGACTTTTCCGAATTGAGTGGCACGCGCCCCCGGAGCGGGCACTTTTCCTACACGCGACGTGGAACAGAACTCTCCGTTGACTGTTAACTCGCTGGAGATGGGAGAGACTCTCCAGAGAAGTTACCAGAGCCCACCGCGCATACCCGATCGACGATAAATCATGGCTTAGGCCGTAATTCACACAGCCGATTACGTCTGGGAAGTCCGGTTTGGGCTCTTGGTCTGACTCGCGGATCGTGACCTTCGGCTAGCATAAACAATCGCCGCTACTACCAATAGGACGGCTCCGATAACCATCTCAGCGATGCCCGGATACGTGGGAGGCGGCTGGTAGCTCGCATAAGCCGGAGCTAAAGATGCCTTTAGGGGGTAAAGCACGAAGTAGAACCCGCCTACCAACGCACAGATTCCAGCAAATCCGAGGAGGATTGTGCCGATCCCGATTGTTTCTCTAACCTGCCCGTCCCTATTCTCTTCTGGCATTGCTCGCTAGACGCCCTCTCTCGACAAAGCCTTCCTCCTAGGAACGAGAACGTAGAATGGAACGATGACATAGGAAAGGACAAGCGTGAGAAGTGACAACAATGTCGCATCTATGACCCGGGCCCCGGCGCGCTGATTGATCTTGGCTGCATCCTTGTAGATGGCGTAGGTGACGAGGATTCCAAATATTGCGAAGGCACTCACTACAGAGAGCCCGATAGATGGAACGAACTGGATGAGGCCGAAACAAATCATTTCACAGAGGTAGGCCGTCAACAAAAAGCCGTTGTCCCTTTGCACCTCTCTTGATTCCTTCAATGTGACTTGCTGGAACCATGGTCCCTGACTCAAACCATTCCAGGCTATATTGAGTGCGGTTTGCGGCGACGGGTTGGGGCTAGTTGGGTAATCCACCTCTTCCACGGCCCACCTTCGCGCGGGCATTGTCGCTTAAATCTCTGGCCACACTATCTGTCAGGTATGTGAAGCGCCGCGTGCACTCCCGATCGAAAGGTTGGGGGCAAGGAAGGCAAAATCCTGTCGTCGTCAGAAATAGGGGCGCTATGAAGCAGACCGGGCCCGGCAGGTAAGAAGCGGGAAGGGTGTTTTCATCAACAGCAACACAGACGAAAGTCGGGGGCGTTCGGATTTCACTCGAATTCCACCGGCGACAAGAGCAGAAGGCTCGGAAACAACATGTCTTCCGACAAGAAGGACTCGAATGGAAGCCCTGAAGGTGATGGGGTTCACTCACGGGGCACAAAGACTAGGCACTTCCGAGGCTACTGGAACTTGGAGAACACAAAGGACTGGGTCGAGATGTTCCTCGAGGATCATCTGCCCATAGAGGACATCGCTGACAAAGTCGTCACAGACCCTGCAACCGTGAGCGCCTGGATCAAGAAGCATGGCGTCGAGGTGCATCAGGGAATGCGCAGGAAGGAACGCGACCCACCACAAATCTCACAAGAACTGGCGGCACTCCTGGCCAAGGGACCCGATGAGGTGCTGAAGTACCTAGACCAACGCGTCTGGGGAATAAGCGCATCAGAAGCGGGGCTGAAGCAACTCAAGAAGTTCTGCGACTTCCTGGCGTTGCCGCTGTCAGTCTGGTCAAAAGAGGTCGTGCGTGGACTACACATCGACAAGTCAATGGTCGGCGCGTGGACAAAAGGCACGATGCGACCGTACCTCGTGCGCGTCGCAGACACGGCTCTCCACACCGAAGTCAGGCCAGGATGGAAGTTACTTCCACTCTGGCTCGAATCGGGAGGAAACGAGCAAGGTTCGTGGATACAGGTTCCGACACAAATCAGCTCCTACGACGACATCCAAACGGTTGTCAGGCAACTGACTCCGTTGCAGAGCACATACCAGCGCGGCGCCATCTTCGGCCTGGTGAACGAGCAGATAGACATCTTAAGGGAAGATCTCTTCTCTTATCTGCTCGGCATCATGGGCGGGGACGCGAGCAAAGCTGGCGGCAAACAGAAACGCTTCACGTCATCCAACGTCGACCTGCACCTCACACTCAAACAACCCACCAACGAGCGCCTCGGCGAGTTCGCCTGTCTGTGCACGAACAGCCTTGGTATCATCATGGACCGCAAACAGGACAAACAGCCAACAGGCACCACACGGTTCGGCATGCATCCATCAGCAGCATACAGATGGATATCTGCGCGTTCGCCCGTGATAGCCTGGATGTTCAACGTCGGACTCGGGCTAAAGTGGGACGAATGTACGACACTACACCAACTGAAGATGGATTGGATCTTCAGCACGCCAAAATCGTTCAGAACACGGTTCATCCAAGGAATGGCAGATTCCGATGGATCAATGAAACCATACGAGGTCGTAATCACAAGCGTGCCCAATGCCGACTTCATGACGCGATTGCTGCAAAGCCTCGGAATGTCTACAGCACATACCATCTACGAAGAAAACAAGCCTCTACGCACCATGGTCAACGCCAAGCAAGCTACCGCACTACCAATCTTCAATGAATTCGTTAAGAGCTACCGTTACCAAAGACTAATGGAGCATATCTGACGAAACCAAAAACCCCTCCCCCTCTTTTTTCTCCTCTTTTGGCTCTCCCTTGTTCAACAAGGCGCCCTAAGGATCCAGTAGGCGTCCAGATCTTCAGTTACGTCTTGCAATTTTTTCTCGTTTTGAAGCAACTCTAGGAGGCCTGTTCAGTAGCGTAGTTGCCAACGAATGATCTCTGGGTCGATCTCAGAGAGCCTAATCCTCAGAGTTCATCAGTTGTTTCACAACTACATCCGCGAGCATGACGGGCTGGAGGGCAAAGCGCCCGTCGAGGCCGCGGGCATCAAAGTCGAAGGAGAGAACAAATTGATCAGGATAATCCAGAACGCGAGTAGGGGTAGATGGATGGATTCCGTGGGCTCTGCTTCGTTCACGGGGTGTTAGCCTCCCCTGCTTCACTTGGTGGTATCGCGCTTTCCCCTTAGTTGACGAAGCCCGAAAACCATCGAAACAACAACAGTCGCGATACTCCAAATGATTAGGAGGGCTCCAACTATTTCGTCAATGAAAGAGCCTTGAGAAGACATAACCAATTCCCACCCTTCAACCAGAAACCAGATAGCGAAGGGGATGACAATGACCGTTGCTCGTGAGTTCACGACGAGTCACGGGGCAAGTCGATTCGTTGGTGCTTATTACGCGTTGCTAGTTTGTTTAACGAGAGAATGTTCACTCCACTAGATCTCTGCAGTCAGACTGCGAGCGCCGCAAACCAGCTCTGAATACCAAGCTGAAGGGAAGAAGAACATGGAACTCTGTTACTGACTCCAGGGAGGAAGAGGCGAGCTTGTCGCTCATGGTCTCAGATAACGCGCCGACAGCGTTTTGCAAAGTCGAAATCTCATCGTACAAGATGGAAGGTCGACAGACGAAACTGTATCTGGAGGCGATCATCGTCATGGATATTCAAGAGGAGGCTGGGTTCAGTTTGAAAGATTTTGCGGTCGATAGGACAATGAAAGAAGTCCGGAGCTACTTCCCGGAGATTACTGTCGGAAGGCGATACAAGATCCAATACAGCGAAGTGTCAGGACCGGAGACGGTGACTAAGGAGGTGGTGAGCGTAGCGATGCGTCCGATCTCTGTGGAATTCAGCTTCAAGAAGTTCGAGGGCTACGATTTAACGCGATCGGAGAAAGGATTGCGAATGGAATCGCTGTGATGAACGCAATTCATGATGTCGCAAAGCATATCCCTACTCGGGACGAAAGATGAAGAGAGGGCAGTCTACGCCTTTGCAACTGCCTTCTCTTTCTCGGCTTGTCCCTTCACCGTAACTTCTCGAACGATTCCCGCGGCCACGGTTGACCCCATGTCCCGGAGGGCGAATCTCCCCAACTCGGGGTAATCCTTGAAGGTCTCGAGCACGATGGGACGCAGCGGCGTGATCTTCACGATGGCCGAGTCTCCCGTCTTGATCGTTTTGGGCTTTTCCTCCGTCGGCTGGCCCGTGCGGGGGTCGATCTTTGCGATTATCTCGGTGATGGTCGCTGCGACCTGGGCGGTGTGGGCGTGCAATACCGGGGTGTAGCCGGCTGCGATGGCCGTCGGGTGGAAGACCACGATGATCTGCGCGAGGAACTCCTTTGCGATGGTTGGTGGGTTTGAGACCGGACCGAGGACCGAACCCCTGTGGAAGTCCGTCTTGGAGACGCCCCTGAGGTTGAACCCGATGTTGTCTCCAGCCATGGCCTCCTGCATAGGAGTGTGGTGGGTCTCGATCGACTTCACCTCAGCGGTGAGCCCCTCTGGCATTATCATGACGCTGTCGCCGACCTTGAACTTGCCCGTCTCGATCCTGCCGACGGGGACCGTGCCGACACCGGTGATGGTATAGACGTCCTGGATCGGGAGCCTGAGCGGCTTCTCGATGGGCTTGGGCGGCTCGGTGAACTCGTCGAGCGCCAACAGTATGGTCGGCCCCTTGTACCAGTCCATGTTCGTCGAAGGCTTGACGAGGTTCTCGCCTGTCCAGCCGGAGATCGGGATAAAGCGTATCTTTGAGGTGTTGTAGCCCGAAGCCTTTAGCAGGTTCTCGACGTCCTGCTTCGCATCCATGTACATCTTCTCGGAGTACTTGACGGTCTGGTCGTCCATCTTGTTGATGGCCACGACTAGTTGATTGACGCCGAGCGTCTTTAGGAGGAACGCGTGCTCCCTCGCTTGTCCACCAGGACCGAGTGCAGTCTCCCTCTCTCCGGTCTTGGCGGAGACGACGAGGACGGCAGCGTCAGCCTCGGAGGCGCCGGTAATCATGTTCTTGATAAAGTCCCGGTGGCCGGGTGCGTCGATGAGCGTGTAGAAGTACTTCGGGGTCTCGAACCTCTGGAAGGCGAGGTCTATGGTGACACCTCTCTCCCTCTCGTCCTTGAGCTGGTCCAGCACCCAGGCATACTTGAAGCTGTCACCCGCTCCGGTCTTCTCGGATTCCTTTGCAAACTCGTCTATGGTCCTCTGGTCGACCGCTCCGAGGTCGAAGAGAAAGTGACCCATGCTGGTCGACTTACCGTGGTCTACGTGACCTGTTACGATGAGGTTCAGGTGAGGTTTGGCTGCCATCGAAAATTACCTTTAACGAAATCGGACTTTTTCTATGAATATTTAAGGTTTCATGGAACCCGCTGGTGATTTCTCCTCGTTGGTCGACCTTCATTTCGTAGAATTGCGGACGGGAGCGATGGTCGTCTCGCGCAATCTCGCTTAGGACCAGCCAGACACATTCAAGAGGTGACCTGGAAGGACCGCATCCCTATAGCGGTTCCCGTCGGCAGGACTTCAGGCGTCACCCGCTCAGCCGGCTGGAAGCCAAGGGCGCTCAGGACCTCCTCCTTCCCCCCATCCAGATCGGAGACGATGGCCCGGATCGGACCACCTCCTAGACCCCGTGCAATCCTGGACCCTTCTTCGAGCAGGACGCGCATCTGCTGTAGATAGGATGGAACGACGAGAAAATCGAGCGATAGTCCTCCTCTGAGGGCGTCGGACCGGTAGATGCTCATGGCTCCCACCAATCTCCCCCGGGGATTCTCCATGACTATCAGGCGATTCGACCCCTCCTCGGCCCGCAAGAACAGCGAGATGGGGACGCTCAGGGCCCTCTTCTGTGGTAGAGTTGGATGCGAGTAGAGCTTCTCCCCGTAATCCTTGATGAACCACGGATGCGGGCAGGAATAGAGGGCCGTGAGCCGCGCCAGGTCGCCCCACGTCGCGTCTCTCATCCTTGCATCGCCGACGTTGGAGAAGAACTCCTCGTCGAAGCTTCGGTCCTCGGCTTCCTTTCCCATGTGTCGCATGACCACGCCGTTGTAGACCCTGAAGCCGACCCGCTGGTAGACCTCCCGGGCCCGAGGCTCGCTCGTCCCCAGGTAGACGACTCGACCACCTCGTTCCCCGAAATGGGACACCAGTCTGCTCATGACGGCGTTGGCGACCCCTAGCCCTCTGTAGGAGGGATGGGTGAAGACGAAGGCGCAGGCACCGACCTCGCCCCTCTCGTCTCCAGTCTGGTACCAGGCCGTTCCCACAGGCTCTCCATCGAGCCTCGCGACGATGAGATAGACGGTCCCGATCCCCGTAAACTCATCACGTGAGACGGAACGGTTAAGGAGCGTGTTCTCTCCCTCCGAGAACCAGGGTTGCTGAGGCTGTCGGATGAGGTCTCTCACCTTGAGCAGGTCTGGACTGGCGACTCTCGCCTCGTAGTCCATTACCTCCACTTCTACCATCCTGCCATCGCGGAGGGGAACGGGTGCCACGCCCGGCCCGAGCGTCTCGTTTCGCTTAAGGGTTCGGGGAGACGGCCGCGTGTCCCCCGCTCCACATGCCAACGGAGGTTGTTGTGAAAGGAGCCGTGCTCCCATCATGGGAGGCTAACGTTTATTGCGGCTTGGAGCAACATCTCTGCCGTGTCCGTCAGGATAGACCTGGAGAAGAAGAGGAAGTGTCTCTCGTGCGGCTATGCGGAGGCTGGAAGAATCATCTTCGAGAGTCTGGGCGACAACACATACTTCGACATGCCCATCGTGGGACGCCCGAAGGTGAAGGGTGGGAGCAAGACGATCACCGGCGCGGCGATCCCGGTCCAGGCCTATGCCTGCCTCAACTGCGGGCACATCGATTTCTCGTTCGAGGTCATCGCCCCTCCCGAAAAACCGGCGACGACGGAACCCACGACGACCGCCTCTCCAACCTCGTGAGAGAGTCGCGTCGGCTACCTTAGCTTCCGGACCTTCCTCGTTCTGTCTCGGTATACCCGCAGCAGCAAGTAGGCCACGCCGATGACAAGCAGCACCTCGAAGAGAAAGGAGAAGAATGCGTCTCCGCTGATCAGTGCCACAATATCGCGCGCCTCTGTTGATTATTTTAGCTTTGGTCGCCCGCCGGCCGCGAACTCTTCCGGGAGGTTGGGCTCGATGGGAATGGGTTCAAAAAAGATAGGCAAATGATGGCGCAATGTGCGGATACATGGGACGATGTGGTCATTCCTAGGTTTTTGCCTAGAACTGTCGAAGTTTTTATGGGTTTTAGCCTAGATTCATCGTCTTCTGACGAACTAAAAATACGTCATTCTCAAAATATAGGAATTAGGCGCAAGTTATTTATGTAAACTCTGAGAGGCCTCAGGTGTTGCTTTTAGGAGATGAGGCGCTTTTGGTCTGTGATGACATGGACTTTCATGTAGGTCTAGGCTGCAGCATGCTCCACGGGGCACCAGGGAGGGTCTCGATATGATGGAGACGCCAGTTGAGGACGCGTCTGTGCCAGTACAGGACTCGAAGCAGCTCAACAGCGACATGGCGCTGATGGTGAAGGAGATATCGAAGATCGGGCCGAAGATACCCGAGATCGCGAGAAGGATGGGAAGGCACAAGGAGACGGTGAGGTATTGGTACAAGAAACTCCAGGAGCACGATTTCGCCATCCAAGGTATCACGAATCACGAAGCTTTTGGGCTGCAGAGAATCTTGCTGAAAGTGAGCTTTGGTGACGACTACGCGCAGTATGTGAGGCCGCTCATGTTCACCATGAACGAGCTCTGCTACGTGGTGAGTTACGCCAAGGCGCTCGCAGAGGAGTGTTATACTGTGAACTGCAGCGTTCCTAGGGAGCTTGTCGGAGAGTACCTGACATTCGTCGATGAGCTTAGACAGATGGGCGTCTTCAAGAAGGTCGAAGTCTTCAACCTTGGGTGGATACGCAACATACCCATGCACGGGGAATACTATGACTTCAATTCTGGTAGATGGGACTTTGATCTAGAAGGGCAAGCGGAGAAAGAGAGCACGTTCCAAGCGCCTACTGTGTCAGAGAAAGTCAAGTTTGACAAGATCGACCTCCTGATAACAAAGGAGCTCGTGACGGACGCGACAAGAGAGCTACAGGAGATACAGGCGTCGATAAAGAAAACGGACGGAGTAGATATCAACTACAAGACCCTGTGTTGGCACCTGAAGGAGCACGTCATGGGCCAGGGGATGTTGAAGGGATTCAGAATCAACTGGATGGGATCCAGATGGGATCCGGTGGCGGACAGGGCCAAGCACAAGTCGCACAGCTATGTGGCCATTCACTTCATGGTCAAGAATCCGACCGACGCCGAGAGGAAGGACCTAATGCGTTCGTTCGACCGTCTCCCCGTGGTCTGGGCGGAGGGCGCGGGGTATGATTACTTCTCGGAGTTCATCGTGCCTACTGAGATGATGCTAGACTGCATGGAATACCTGGAAAGAGTCATGAAGCCGGTGCGAGACAGAGCGTCCTACCATATCATGGACCAGCGGAACGCCGTCGCATTCGCGCTCACCTATCAGCTCTACGACGAGGAGTCGAAAATCTGGAAATTCAACAGGGAAGAACTCCTGGCCAAGTTCAAGGTCCTTGAAGCTCAAGTAAGAGTCTCCGGATAGATTAGAACAGGAGCGCAAAAGAAAAATAGAAAAGAGGTCGAACGAAAAAGGAGAAAAGTGTAGGACGGGAAGGAAAGCAGAAAATAAAGTGCTGCTTAGCCTGTCCCGATACCGCCGAGTGCTAGCGGGCTGATGTGGACCCCGAAGGCCGTCATCACAACAGACGCTCCGCCTAGTGCAACCAGTCCATATCGGATTTTGTCGTCAGTGCTCATACCGTACCATACAATGTACTAGAAAATAAACCTTGGTATTCGCATGAAAGTCGTTAAGACCGCCACCGTGTAATAGCTAAATTAAGGCCCGCTCCGGAATCCGAAACCCAAATAGGGCACTTATCGCTTTTTGCCCTCATTGGTGGCCTCTTCTGGGATGGAAAACTTGGAAAACGAGCTCTCCGGGGAATTAGAAGGCCAATCTCGCTGGGACCGCGCCGTCAGGGATTACGCTGTCCGGGGGCTCCTGCTCTGCCTGACGCTCTTCTTGATCGAGGTCGGGGTCCTCTTCCTCGTCCCTTCCATTCCATTTTTCCCCGGGGAGAAGGGCTATTACATCAGCCAGGCAAACCAACTCAGCAACACCACCAGCCACGCGAGCGGCCCCCAGCTGTTCTACGACATCTTCACCAACAACTACAGGATTTCCCTCATAGAGATGATCCCGGGGCTGGGTGTGATCTTCTTCGCTATCTCGATGTACGTGACGGCAAGGGTCTCCCTGGCCATCGCGTTCAACGAACCTCAACCCGTGCCTGGAGCTGTGCTCGTCATCCTCCTGTTCATCCTACCCCATAGCTATCTCGAGCTTCCGGCCTACGCAGTGGCTACGGCTGAGGGGCTGTACCTGCTCTACGCAATCATCAAAGTGCTCAGCAACTCCAGGGGCGGGGATGAGGGAAGGATGACGAAGGAGGTCTGGCAACTCGGGATCAACGTGCTCATCGTTACGGTGATGCTCGCGGTGGCCGCGCTGTTCGAGACGACCGAGATAGTGTTGGGGGCTTTCAACGCCTTCCTAACCTGGATTCCCTTCATCGGCATAGCCTACCTTGTCTACCGGCTGAACAAGCGTCTTTCTGAGATAAGGAAGGAAGCGCAGATGCAGGTTCAGCCTTCTAGGGCTACCGAGCCCACGAGTGGTTGATGAAAAAGGGAGAGTAGCTCCTCTCTCGGGTGAGAGCTTTGGAGCTACGGCTTGTAGGAGAGGTAGCTCCAGAGTATGACCCCGACCAGCATCACGATAGAGCCGGCGAGACCGGTGATGAGAGCTCCTGCTACGTCCGAGCTCACTCCGATGCTCTCGACCCATGCGATGACTGGCGCTCTAACGAGCCAGGCGAAGAAGCCTAGGGCATATCCGAGCAACCAGAACCCGATGAGTACTGCCTTTCGTCCCATTTTGGATTACCAATACACGATACGGCCTAGATTCAGTAAATGCAAGGGAAGTAGAATCTTTTCACCTACGTGTCGAAAATTGTAGACGCCTACACCAGAAGGTGGGCGGCGCCGAGGAAGTAGACAGTAACCACGCTCGCCACCATGCCAAGCGCGAAGGAGACGGCGGTGACGGTTATGGACTCTGCCACGTCGTCATCGTCTCTGAGACAAGCTCTCCAGAGGGAGCTGAACGTGGTGAGCGGGTCGCTTTGCATGGGTTTTGCGTCCTCCAGGCCCTAGATAACGGTTGTGAAAACGCTGTTTCCACCCCAAATCTTTACCAAAACACGCGCAGGATTATATTTCGGCCGCCCTAGAAGGGGGCAATGAGGAGGGAATCCGCGGCAATCGTCCTCGTAGTGCTCTTGGTGGCCGCCGCGGCAGGGACAGCCCTAGCCGACCTTGACTTTGGGTCGGCCGGCAAGGTCTCCGCGAACCTGAGCACCTCCGAATCGACAGGAGCGGTCCCCTCGAACTGCACGACGACCTTCTCTGGAGGGCTACCGACCCAGGAGGCAGGCAACCAGTCCAGGCTCTTCGTCATTCTTCCCGGTTCGACGGGGCTGATTTGTGTGACCTACACCCTGAACGACTCCACCCCCCTGAGCCCCAGCGTCAGCCCGCTCAGGCTCACCTCGAGTATCTACGTGGTCAACGCAACCTATGAGAACAACTCTAACGGAGAGGGCTCCGAATACTTTTACTCCTCACATCTTGCGCCCGGGCTGACTGAGTCTACGGACCCGCCCTCGGTCGACCTCCCGTTAGCGAGTGGGGACTCCTTCACCGTGGTGTATTCGGTCACGGCCTCGAAAAACGCGACCGGCTTCTACTCGCTCAGCTTCACTGGAAGCTGCCCTTCGTTGATACCTTTCGCGGTCACCACCGACAGCCAGGCGGTCACTCCTTCGGACTATACAGGGTTCTTCGCGTCAGGGTGCGTCAAAGCATCGATCTTTGCTCAGGTGCTAGTGACGGGGATCGCCCAGATGAACACCAGTCTCCTGGACGGCAAGTAGATGGCGAAGAGATAAAACCGGCCGCGTGCGGGAGGGCTCAAACCGACATGAAGGCATCCACGACGGAGAAGAGGGTCGAACTCGGCGAGTACCAGGTGAACTACGCCTCGGAGGGAAGCGGCCCCAGCATGGTCATGCTACACGGAGGGGACAAGAGGGAGGACTGGTCCGCCTGGCGACCCCTGATGTCCCTCGCGAGCCACTATTCGTTGACCATTCCAGACCTCATCGGGTTTGGCAAGTCGTCGAGACCGGTCGAGACGCCGGACCACGTTGCACAGGCGAGGGTGGTGCACGAGCTCATGGAGAGGCTCGCCATCGGCAAGGGAATCCTGGTAGGGACATCTTGGGGAGGCCAGGTCGCCCTGGAGCTAGCCATCGAGTGGCCCGAGACCGTGGAAGCGCTGGTGCTCATCTCCGGTACCTATGACAAGGCACAGATCCCTAGGCTTGGCAGCGTGAACAGACCGACGCTCATAATATGGGCTGAGGACGACCTGGTAACCCAGCTGAAGGCAGGGTACCTGTTGAGGGACGCCATCAGGACGGCGCGTCTAGAGGTGTTGCCGCCCGTCGCCAAGAACCCGCGCTACGACTTTACTGTTGCACACAAGCTGGAGACGTACCGGAGCGACGTGATCCTCTCTATCATCAGCGACTTCCTGTCTGCACCGTGGCAAAAGATAGCCGAGCCTCCCGAAATGGAGCCCGAGCTGCGCGGTATGGCCATGCAGCAGGGCAAGAGCGAAGAGGACAAAGAAAAGTAAGGTGGGGAGCTTCTCTCCTTACCTGGACGCCATCGCGATTCTTTCTTGCTCGTTCTTCTTCTTGACCGCGTAGCTGTTCGAGTCCCCGCTGGCTGCGAGTATCAGCTCGTCTGCTAGGACCTCCTCGACGGTCTTCATGGAACCGAATGCTGCTTCCCTCACTCCCTCGGAGATGAATCTCAAGGCTATGTCTATCCTTCTCGTGGGGGAAATGTCGACCGAGATGTGATAGACGACCCCTCCGTAGGACATCCTCGTGGTGTCTTCGTTCGGTGCCGAGTGCTCGAGCGCCTTCACTAGGATCTGGGCAGGGTTCTGGCCCGTCTTCAGGTTGATAATCTCGAAAGCTGTCCTGACGATGTTCATCGACTTTTGCTTCTTCCCCCCCATCCTACCGGTGTTCTTGGCGTGCTTCTTGCCGAAGTGCATCATCTGGTTCACGAGTCGCTCCACGACGTTCACTCTTGCCTTTGCGAACTTCTGGTGCTCGTGCCGCCCTCCCGAATGGGGGATCAACGTCGGCCTAGCATCTATCACTCCGGCCAGCCCTATGTCCTCGACCTTGACCTGGGTGAGGTCCCACTTGTTCCAGAGTAAGAGGTTCGGATAATCTAGCTTCTGACTCATGCGGTTCTATCTCCTTGGCTTCTCCTTCTTCCCGTAGACCAGCTCGTTGAGCGAGACCCCGTTGACCTTCGATACCTGCCACCTGACGCCCGGGATGTCGCCCATTGCCCGCTTCATGGACCCGCCTATGCCCTCGAGCTCGACCTCGTCGTGCTCGTCGACGAAGTTGAGCGCGCCGTCGCCGGGGAGGAACGCCGTGACCTGCTTCCCGTTCTTGACTATCTGGACCCTTACGCACTTGCGGATGGCAGAGTTTGGCTGCTTGGATTCTATACCGACCTTCTCCAGCACGATGCCTCGAGCCTGCGGCGCACCCTCCAGCGGGTCAGCCTTGACATCGAGCATCAGAATTTTGCGCTTGTAGTATTTGTCTGACCAGCGCAGCTTCTGGCGATGCAACTGCATCTGACGCGCCGAGAACTCTCCACCTGGCATGTAGGATTAGCTCGCGGAATCCATACCGTATAAAAGCATTCAGAGGGACGTAATGATTTGGAGGTTGGCGATGCCGAAGTACTTCTTGGCGATCAACCTCGCCTTCTCCGCGTTCCTTCCTCCGCGCCCGAGGACCGCGCCCTTTTTCCTAGGGTCCACGACCACAGACGCTCCCTTGGTCCCGTCCAACCTGTCGCTGATCCTGACCTCCCCTACGAACCTCGGGTCGAGCGAGTTGCGGATCATCTCTGCCGGGTCGTCAGACCACTCCACGACCTCGACGGGCTTTTTGACGACCCTCTCTATGTTCTGGATGGTCGCGCCCTTCTTTCCGATCGCCAGACCCATCTGACCTCTGTTGATGATGAAGATCAGCCTGCCCAGCTTGTCGTCGACGATGCAGTCCCTGACGGTCGCGCCGCTCATGTTCTGGAAGATGGACATCAGTCCGAGCTGATCTGAGGTGAGTTTGATCTCTGGCACTACTGGCACCTAGGCTTGAAGCTGCCTTAGGTCCTGATCGCTGATGGACCTAAGCGCGATCGCAGACACCTTGTGGGACCGCCCCACCAGCCTTCCCAGGGCTGCCGAGTTTTTCTCGATCCAGATCACCGGGACGTGGTTCTTCTCGGCTTCCTTCTTCAGCACTTCTCCCTCGGCCCCGGGGCGGGGCGCCGCGGCGATGACGACCTTGGAACTCTTCAACTCTGCGAGGACCTCCCTCGTTCCCAGGGTATACTTGCCCGACTTTACGGCTTCCTTGAGGACGCGTCCGAGTATTTGTTGGTCTACCATCTCTATCAGCCCATGTATAGGTCCACTATGCCGGTCCCGACGGGGATCGGGAGCCCTACAATAACGTTCTCGGTGACGCCCTTGAGCTCCTCGGTCTCTCCGCGGATCGCGGCCTGTGCCAGCGTGGGGACGGTGATCTCGAACGCGGCGCGGGCTAGGACGGAACTCTTGGTGCCGGCGACCCCGTGCCTTCCAATCTGTTGGAGGTAGCCCTTGGTGGTCATCAGGTCAGCCACGAGGAAGATGTGCCTTACGTCGACCTCGAGCCCCTGCTCGTCGAGCGTGGACATGACCTCACGGATGAGCGTCGCCCTTGCGGCCTCGATGCCCAGGACCTGGGCCACCTCGTGGATGTTGTTGGTGGTTATGCGGGAGGTGTCGACGCCGGGGACCTGGACGACCTTGCCCAGGTTGGAACCGGCAGTCTGGATGACCCACTCGTCGTTCTCTTGGACTACGGTGACACGGGTGATTCCGGGGATTCCCTTTAGCTTCATGTTGAGGAGCTTGTTGCGCAGAGTGAAGAGCGCCGACAGGTCCGCGTTCTCCATGTTAACGCGCAGCACCTTGCCGCCCTTCTCGATCTGGACGTTCCTCTTGCCCGTCTCGAGAACCTCAGCCACGTCCTCCGCCTTTACGTTGCGGTCGGCCATCGCGGACTCGGTGAGGTGCAGCTTGATGCCCTCAGTCGGGTCCACTTCGCTGTACTCCACGACGTTCCCCACCTTGGTGAAGAGCAGGTCGTTGGCGACCTTTAGAGACTTTTCCCTTGAGTGCTTGTACTCTTCGGTGAGATAGACGTCCATCGAAGGCTTGGCGGGTATCTTCCTTGCGTCGACGAGCTCCATGAGCCTCGGAAGGCCCAGGGTAACGTCCCGTTCCTTTACTCCCGCAAAGTGGAAGGTTCTGAGCGTCATCTGGGTGCCAGGCTCCCCGATGGATTGCGCGGCTACGATGCCCGAAGCCTCACCAGGTTCCACCGTCGCATAGTCGATGGACTCGGTGACGTTGTCGAGCACGTTCTTGGCTCCCTCCTCGGTCAGGTGGCTCTCGGCCAGCTTGACCTCGAGTTCCTCGAAGAGGCGCTTGTTGAACTTGTTCTGGTACTTCTTGAGCAGGCCCCCGGCCTCCTTGTCACCCAGCTTGGCGCGGGACGGGTTGACCAGCCCCTCGGCGCTGATGACCCTGTCCAGGTTCACAGGCCGTCCGTGGTCGGACTTGGCGGGGTCGATGCCGTCTTCGCCGTAGAGGAACTGGATTATGTTGCCGCTGGGGTCCCGGACCGTGAGGTCGTATTCGACCCTCAGGTGCTCCATGGCGTTTACAAGGCGTCTCTGCATGTAGCCGCTCTGCTGGGTCCTGACCGCAGTGTCGACGAGCCCCTCCCTGCCTCCCATGGCGTGGAAGAAGAACTCCGTCGGAGTGAGGCCGTCCCTGTAGTTTCTCTTGACGAAGCCCTTAGCTTCAGGGGAGAGGTCGTAGGGTAGGAAGTGACTTAGCGACCTGCCGCGCAGGCCCTTTTCGATGCGCTTGCCTCTGACCGATTGTTGGCCGAGCGCCGCAGTCATCTGTCCGAGGTTGAGGCTGGAGCCTCTGGCCCCGGTGCGGGCCATGATGACGCCCGAGTTCTCGATCGAGAACGACTTGTCGGCAATCCTGCCAGCACGGTCTCTCGCTTTGGAGAGTTCGTTGACGATGTAGAACTCGAGCGAGCCCTCAGCGGAGAGTCCTCTGGTGAGAGGGATCGTGCCGTTCTTGTATTTCTTGATCAGTTCGGTGACGTTGTCATAGGCCTCCTGGAGGGTGTCCTTGATCTTCTGGACCGCCTCCGGTGGGAGCCCGAGCTCGTTGTAGCCGTAGCTGAAACCGCGTCTCGTGATGTAGGTCTTCAGGACCGAGAGGATCGAGTTGAGGAAGCGCCTGGCCTCGTCGTTCCCGTAGTCCTTTGCGATGCGGTGGAGAAGACTGTCCGGCTCTTCTGCGCCGATGGCTGCCTTGTCGATCACGCCCGAGATAAGTTCGCCGTCCTTGATGACGACGTCGTTGGACTCGCCGGTCCTCGCCTTGCCCCACTTGGACGTGAGCACGAAGTTGAGGTCCTTCGGAAGGAAGAGCGAGAAGAGTTGCTTGCCGGTGTACATGGGGTTGGTGCCCTTGACCTTGGGCTCAGGCAGGTCTCCCTTGAAGTCTCCTGCGAGCGCGAGGTTCGTGAACTGTTCAGGGGTGAGGAAGGTCTCCTCCCTTGTGAGGAGGTATGCGCTGGTCAGGAAGTCCCTGATCGCGCCGATTATCGGACCACCGTATCTTGGCGAGAGGATCTGGTCCTGGACGCGCATCAGCATCAGAGCCTCTGACCGGGACTCCTCGCTCTGCGGGACGTGGAGGTTCATCTCGTCCCCGTCGAAGTCCGCGTTGTACGGCGGGCAGACGGAGGGATGGAGCCTGAAGGTCCTGAACGGGAGTACCTTGACCGTGTGGGCCATCACAGACATCCTGTGAAGCGACGGCTGTCTGTTGAAGAGGACGACGTCTCCGTCCATCAGATGCCTTTCCACTACGAAACCTGTGGCGATGGAGTCCGCGAGGGCTTGCCTGTCGCTCGCGAAGTCGAGTCTGATCTTCACACCGTCTGGGCGGATGACATAGTTGGCGCCGGGGTGTTCGAACGGTCCCTGCACCACGAGGCGCTTCAGCCCCTCGATGTTCCACTGGGAGACCTTCTCGGGGAGGGTTAGCTTCTTGGCGACCTCGAACGGTATGCCGACCTCGCTTATGTCAAGGCTCGGGTCTGGGCTGATGACGGTCCTGCTGGAGAAGTCGACCCTCTTTCCTGAGAGGGACCCTCTGAATCGACCCTCTTTCCCCTTGAGCCTCTGGCTGAGCGTCTTGAGCGGTCTGCCGGAACGGTGGTGGGCCTGGGGAATCCCCGAGACCTCGTTGTCGAAGTAGGTCGTCACGTGATAGTGAAGGAGGTCCACGAGGTCCTGGACGATGAGGTGCGGAGTTCCGGACTCCTTTGCTTCCCTCACCCTCTGGTTCACCCTGAGGATGTCCACTATCTTGTGCGTGAGGTCGTCCTCGGACCTGATTCCCGACTCTAGGGTTATCGAGGGCCTCACGGTCAGAGGAGGTACTGGGAGTACCTGGAGGACGAACCACTCAGGTCTCGCGACCTTCGGGTTGTAGTTGAGAATCTCGAGGTCCTCGTTGGAGATTCTTTCGAGCCTCTCGCGAATAGCTCCCGGAAGCAGCCTGGTCGCGCCGCCTTCTTCCGTGATCTCGTGGAAGATGGTGGGCTTTGTGAGCTCAATCTGGTATTGCTGTTTGCCGCAGTGGGGACAGAGCTTGACCTTCTTCGCCTTTGTCAGCATCTCCTTCGCCAGTTCCTCCTTCAGCGTCGGAGTGAACTCCGTCGCGTGGTCGATGCGAAGTTTGTACGCGTCGAGCTCAGGCTGTGGGAGGAGTATCCTGCCGCAGGTCCTGCATGTTGCCTGGATGAGTTTGTTGATATCGCTGACGAAGGCCATATGCAGCACCGGCTCTGCGAGCTCGATGTGACCGAAGTGTCCCGGGCAGCGAGAGGCGGTGTTCCCGCATGTGGCGCACTTCTGTCCCGGCTCTAATGTGCCGAGCCTTCCGTCCATGAGGCCGCCCTGTACGGGCATACCATCCTCGTCGTAGGTCTCTGGCTGGGTTATCTCGGCCACGGAGTACTTTCGTACCTCGGTCGGCGAGAGCAGTGCGAAATCTATCCCGCGAATTGTTCGGAGCGCTTCTTCCATTGCCAATCTATTTCACCACTACACCGCGTCCTTCAGCCTCAGCCGAGGCGCTATGTTCAGGCTCATCATCTCTTGCAGAAGCAGCTTGAAGGCGTAGGCGACGACCACGGTCGAGATCTTCGCCTGGTCCCCGTCCACCTTGCAGGCGTATTTACGCTGCTTTGCGTCGTAGTAGGCGATGAGGCCGCACTTTTCGCAGATGTTGATCTCGGTCTTGTCAGCCTCGTCGAGGAGCCTGTCCTTCAGCACCATGGACGCGCCGTATGCGATGAGGCAGTCGCGCTCCATCTCACCGAACCTGAGGCCTCCTCCGCGTGCCCTGCCCTCCGTGGGCTGCTTGGTGAGCATCTGCACCTGACCCCTGGCTCTTGCGTGGATCTTGTCAGCGACCATGTGGTGGAGCTTCTGGTAATAGACGACCCCGATGAAGACGTCGACCGCGAACTTCTTCCCGGTCTTGCCGTCGTAGAGGACCTCCCTGCCGGTGCGTTCGAACCCGTGCTCCTCGAGTATGTGCTCGAGCTCGGCTGGCTTCTCGCCTGCGAACCCTGTGCCGTCGGCGGGGAAGCCCCTCAGCGAGGCTGCCTTGCCGGCGATGGACTCGATGAACTGTCCGACGGTCATTCTCGATGGGAACGCATGGGGGTTGATTATGACGTCCGGGACGACTCCGTCCGCGGTGTAGGGCATGTCCTCCTGCGGGACGACGAGCCCGACCACTCCCTTTTGGCCGTGCCTTGACGCGAACTTGTCTCCGATCTCCGGGACGCGCATGTCCCTGACCCTGACCTTAAACATCTTCCCTCCCTCGACGTTCTCGGTCATGAAGACAGAGTCGACTACGCCGGTCTCGGTCGGCCTGACCGCCACCGATGTGTCCCTGCGATACGGACCCTTTATCTCGAATTCCTTGTACTCCTCCATGAACCTCGGAGGTGATGTCCTGCCGATGACCACGTCGCCCCCTGTGACCTGGGACTCGTGCATGACCACTCCGTCACCCTCCAGGAGCCTGTAGAACTTCTCGCCTCTGTAGCCTCTGATGTTGGACTCGGCCGAGGGAACCTCGAACGTGTCGCGCATACCTCCTAGGTACTGCTTGGACTCGCCCTCGTAGAGCCTGTAGAAGAACGAGCGGGCGAAGCCCCTCTCGATCGAGGACTTGTTCATGATGATGGCGTCCTCTATGTTGTAGCCCTCGAAGGAGAGGACTGCGACCACGGCGTTGGTCCCGAAGGGCCTCTCGGTGATGTTGAGCAGTTCCGTGGATTTGGTCTTGACCATCGGCGACTGCGGGCTGACCAGAAGGTGTTGTCTCACGAAGGTCGAGAGTGGGTAGGTCGGCGTCGAGAAGCCTAGCGACTGCTTCGCCATGGCAGACTCGTAGGTGTTCCTTGGAGACTGGTTGTGCTCGGGGTATGGGATGATCGATGCGGCGATGCCGAACATTGCACCTGGGTATAGCTCGAGGTGGGTGTGCTTGGAGGTTATCTCTTCTGGCGACATGGCCAGTAGGCAATTCTCCTCTTCGTTGGCGTCGATCAGTTCGACGATGCCCCGCTCGACGAGGTCCCTCCAGGTCAGCTCTCCTGCGACGACCTTGGTGATCATCTCCTGGGTGAGCAACGGTTTGTTGTTCTCGACGACGATGAGCGGCCTCATGACCCTGCCCGCGCTCAGGCTGATGTAGAGCCTAGCGTAGCCCTTCTTGTTGGTGGGCTCGTAATGGAGTACGCTCGCGCTCGGGTTGATCTGCCCCTCGCGGCGCAGCTTCCTGAACGCGTTCGCAAGTCTGTCTCCGTCATCGACGTAGCCGATAAAGCGACCGTCCATGAATATCTTGCACCCGTCGAGCGCCAGCTTCTCGGGTACGTCCCTGATAGGCTTGGCACCGAGCTCCCAGAGCCTCTCCTCTACCTCCGACGGAGGTACGCTGACCGAGATGGTCGCAGAAAGTGCGAGGTTCTTGACGAGCCCGCAATTGACGCCCTCCGGGGTCTCCGAGGGGCAGATCCTCCCGAAGTGGGTGGCGTGAAGGTCTCTCGCCTCGAAGTTCGGCTGGGACCTGCTGAGCGGCGACTGGACCCTTCTGAGGTGGCTGAGAGTGCTCAGGTAGTTGGTCCTGTCGAGGAGCTGGGTCACTCCGACCTTGCCCCTTCCCCAGTTGCCAGTCGCGATCGCGTTGTTCAGCTTGTCAGTGATGATCCCCGTCCGGATAGCAGCGCCCACGACGTTCCCTCCTCTCTTCTGTCCGGCGCGCTCCAGCTGGTACTTCATGTCCCTCACCAGGTTCCGGAAGGAAGTCCTGAAGAGGTCAGCGAGCATCTGGCCTGCGAACTTGATGACCTTGTTACCGTAGTGGTCCTTGTCATCGGACTCTATCCAGCTCAGCCTGAGCTCGAGCAGTTTGCATATGGCCTCGCCAAGGAACATGGCCTTGTCGTATCGCCGATCCTCGAGCTTGCCGAGGTGCGGGAGGAAGCCCCAATCGAGCATGGACTGCGCCCTCTTGATCCTGAACTCCTCTAGCATTCCGTGCGCGACCCTGTTGCCGATGTACACGAGGGCGTCCTTGTCCGTGGGCGCTTCGCTGGCCTTGTCGAACGAGACCTCTAGGAGGTCCTGAATCTCCGGCTTCGGCGAGACCGCGTTGGCGATGTCCTTGTCGGACTTTATGCCAAGGGCCCGCATCACTATGACGAACGGAAGGTCAACGGGGCAACTTGGGATCTTGACGTTGATGGCCCCGTCCTGCTTGAGCGTAGCCTCGAGCTTGGACCGGTAGCCTACGACCGAGGAGTAGACCCTAGCCTTGTAGGTGACGGAACCGCCCGCCTTCTCGACGTCTACCAGGATCTTGTTGGGGGAGAGGTCCTCGAGACCGACGATCACCCTCTCGGAACCGTTGATAATGAAATAGCCGCCCTGGTCGTTGGGGTCTTCGCTGGCGGCGATGAGCTGCTCCTTGTTCATCTTGGAGAGCTGACACAGGTCCGACCGGATCATCACTGGCAGGTCGCCTATCTGCTGCCTCGTAGCCTCCCGAGACATTCCCTCCTCTTCGATGGTCATGTCGAGGAATATGGGGGACGCGTAGGAGAGGTTCCTCAGGCGCGCCTCCATCGGGAAGACGTTGCTTACGGAACCGTCGATCTCGATTACCCTAGGTCGGCCTAACTCGACCTTGCCGAACTTGACCTTGTAGGGGGTGCTTACGGTCTCGATCTCGACCTCTCCGATCTCGTCGATGATCGACTGGAGACCCTTGCTGATGAATTCGTTGTAGCTGTTAAGGTGCTGCCGTGCCACGCCTTCCTTGTCGAGGAGGTCCCTAAGGACGACCCACGAGTCATATGGCCTTCCGTGTTGCTTGCTCATCGTCACGGTTTGATTACGCCTCTACCACGAACCGGTAGTAGACTGTCTCACCGGCTGTCTCACTCTTCCGAGTGACCCGGATGAAGTCTCCTGCCTTCGCTCCTATCGATTTCGCCGCCGAGTCGGTCGAGGCGATGAACGGGAACTGGTCTGCGGTGGAGTTGTATCTCTTCAGTATATCCTGCGACTCGTCCGGAGTCAGCAGTTCGTGCTTCGGTACTAGGAAATGGTCTGTGACTTTGAACGGTAGTTCTTCCTCGGCCTTCTTGGCTTTGGTCCGCGGCATTACGCCTGGACACCCCCATCCACAATAAGCCCTAGAAACAGTTTACAATGCACTCTGAGAAGACCCTGTTAAATTCTCGAAATCTGGACGTATATAAACAATTCCGGTGGCCCTTTAAAAGGGCCGATTCGGTCCGTCAGGGCTTCGCGGACTGCAGGACCTGGCCAAGGACGTAGGGCAGGACACCGCCAGAGGCATAGTAGCTCATCTCCGCTTCGTTGTCGATTCTCGCTTTCACCTTGAAGTTCTTCGTGGGGGAACTCCCGCCCATGACTGTCACCTCGAGGACCTTTCCGATTGAGATGTCCCGGATGCCTGTGATGCTGAGAATCTCGTCCCCAGCGAGCCGCAGGTTGGCCGCGCTCTCTCCAGGCATGAACTCCAGCGGGAGAACACCCATGGCCACGAGGTTGCTCCTGTGGATCCTCTCGAAGTTCTCGGCGATCACGGCCTTCACTCCCAGCATCTTCGGTGCCTTTGCGGCCCAGTCTCTGGAGCTCCCCGACCCGTATTGCTTTCCTGCTAGGATGATCAGCGGAACGCTGTCTCGGAGATAGCGCTGCGAAGCTTCGTAGATGGAGACGATCTCTCCGCTCGGGAAGTGCTTGGTGTATCCCCCTTCCCTGCCCTCCGCGAGAGAGTTACGGAGGCGGATGTTCGCGAACCCTCCCCTCACCATCACCTCGTGATTGCCCCTCCTGCTGCCGTAGGTGCTGAAGTGCACCATCTCTACGCCGTTGGCGAGCAGATATTCGCCTGCTGGGCTGTCGATGGGGATAGAACCCGCGGGGGAGATGTGGTCAGTGGTTATCTTGTCGCCCAGCACAGCCAGGACGCTGGCCTCGATGATGTCCCCCGGGCGCTCCTGGGGCGAGTAAGTGGGCTCGAACCACGGAGGCTCCCTGACGTAGGTCGAGTCGGGTTCCCATCCGAAGGTCTCTCCGCTCTCCTTTGAGAGCGACTCCCACTTCTCGTCCCCGGCTAGCGCGTCCGCGTACCTTCGCCTGTAGAGCTCGCCGCTGAGGGAGCTCTCGGCTACTTTTCGTATCTGAGCGAGGCTGGGCCAGAGGTCTTTGAGGAAGACCGGACGCCCGTCCCTATTGTCTGTGCCCAGGGGCGTGTTCTTGAAGTCAAAGTCCATCCTGCCGGCTAGCGCGTAGGCGACCACGAGCATCGGGGACATGAGGAACGACCCCTTGGCGAGAGGGTGAATCCTGCCGTCGAAATTCCGGTTGCCGCTCAGGACGGCCACTGCATAGAGGTCCCGCCTCTTGATCTCGCTCTCAATCACCGGGTCGAGAGGACCGCTGTTGCCGATGCACGTCGTGCAGCCGTAGCCTACGAGGTTGAATCCGAGGTCGTCGAGGTACGTAAGCAACCCCGAGCCTTCAAGATAGTCCTTGACCACCATCGATCCAGGAGCGAGGCTGCATTTCACGTATGGCTTGGGCCTCAGTCCCCTTTCAGCCGCAGCTTTGGCGATGAGACCTGCACCGATCATGACCGTCGGGTTGGAGGTGTTGGTGCAGCTCGTTATTGCGGCGATTATGACCCCACCGTCGTCAAGCCCCTCGGACCCGTGCCCCGACCCTCTCTGCTGCTGGACGAGCGTCTGGCCTCCGCTGGAGGAGAGTGGGGCGGTGGATGGAGCAGTGCTCCCCCTCTTCCCCCTGACCTCCTGTATGAGCGAGGCAGCATATGCCGGCACAGAACTCAGGAGCCGTCTCTCCTCTGGGTTCCTGGGTCCGGCGATGCACGGTTCGATCTTGCTCAGGTCCACGACCAATACCTCGGAGTATTTCGGCTCCGGCGAATCCGGCCTGGCGAAGAGCCCCTGGACCTTGCAGTAATCCTCGACGAACTTGATGTGAGCAGGGTCCCTGCCCGTATCCCTCAGGTAGCGGAGGGTGATGGCATCGACAGGAGAAAAGCCCGCGGTGGCTCCATATTCAGGGGACATGTTACCAAGGGTCGCCCGGTCAGGGACTGAGAGGTGCTGATAGCCTTCGCCGAAGTATTCCACGAAAGCATCCACCACGTTCTTCGAACGCAGCAGCTCCGTGACAGTCAGTACGACGTCAGTGGGAGTAGTCCCTTCTTGCACTGACCCGAGCAGTTTCACTCCGACGACCTTCGGTATCGGCATGTGGTACGGCTCACCTAGCATGACCGCCTCGGCCTCTATGCCTCCGACGCCCCAACCGAGGACGCCCAGGCCGTTCACCATGGTGGTGTGGGAGTCAGTGCCCACGAGGGTGTCAGGTACCGCAACGACCCCTCCCCTACGACGTGAGAGCGCGACGACGCTCGAGAGGTATTCCAGGTTGACCTGATGGCAAATCCCCTTGCCCGGAGGGAAGACCCTCATGTTCTTGAAAGAATCTTGGGACCATTTCAGGAGAGAGTACCGCTCAGAGTTGCGCTCGTACTCCTTCTCGATGTTTAGACCGAACGCCATGACGTTGCTCCAGCCGTCGACCTGGACCGAGTGGTCGATGACGAGGTCCATGGGGACGATGGAATTGACCACCTCTGGGTCTCTTCCCCTCTTCCGCATGGCGTCCCTCATCGCGGCCAGGTCCACTATGAGTGGGACCCCGGTGTAATCCTGAAGGAGGACACGGTGTGGCATGAACGGGAAGCCATGGCCGGGACTGTTCGGCCATTCCAGGAGCCGGTGGGCGGCTTCCGTAGCTCCACCTACGTGGCCCGCGTTTCGGACCGAGTTCTCGAGCAGCACGCGGATGGAATACGGGAGCTTCGCCAGGTCGTGCCCCTGGGACTCTAGTTTCCTGAGGCTGTAGAAATCAGCAAGCCCCTCGGGAGATGCCAGATGGTCCACGAAGGAATCGAACTCGGCCATTCTTCTCGCAGTTTTCGCCGGACGCCGAGAGGTATATACGCGTTGAGCAGTATGTTTCGTCCGACTTGCCGCGGGACGTGCAGCAAAAGGCGGTTTCAAGGTTTTTATCCCATGGGGGAGCGCGCTGCCTCCCATGCCAGGAAACTGGGAGGTTCGAGGACTCTTCGGCAATGAGCTCGCGATGGAGGACGCCATAGAGGGTCTCAAGAAACTCCAGAAGGTGCCGGAGTTCAAGGTCCTGGACCGAAGGAACCTCCAGGTGGTCGTTTCGAAGGGCGATTCCGAGGGCAGGGAACTCGTGAAGAATATCATCAAGATTTCGCACGGTTTCGTCGAATCTGACGCTCCTCTTGGCCGCTATGACGCCAAGAAGGCTGAAATCAAGCGCAAGAAGCTCAAGGAGTACGAGGAGAAGCGCAAGAAGGCCCTACAGCCGGCAAAGTAGTCCCGATTTACGCGTCAATCGTCGAAATTCTTATAAGCAGTTTTCCGAGGAGGCCGTCTAAGCCAAAACGATTTGAGCCGACTCCTAGCCTTCGTAGACATCTTTGTGGAATCCGCCGCGATGGACGACGTTGTCACCGCGCTCAAAAAGTTGGACGCACTTGAAGAGCTCTACGAGGTCACCGGCGAGTACGACATCGTTACGCTGTTATCGGCCTCCGACATCGAGGAGTTCAGAGAGGTTCTCAAGAACAAGATAATGAAGATCAAGGGAGTAAAGAGCACGGTCAGCTCGATTGTGTTGAAGTCCCACAAGGGTCCCCGGTGCGTCGACGAAGCTCCCAAGAACAACCCTCTACTCCCGCGTCAGTAGACGCTCACCTCTAGCCTGAAATTTTTGGTGAGGAAGACCATAGACGAAAAGAACCTTGGAATAATTGATAGACGCGATTCAACTACTGTATGTCATAGGGATCCTCGGATCTGCCATACTCGCGGGATGGCAGCTTGCACCGTACATAACTCGCGTCTACTCTAGGGCTCCGGGCAGGCTCGACAGGGTCCTCAACCCAGTCGAGAACCGCGTCTACCGGTTGCTGGGCGTGGACTCCCAAGGCGGCATGGGCTGGAAAGAGTACTTCTTCGCGGCCCTCGCCGTGAACATAGTCCAGATGGTGATAGGATTCCTCATCCTCACCAACCAGGACATACTACCCCTCAACCCCCAGCATTTCTCGGGTCTGTCGTGGGACCTGGCCCTCAATACGGCGATCTCCATCGCGACCAACACGAATCTGCAGCATTACAGTGGCGAGTACGCCCTTTCATACTTCAGCCAGATGACCGCGATCCAGTTCTTACAGTTCACCTCTGCGGCCACGGGCATCTGTGTCGCGGTCGCCTTCGTTCGCGGTCTGACGTCCGGGACCAAGGACATGGGGAACTTCTACGTCGACTTCGTGAGGACCATCACCAGGATCCTGATCCCGCTTTGCCTCGTCGCGTCGGTCGTACTGGTCTGGCTGGGAATCCCTCAGACAGTTAGCGGGTACGTAAACGCTGGGACGGTGGAGGGCTTGGTGAATGGGGCATCGCAGGTCATCCGCATCGGGCCAGTGGCCTCTCTAGTCTCCATCATGCAGCTCGGAACCAACGGCGGAGGTTACTACGGTGCGAACTCTGCGAATCCGTTCCAGAACCCAAATCCAGCGACCGATATCTTCGAGATCTTCTTGATGCTCCTTCTGCCGACCACGCTCTGCTTCGTCTACGGGGAGGTGCTGGGTAAGAAGCGCGAGACAAGACCCATCCTCTTCGGAGCCTACATACTCTTCGCCATCGACCTGGTGATCGCGTTCATCCCGAACACCGCCCTGGGGCCGGGGATCGAGACGAGATTCGGCGGCTTCTTCTCCGCATTTTGGACCGTGGTCACGACCGCCGTGACGACGGGGTCGGTCAACTCGTCACTTGGCGGCGAGCACCCTCTGGCCATCCTGGCCGCGTTCATGGGGATGCTCATCCAGTCGACGCCAGGAGGGAAGGGCGTCGGCCTCATGTACATGGTCATGTACGTCGTCATCACGGTCTTCATCGTCGGCCTGATGTCAGGCAGGACGCCCGAGTACCTGGGGATGAAGATCAACTCCCGCGACGTCAAGCTCGTCATGGTCGCGTTCTTGATCCATCCGCTGATAATCCTCGTCCCGACCATCCTCGCGTACGCCTCTGGAGCGGTGGCCGCGATTGGGGTCCCCACCACTACGTCGGGTTTCACTGAGGTATTCTACGAGTTCACCTCGGCCGCGGCGAACAACGGTTCCGATTTCCTAGGGGCGCAGGCTAACTCGGTATTCTTCAACGTCGCAACGGCGGTCGTGATGTTCCTCGGCCGCTACGCTCCCATCGGGGTGCTCATGGCGCTCTCGGGTTCGATGATGGGAAGGAAGAGGTCGACCGAGGTGGGCCTCAGGACCGACAGCATGATCTTTACCCTCGTCCTTGTGGCGAGCATCCTCATCGTCGTCGTGCTCACGTTCTTCCCGTTCCTGGCGCTGGGCCCGATAGCGTCTTACTTCCAAGGAGCATGAGATAGATGCAAAGAGAGGAACCCAAGAAGGAGCAAGGCAGGCGCCGTATGGGGGTAAACACGGACAAGGTCCTGGTTGACTCTCTAGTCCGCCTCAGCCCTCTCTCGCTGAGGGCCAACCCCGTCATGCTCATAGTCGAGCTCACATTCTTCATAGTCGCCGCGATGGCAGTCTACCCGCAAGGTTTCACTGGAGTGGCAACCGTCGGCGACAGGACATTCTACGCAGAGGTCGCCGCGATTCTTCTGATTACGGTCTGGTTCAGCACGCTCTCGGACGCGCTGGCCGAGCAGCAAGCGAAGAACACCGCCACGAGCCTCAGGAAGCTGGAGACCGAGGTCATGACAAAGAAGTTGGTGAGGCACGATTGGTCCAGGGACGTAGTCCAGGTCCCTTCCTCCGAAATCAAAAAGGGAGACCTGATCCTGCTGGAGAAGGGAGACTTGATTCCCATCGACGCCGAGGTTCTAGAGGGGATCGCGATGGTCGATGAGTCCCTGCTCACTGGCGAGTCAGCCCCAGTGAGGAAGGCACCGGGCGACGCGCTGATCGGTGGGGCCTTGGTGATCAGCGACACGCTCACGGCGAAGGTCGTCGCGAACCCAGGGGAGAGCTACATCAACCAGATGATCAAGCTAGTCGAGTCCTCGAAGAGGCCGAAGAGCCCCAACGAGGTGGCCGTCACGACGGTCCTCATCGGCTTGACCGCGATATTCAGCATCATAATTGTCGGAATCCTGGGCCTCTCCGTTGAGCTGGGGCTTGCGGCAGACCTTTCGGTGCTCATCGCTCTCTACGTCTGCCTTCTGCCGACAACCATTGGCGCGCTCCTGCCGGCGATCGGCCTCTCCGGGATATCGAGGCTCTATGCGAGGAGGATTGTGGCCAAGTCCGGCAAGGCAATCGAGACCGCAGGCGATGTCGACGTCATCCTTCTGGACAAGACCGGGACCATAACGGTTGGGAACAGGGAGGCTATGGAGTTCCTGCCGCTCGGCGGCCACACCGAGAAGGAGGTGGGTGAAGCGGCGTTCCTATCCTCGTGGCACGATGACACGCCCGAGGGGAGGTCCATCATCAGGTTAGCCTACGACAAGGGGTTCGTTCCCAAGGAGTTGAACTCGCTGGCCCTTGCCGAGTTCTACGACTTCTCCGCCGCCACGAGGACGAGCGGCGTCAAGATAACGAGGGCAACTTCCTTCTCACTACGCAAGGGAAGGGGCGAGGCAGTCAGGTTCAGGAGAAAGTCTTCTGACACTTCTAGTTCCGAGGACGAGGCTGATGCCGAGATCGAGATCATCAAGGGGTCACCCGATTCTGTCAAGGCGAAGCTGGTGTCGCCACCCCCGGACTACGACGCGGTGATAGAAGGGGTATCGGTCAAGGGAGAGACTCCCATCGCCATCGAGCGCAACGGAGAGGCGCTCGGGGTAATCCGACTGAAGGACATTCTCAAGGCCGGCATTAAGGAGAAGATCCTGGGGGTCAAGACCATGGGAATCCGGCCTGTCATGATCACGGGCGACCAACCCCTTACGGCGAAGAACATCGCCACCGAGGTGGGAATCGATGAGTATGTACCCAGGGCCAAGCCCGAGGACAAATTCCTCATAGTCCAGAAGGAGCAAGCTCAGTCGAGGATCGTGGCAATGATCGGTGACGGGACCAACGACGCGCCTGCGCTCGCGGTCGCGGACGTCGGTCTCGCGATGAACTCTGGCACCGAGGCGGCTAAGGAGGCGGCAAACATGGTGGACCTGGAGTCCAACCCTGCGAAGATAATCGAGGTGGTGCTCCTCGGGAAGCAGCTCCTCATGACGAGGGGAGCGGTGACCGCTTTCAGCATCGCGAACGACATCGCAAAGTACTTCGCCATCGTCCCCGTCATGTTCGCGGCGACCCTACCCCAGCTAGAGTCCCTGAACATCCTCCACCTAGGGCTTCACAGCGCCGTCCTGTCGGCGCTCATCTTCAACGCAATCATCATTCCCCTCCTGATTCCCCTGGCCATGAGGGGGGTCGCGTTCAAGCCATCGAGCACGATGTCGCTCTTCCTCAGGAACACACTAATCTACGGAGGCGGAGGCATCATAGTCCCCTTCGTGGGAATAAAGCTGATTGACGTACTGATAGGAGCGCTTTAGGTGAAAGAATTGGAGACGACGACATCAGGCAAGAAGGCGAAGAGGGCTCTCAGGCCGATCATCGGGTTGGGCCTGCTCTCGCTCCTCGTTTGCGGCCTCTTCTTCCCTCTCTTCATAACGGGCCTCGCGCAGGTATTGTTCCCGTACCAGGCAAACGGCGAGCTGGTGCACCTCAAGGGCGAAGTAGTAGGTTCGAACCTGATCGCCCAGAACTTCACACTGCCGATCTTCTTCCAGCCGAGGAACGAAAGTCAGTCTGCTTCGGGGCTGGACCCCGACATCACCGTCCAGATGGCGGACGCACAAATTGGGCGGATAAGCAACGCGACCGGCATCCCGGCCAGCTCGCTTCAGCAAGTGGTCAACGAGAACGTCGATGTCGAGGGCCGACTCGTGGAGCTCCAGTACGTCAACGTCCTGACCCTGAACATCCAGCTGATAAACGAGTACCAATCTGTGTACTCGGCGTACGGGTGACCTCTGAACTAGGACGCTCTTTCTTGTAAGGGTCAGGCCCTCTTCAGTGCTTGCTCGACGTCCCCGAGCAGGTCATCCCTGTCCTCGACGCCCACCGAGAGCCGGACCAGGTCGTCGCCTATCCCCATCTTCTTCCTCTCCTTCTCCGGGAGCGAAGAGTGGGTCATCCTGGCAGGATGTTCCGCGAGGGATTCAACACCGCCTAGGCTCTCCGCCAGCGAGAATAGCTTCAGGGACTCCAGGAATGCCTTGGCAGGTTTGTAACCGCCTTTGACCGTGAAGGAGAGCATCCCTCCGCCCAGGACCATCTGCCGCCGAGCGAGCTTGTAGGTCTTCGAGGAGCGGAGGAACGGATAGTATACGTTCCGAACCTTGTCGCTCTTCTCAAGAAGCTCGGCGATGGCGAGGGCGTTGGAGGAGTGCTGGACCATCCGCAAGTAGAGCGTCCTTATGCCCCTAAGTGTGAGGTAGCAGTCGAAGGGGCTCGGGACCGCACCCATCGCGTTCTGCAAGAACTTGAGCCTCTCGTAGAGCTCCTGGTCTGACAGGGCCAGAGCACCGCCTATCAGGTCGCTGTGCCCCGAGATGTATTTGGTCGTGCTGTGAACCACGATGGTGGCGCCGAGCTTCAGCGGGTTCTGGAGGTAAGGAGATGCGAACGTGTTGTCCACGGCGAGGATCAGACCCCGATTCTTTGCGACCTTGGAGATAGCGCGGATGTCGAGGATGGCCATCAACGGGTTGGTGGGCGACTCAAGCCACACCATGCGAGTCCGGTTGCTGACCGCTCGCTCGAGAGAGTCGAGGTCGGTGGCGTCGACCATCTTGAAGGTGATTCCGAAGTTGGAGAAGACGCGGTTGAACAACCTGAATGTCCCGCCGTATACGTCGTTACAGATCAACACCTGGTCGCCCTTCTTGAGGAGGGACCCGACGTTGGTGATTGCAGCAAGACCCGAAGAGAATGCGAGACCGTGCCTCCCCTGTTCGAGAGTGGCTACCGCCCTCTCCAGCCGCTCCCTCGTCGGGTTGCCGCTTCTGGAGTATTCGTAACCCCTCGGCTTCCCTATCCCGTCCTGGGCGAAGGTCGACGCCGTGTAGATAGGGGGCGAGACCGCGCCGGTCTTCTCGTCAGGCTCGTTCCCAGCGCGGACGGCCTTCGTGGCGAAGCGCATGCACACAGCGAGCCCTATGCGGGCTTTAAGCGTGATTGAATCAGGTGCCGAGGCCTTTCGAACGCAGCCAGTCGTCGTTGAACGCCTTGCTGAGGTAATTCCTCCCTGTGTCGGGTAGGATTACGACGATCTTCTTCAACGCTGTCTCGGCCTCGGCGGCCAGCCTCAACGCGCCGGCCACAGCGGCTCCCGAGGACCCGCCCGCAAAGATTCCCTCCTCAAGAGCGAGGCGGCGTGCCATCTTGAAGCTCTCCTCATCCGAGACCTGAAGAATCACGTCCACGACCTTGGAGTCATAGGTATCTGGCAGGAAGTCTTCTCCGATTCCCTCGACGAGGTAAGGGTGGATAGCGTAGTCGGTGGCGTACTTTTGGTTGTGATACATGGAACCGATGGGTTCCACGCCAACGATGGAGACCGAGGGTTTCTTCTCCTTGAGGAAGCGGCCCACCCCGGAGATGGTCCCCCCGGTGCCCACAGCTGATACCAGCGCGTCCAGCTCGCCGTCGGTCTGCTGCCATATCTCAGGGCCTGTCGTTTCGTAGTGCGCCTGCGGATTCCCGGGGTTGGCGTACTGGTTTGGCATGTAAGAGCCAGGTATCTCTTTGCTAAGCTTGCGCGCGACGTTGACGTAGTGCTCTGGTGAATCTGGTCGCACGTCAGTGGGAGCGACGACGACCCGCGCTCCATATGCGCGCAAGAGGGCCCTCTTCTCCTCGCTGACCTTGTCCGGAAGCGTGAACACGGCCTTGTAACCTCTCACGGCGGCTACCATCGCCAGGCCGACGCCGGTGTTGCCCGAGGTCGGCTCTACTATGGTCCCACCCTTTTTGAGGAGCCCCCTTCGCTCCGCGTCGGCCACGAGGTAAGAGGCGATCCTGTCCTTTACAGAGCCTCCGGGGTTCATGAACTCGAGCTTCCCGTAGATCGACGGGGTGAGTCCCTCCCCCAGCCTGGCGAGGGAGACTAGCGGGGTGTGCCCGACTACACCCAAGATATCGGCCGCAGGTCTTTCTGTCGCGCCAGTCAAGGAAACAAAGTGGAGAAGAAGAAGTGTATTAAGATTTGATATGAGAAATGACCAATCCATTTATATCGAAAACGACGGCACGCCCACCATTTGCCCGCCATAGAGGTCTCGGGTCTGAAGAAGGCATACGGGAGCCTCCAGGCGGTGGACTCTATCTCCTTCACCATCGACAAGGGCGAGGTGTTCTCGCTGCTGGGGCCCAACGGGGCAGGGAAGACCACGACCATAGAGATCCTCGAGGGTCTCAGGGAGAGGGACGCGGGAGACGTGAAGGTCCTCGGCATGGACCCATGGAAGCAAGGGGGCGAGCTTCACAAGAAGATAGGGGTCATACCACAGGGTTTCACCTTCTTGCCCTATATCACCCCAAAGGAGGCCGTGAACTATTATGCCAACCTCTTCGACGTCAAGGTGGACGCGGACCAGATACTCCGCACCGTGCTACTGGAGGATTCCAAATCGAGCTACTTCATGAAGCTCTCCGGAGGACAGAAGCAGAAGATGGGTCTCGCGCTCTCGCTCGTCAACCGCCCGGACTTTGTCTTCCTCGACGAGCCTACCACCGGTCTGGACCCGCAGGCGCGCAGAGCCGTCTGGGACGTGATCAGGAACCTCAAGAAGGAAGGAATCAGCGTCATGCTCACCACCCATTACCTCGAGGAGGCCGAGGAGCTCGCTGACAGGGTCGCCATAATGAACAAGGGTAAGATCATCACTGCAGGGAGTCCCGCTCAGATAATTGCGGAGTATGGGTCCGGCGAGAAAATCAGGGTGAGGGGAGACGAGGACCTAGCTGAATTTCTCAGGACGCAGACCGGGCTCCAGGTTGCGTTCGTAGACGGTGTCGTCGTCGTAACGCTCAAGGCGAAAGGGGACACGCTAGCGGTCCTACAGGCGATAGGAAAATCCGGAATGGAGTGGAGCGACCTCACAATCAGGAACGATAGCCTCGAGGATGTCTTCGTGAGGTTGATCGGGTCGAAGTTGGACGAAGGGCAGACTGCGGGGGCGAGCTAGATGGGCGCGGCAAAGAGGATAAAGGCAGACCTCGTCAACTTCGCCCACAGTTACTCGAGGAGCCGCATTGGCCTCTTCTTCGGGCTCGCGTTTCCGGTCATCCTGATCCTGCTCTTTGGCGCAATCTTCTCGGGAAGCGGCTCCGCCTCTACGGTCTATGTTCAGAACCTCGACAACGGGCCAGTGGGCAGCCTCTTCGTGCAGACGCTCAACGGGACGGGCGTGCTACATATCGACCTGGTGCCCAGCTCCCAGAACTTCTCGCAGTACCTTCTTTCAAACTCCGCCTCCGATGGGCTGGTCATCCCCTCGAACTTCAGCGCAGCCTATCAGGCGGACGACCATGTCAACGTCACAGAGTACTGGAACCCCTCAAGCTCCACGAGCGAAGGAATCTACATCGTGACGACCGGAGTGCTGAATGCGTTCAACCTCCAGAAAGCGAACGGGACAGCCGTGCTCGGAGTTCAGACCCAGACGATAAAATCGTCTTCTTACACCTATATCGATTTTCTCATACCTGGAATGATAGGCTTCGCCATACTGGTCAGCCCCATGTTCGCAATCACCAACATCAGCGCGCAGTACAAGAGGGACAAAATCTTCAAGCAACTCTCGCTCACGCCGCTCACCAAGACTGACTGGCTCATCGCCAAGATAGGATTCTACATCGTCCTAACGTTCGCGTCCTTCCTGCTAATGTCTGCCTTCGGGATTTTCGCGTTCGGGGCACACATCACGTTCACTCCTTGGATCATACCGTTCCTCCTCATCGGCCCCTTCCTGTTCGTCTCCCTGGGCATGCTCGTAGGCACGGTCTCTACCAGCGTCGAGTCAGCGGCGGTAGTGGGGAACCTTATCACATTCCCGATGATGTTCCTGTCTGGGACGTTCTTCCCCGTGAGCACAATGCCCGCATATCTGCAGAACGTAGCCCACGTGCTCCCGCTCTTCTACGTGATAGAGGGGCTCAACAACGTAATGATCTATGGGAACAATGGGGCGGCGCTACAGGATTTGGCCGTCCTAATCGTGATCTCTTTGGTGATCTTCGCTCTGGCGGTCCGTTTCTTCAAGTGGCGCGAAGACTAGCCGCGGGGCCGGGCCTCACCAAGACCCTCGTACGTGAAAAAAGCATTATAGTGAATGGACGGGGCGAGGAGGACAGCGCGGGGGTCGCCCAGCCTGGTCAACGGCGCGGGGCTTAGGACCCCGTCCCTTAGGGGTTCGTGGGTTCGAATCCCACCCCCCGCACCTTCCGCATCTCAACGGGTCGGGAAGATTAATATCGAAAGCGCCCGGGTTGCCAGTTCATGGAGTCCTACTCCGTGCGCTATCGGTTCAGCACCCCGTTCAAGGCTAGTGCCAAGAGGGCTTACGATTGGTGCACGGACTACAGGCCAGACGACAACGCTCGCATGGGAATGAGCGGAAAGCGAAAGATAGAGCAAATCAACGACGACACTTTGGTATTGACCGACGTCTTCGGCACGGGAGGCAAGAAGGTCACGAAGAAGAAGATGGTGCGCCTCAACCCAGAGCGGTTGTCGTGGACCAGCACCTACCTCAGCGGGGCGCTCAGGTACTCTCAGTTCCTCTACGAGGTGGTCCCCACAGGAGAGGACCGGTCCAAGTTGAACTTCACGGGGCTTCAGGTTTTCTGGGGTCCCAGACCGAGCGCAAAGGAAAGGGCCGAAATCAGGCGCAGGCTAGCCACGGAGGACTCCGCCGATTGGCGCCTGCTCGCAGATGCGCTGAACAGAGACCTCAAAAAGTGAACCCTAGGGCCGGCTGCCAATTGAGTTCTCCGTCCTTCCGCTACTTCGGGTCGACCGGAGGCTCAGCCAGGTGGGCGAGCATGAAGCCGAGAGCCTTGGAATACCCCTCTACCCTGTTGTTCAACTTGACGAGACCGTGGCCTTCGTCAGGGAAGATGAGAAGGTAGGCGCTCCTGCCCAGACTCTCCAGCGTCTGCACCATCTGCCCGGCTTCCCCCGCTGGGACCCGGGGGTCGTTCGCGCCATGGATTATGAAGAGGGGCGCCTTGATGAGGTGAGCATTGTTCGTCGGGGATATCTTCTCGAGGAACTCCTTGTCGGCGACGGGGTCGCCATACTCTGCGATTCGCAATTTCCTTCTCCAGGGACCCGTGTTGTTCAGGAAAGTGACGAAGTTCGATATCCCCACTATGTCTATGCCCAGGGCCCAAATGTCAGGATAGGAGTACAAGCATGCCAGGACCATGAAGCCGCCATACGAGCCGCCCATTGCGACTATCTTGCGGGGGTCAACATCCATGAGCATCTGCGCCTCGGTCACGGCAGCGACCGAGTCCTTGACCGTGTCCATCCTCTTGTAGACATCGTCGAGGTGGGTGTACCTCCTCCCGTAGCCCGTGCTCCCGCGGAAGTTGGGGGCGACGACGGCTATCCCGAGGGACAGGATGTACTGAATCAACGGGGAGAAACCTGGCCTGAACTGGCTCTCCGGACCTCCGTGGAGGTAGGCAAGGAGCGGGACGCGTCCCTCGATATGAGGGGCGTAGAAGAAGGCAGGTACGTCGAGGCCGTCGAAGGACGCGAAACGCTTGAGACGCTCCTCGACGAAGCTGGACTCAGGTATCCCACAAGTCGAGCTGTGGGTGAGGCGACGGACCGACCCATCTGACGCGTCGTAGACCCAGACGTCGGAGTTCATCGTGGAGGAGGAGAGCGAGAACGTCAACATCTTGCCTGAGTTCGACCAGGAAAGGCCGCCCACCACACCCTTCGGAAGGGAGACTGGTCGGGGGGCGCCCCCACCGACCTCCCAGAGCATCAGCCTGGAATATCCATCATCGTTCACGAGATACGCGAGCCTCTTGCCATCAGGACTTAGCGCGAGGGTCTCGAACTCCCAGCTCTCGGTGTAGAGATATTCCAGAGACCGGTCTTTCACCCCCAACCTGGCGAGCGCAGGAAACTCACGACCCTCGTCGGTGATGCAATAGACGAACTCGCCCGACGGGTCGAAGGTCGCAGACTGGTAGACCGCGTCGCCTTGGTGCGGCGTGAGTAATTCGACCGACTTGTCAGCGAGCTTCAGGAGGTATAGGTCATGGTTGAATGGCGCGTGCATCCTCGAAAAGAGGATCGCCGAGCCGTCGGGCGACCAGGCCATCGGGTAATTGTTCCCGTCGTGCTGACAGACCATCTCCGTCTTCCGCCCGTCGACGGACTTCACGTAGACATCAAAGAAGGCCGGGTTTCTTTCGTTGGAGGAGTAGCAAATTTCCGTGTCGTCCGGGGACCAGTCCCCCCAGGAGTGGATGACGCTAGGGTTGTCTGTCAGCATCCCGAATCTCTCCCCGCCGCTCTCAAGAAGTCGGATTTGGAACCGTTCGTCCCCTCCAGAATCGACGCCGTAGGCGAGAAGGTCCAGCCTCTTCGCCCAGGATACAAAGCCTACCCTCTCCTTACCGAGGGTCAGCTGCTGCGGCCAAGCGGCCTCCGACCCCGCGCCCCTGAGTTCGACGGTCCACGCCTGGGGGACGCCGGTAAGGTCGGACAGGTATGCTATCTTGGAATCATCAGGAGAGAAGACCGGAGAATATGCAGATTTGATCGATAGGTACCGTTCTACGCCGTACCTCAGCTCTTCCACGGTCCTAGGTGCGCCGCTCACGGGGCAGGGAGGGTCAGGGTGCGTCTTAAGATTGAGATGCATCGTCGGTCCTTCAGAGGGTCAGAGGGTTACCGCTTCCCGTTCGAGGGCCTCCAGCTCCTTCTTGAAACCCCAGCTAGCTGCGGTCCTGTCCGCATCCCTCTCGCGGCTCTCTGATTCCTCAGGAGATATGTGCTCGTTCAGCCAGGCATGGGCGAGCTCGTGGACCACCACTCCTAGTGCGGCCTTGCGAGAGAGGTCGAAGAGGAGGCTGGTGTAGAAATCGATGGTCTGGTTGGCCTTTCGACCGCCCGCGACCGAGTATGTCACGAGCCCCACGTAGCCACGGGGGCCCCTGGCCCTCAGCCTCACCTTGGTCACGCTCTCGACCGGCGGGACGTCCCCAGGAATCCTGGCCACTGCCTCGGAGAGCAGCCTGAGGAATCTCCTGTTCCTGCTCTTGAGCTGGACGTTGACGAGGAACCGCAACCCTCCCTCGTTAGGTTCCAGGCGTTTCATCGCGAGACGCGGTCTGGAAGTAACCGGGAGCTAATTACGTTGCGGACGTTGCGGAAACGGATATGTCCACCACGTCATAGCCTGTGGCGCCCGATGGGAAGGGTTGGTTTATCTGGGCTGTCTGGACATTGCCCTGTCCGTCGGTGGCTCGCACGGCCAGACGGTACTGCCCCGCTGCGGGGGGATTCCATTGAGCAGTCCAGAAAACCCAGGTGTAGTTCGAGAGCGGGTCGATCAACGAAGCGAGCGTCCAGGTATTGCCTCCATCCGTGCTAATCTCGACCTTGGATATGCCCCGGTCCCCGGCGAAGGCCAGCCCGGCGACGGGTACGATGCCGAGATCTACGGCCGTGGTCCCGCTAATCCCAAAGACACTGTCGACCTGCTCGTTTCCTGGTATCACTATGGAGGAGCCGGTCTGGTACATCGCGTCCTCAGCCCAGCCTCTCTGCTGCCAATATCCTTCGTAGGTGTCATTGACGGCCTCGATGCTGGTTATCCACTTGCAGTTGTTCATGCCGTAAAGGCCGGGGACGATCGCGCGCAGAGGGTACCCGTGCTCAGTCTCGAGAGGAGCGCCGTTCATCTCGTAGGCAAGGAGCGTTCCGTCTTGCATCGCCCTCTCTATGGGGATCCCGACGCTGTAGCCGTCCACGGCCTTGAAGATGATGTACTGTGTCGAGGGCTGGACCCCAGCGTTCGTGAGGACATCCTTCAGCTTGACCCCCGTCCACTGGGCTGTCCCGATCAGGTTCCCGGCGACGAAGTTACTCACACACTCCAGCGTGTTGTACTGCTCTACGGTCGTCATGTTCTCCAGGTCGCTCAGGGAGAGGGTCATTGGGTTGCTGACAAGGCCGGAGACCGCGAGGCTCCAGGAAGAGGCGTTCACGGAGGGTGGGAAGATGTTGACGTCGACCCGGTAGAACTGGCCGGTCGGGGTGACGGTCTGGGAAAGGAATGCGGTTGGAGCGGTCGCCGGACCTTTCGGAGGCCCTGGCTTGAGCAGGATGCTCACACCATAGGCGAGGATGGCTGCGCCGACCCCGGCCGCGACGGCGTTTCTTATGAAGAGCCTCCTTCTCCGACTGTACATCTTGCCCTTCTTGCTCTTCTTGCCCTTGGCCGCGGGCACGGTACAGAGGTCAGACGGGTTGACCGGGGGTGTCGCTCCGTTCAACCAGATCAGGACTCCGCCGAAGACGAACTGAGGGGGAACAAGGGTGACCACCAGCTCCGGGAGCGTCACCGGGGAGGACTGGAGCTGCGTGGTGAAGAAGAGAGCGACCCCAACTATGGTGAGCAGGAAATATGCCAAGAATGAGGAGAGCAGGATCTTTTCCGCCCTGGTCCCCGTCCCGGACAGACCCCTCCACCTGAAGTACACGACGCCGATTAGGCCGTAGAGCACCGCGTTCATTATGACCGCTCCCACGAACGCAGAGTCCTTGGCGAGAGCTCTCAGGTTCTCGACGGCCACAGACTCAACTGAACCGGGGGTCAGGGTAAAGAGCGTCTGCGCCGCGAGCTCGGGCAGAAAGACGCCGCCCACCGTCAATCTGATTACCAGCGAAAGCACTAGAGCTGCGCCGCCGGCCGCGAGACCCGCCAGGAAGGCTCTCTTCATAGGAGAGACCATCTAGGACGCCTCCGAATTCCGCTGGGACAGACTTCCATGATGTGCCTGGTCGAGCTCCTCCGAGATGCGCAATAGCCGGTCTATCCTCTCCTTGAGGGCCCGATTGCCGTGTAGTCCGATGTTACCTGCGAGGAAGGCTCCCGGAGGCCTCGCGTCCGCTGCGGCGGAGTGGATCTTGATCAGGGCCGAGGCGAGGGCCAAAGGCTTCCTCGTCGTCCTAGCCGAGATATCGTCGCATGCGAACTCCCTCTCTTTGTGGATGATCCCTTCGAGGAAACGAATCAACGGGTCGAAGAACAAGAGCCTCCGGTAGACGGTTATCAGCGCGTTCAACAGGGTGTCCATGTTCTTGAGGTGGCCCAGCTCGTGGGTCAGCACAGTCTCAAGTTCGTCCCTGTCTAGGTTCTCCTCCAAACCTCCTGATATCACGACCACGTTCCGCTTTCCTCCCAACGAGAACGCGAACGGGACCGAGCCCGAGTAACGGTATAGGTGGACCTCGCCTAGCCCCAGAACAGACACCATCCTATTCATGAGGACTGAGGTCGATTCGTGGGGCTCCGAGAGTTGCTTCTCCAGGCGCCTGAGGACGAGAGATGGGACCCTGGTCCCCATGAAGAGTGAGACAGGGACTCCGATGACGAGGGTGGCGAAGAGGCTCCCTCCCAGAACCATCGTGACGGCCTCCGCTCCGTGGTAGTAGTACATTCCCTCGAATACCTTGCAGAGGACCAGGCTCGACCCGATGAATATCCATGAGGCAGTGGCCAGGGAGAAGACGGTTAGAAGGAGCTTCGACCGGAGCCTCGGGTTCTGCGGATTGGCCCTGAAAGCGAGGAACAAGCCGGCCACCGCGGCGTAGAGCGAGACGAGCACTAGCAGCACCAGCCGGGAGGTGAAGTACATCGCCGCCATGCTAAGAAGGCTCATTGATTCTCCCTCTTCTTCGCAATCGCGACCCTGATCCTCTCGAGCTCTGCGGGCGAGATCTCGCTCAGCCGGTCGTAGATGGTCGAGGTCACCGATGGTCCAAAGGCATCCACGAGCCGGTCCACGGCCGCGTCCACGAGCTGCTTCTCGATTCCCCTATGGGTCGCGACCTCGTAGACGTACTTTGGACCGGTCTTGCCCGCAGTGGTCGTCCTGCTCAGTAGGCCTTTCTTGTAGAGCCGGTCTAGCGTGGTGCTCACGGTCGTGTAGGCAATCGTCCTGCTCGACTGCATCTTCTCCGCTATGTCACCTGCGGTGGCATTCTCCATGCTATTGAGGAGGCCGAGGATCTCGGCTTCCAATTCGCCTATCTCGAACCCTTTTTTCTTGGGCTGATTGCCAGTCAATGGCTCCGCACTCCCGTCCCGCCTAGGCAATCCAGGTCCTTCGAGTCAAATCCCCTATGCTACTACCATGATAGTAGCTTTTATATATTTATCTCATGACCAAGTGAACCGATTGTAGATGCACTTCGGACCGCTCCCGGTCCAGAGGCCGTTTGGAGACTTGCCAGTTCGGTTTCCTAGGCGGCCAGGGGGCGGTCGCGCTTGAGTCCTCCCGAGAGCGACCCGACGAAGAGCATTGGGCTCGAGAGGTTCACGGTCGGCATATGCTCAGCGGGCGAGTCGCCGCAGACGCTTGCAAGGTTAATCCGAGGCGTCAGAACGGAGAAACTTCCGCCGGGGTTCGAGCTCAGCAGGATAGTCATAGCCGCGGGCGCGCCCTCAGGGGCGACCTCAGCCTTCCTCAGAAGTGTCGCCTCTGAGGACGAAAGAATCAAGGTGATAAGCGAGGACGAGAGGAAAGGGAAGATAGACGCCGTGAACTCGATCATCGAGAACAAGGTCGGGTCCTATGTCGCTTTCGTCAATGCTGACGCGATGCCTCTGCCCGGAGCTCTGAGCGCTCTGATGCTAAAGGTCGCCTCAGACCGCAGGGTCGGAGCTGTTTCCGCGTCCCCCGTATTCAGACCCTCGGGCGACTTGAACTCCCGCGTCGTCGAGTTGCTGTGGGCGATCCACAACGCCTCGGCCCTCACGCTGAATCACCTTGGGAAGAGCAACCATGCAAGTGACGAGCTTGTAGCGGTTCGTTCAGAGGCCCTCGTGTCCCTCCCCTACGACGTGGTTAACGACGGGGCATACATCGGTGGTCACGCTTCATCGAAGGGCTACCGCATCCTCTTCTCCGAGGAAGCGAAGGTCGAGATAGAGGTTCCCTCGCGGATTTTCCACCTCGTCGAACAAAGGAGGCGGATACTCTTCGGGCACGCCCAGGTCTGGAAGAAACTTGGGACCCTCCCGGTCACGCTTGAGTCCCTGCTCTTGCTAAATCCAGCCCTCGCCGTCTCGATACTCGGGAAGGTCATGGCTGCCAAGCCGAGCAGGATCCTGGTGGTGCCGGTGGCAGCAATAGCGGAGATCATGGCCGGTCTCCTCGCCATGGGCGACAGGCTCGCGCCAACGGAGCGGCACGTCGTATGGAAGCGCTACAGGAACGACGAGAGATGAGCGCCTGGGGGGCCTCGGGAGGGGACGGCGGCATCGATGATCCCAGACGCTTCGTCATAGGGGCGAGCGAAGAGGCTCAGATTTCCACCCTCTGCCAGATCGCCAAGCACAACGGGAGCGTACTGAACCTCTCCGAACTCATAGACGCGACCTCGATGCCAACCAACGAGGAGGAGCTCCAGGTCGCGTGGGGCACAAATCCCACGCTCAGTTCCAGGTACTCTCTCGAGGCAGGCTGGATCGTCGAGAAGGATTGGGGGTCGTCAGGGGTCGAGGGCGCGGTCGAGAGGGCAAATTGGAGCAGGGCGAGGTCCGCATGGAACATCGCACAGGCCGTCGATTTCGCTCGGCTTTGCGTACACGGCGAGGTGAGGCTGCTGGCCGTGAGCGGCGGAAACTCCTACGACCGCGCGGGACCCGCCGACGACGTCGACCTTTTTTGCGTCACCAACAAGGACTCCATGTGGCTGTTCATGTTGAGGTCCCTCCTTCTCGCCCGCGCTTTCCGGCTGCTGAGGAGGCGGACTGCGCCCTTCTGCTTCAGCTATGTCGTCGAAGAGGAGAGAGTGCGCGATGACTTTGCAAGGAAGGAGGGAGGCCTTTTCGCCAGAGACGCGCTGATGGCGCGGGTCGTCCACGGCCAGGGCTTCTACGGGAGGCTCCTCAGAGAGTCGCCATGGATGGGGGCGTACTTCCCAACCCTGTACTCGAAGAGAGCGGGTGAGGCCGTGGCGACCGAGCCACAGGGGGCAGGGCCGAGGAGGAGAGGAGGATTGCGCGCCGCCGCAAACTCATTTCTCTTCTACACGGTGGGCTCCTACATCAAGCTCAAGGCGTACTTCCTGAACGGCAAATATAGGAGGGTGGGCAACATTTCAGCGGTCTTCAGAGCAGACATAGGTAAGGACCGATGCGTCTACGAGTCGAACAGGTACAGACGACTGAGAAGGATGTATGATGGTCCACTCCCTGCCCGCAGCGGGGAAAGGGCGTGACCTCGCTGGAACCCCAATCGGGGGTTTCTATTCCGCCCTCCGCCGGTCTTGTAAAACTGGTCACCAAGGGAAGGTCGACCGGACTCCCCCACGTGGTCGTCACAAGGTTCGTCTTCGACGACGGAGCGTTCTTCCTCCTGGCCGGGAAAGCGAGAAGCGATTGGGTGCTGAACTCCCTCGCGCAAGGTAGCGTCAAAGTTAGGATCGGGGAACTGTCGTGGGAATGCTCGGTCTCAAGGGCCGCGTCGGGCGAGCGTTCCCACGCCCTGGACCTCTTCGCGCGTAAGTATGGTCGACGCCTCACCGAAGAGTGGTACTCGAAGGCAGAGGTCTGCACGAAGATCGTGCCGAGTGGAGCTCCATCCCGAAGGGGAGCTGCGGGCGGGGAAGCGCACGTCAAGACGACGCTCCAAGACTGGCGGGAAGCGAAGACCGATTACTATCAGACCGTCGCCGAGGCTTTCGACTCGGCCTCCGAAGAGTACGATTTCACCATTAGACGGAACTTCATCAATTCGTGGATCAGGGAGAGGTCCATAGGGGAGCTGCGGGCGGTGACGAAGAAGGAGGACTTCCTCCTTGAAATAGGCTGTGGGACTGGTAGCGAGGCGATCCAGATCGCGAGGACCGTCAGAGGCATCCTCGCGACGGACATCTCCCCAGAGATGATCGCCCTTCTCGAGCGGAAGGTCGATGCCCTCAGGCTCCACTCGAAGATACAGACGATGCAGGTTGGTGCGAGCAGGATATCCTCGACCGCGGACCGGCTACCTGGGGGCTCTACCCGCGTGGCCTACTCCTTTAACGGCGCGCTCAACTGCGAACCCGGAATCCGGGAGGTCCCGGCGGAGCTCTCCAAGGTCATCTCCCCCGGCGGTTACTTTGTCTGTTCGATAAGGAACTCGTTCTGCCTTTCGGAGGCGCTGGCGCACGGCCTCGTGCTCCAGATGGACAAACTTGCGCCGCGCAAGAAGCAGCCGATTATGGTCTCGGTGGGAGGGCGCGACATACCCTCCTACTACTATCGGCCGTCGGAGTTCGCCAGGTTCTTCAGGCCGCACTTCAAGGCAAAGAGGATCATGGGCCTGCCGGCCATCCTCCCTCCTGCCTACCTGAGCGACATCTACTTCCGGGCGAGGAGGGTGCTCTCCATCCTGGAGAGGACCGAGACCGCAGCGGCCGCTAGCTTCCCCTTCAATCTCTTCGGGGACCAGACCCTCTTCGTCTTCCAGAAGACCTAGGTGGCTGGGGTCGACCCACTAGTCCAAAGGAGAATGAATCCACCTCGAAGGCTAGTCGGATAATACTCGTCGGGCTGCTCGTGAGGGAGGTCTTCTCGTTCTGGACGGGGCACCCCTTCGACTTCGAGCTCTGGGTGAGGACGGGTTACTGGGTGGCGAACGGGGTCAGCCCATACGGAGTCCTCCCGGTGGTCCCCGGGCTGAGCTTCGCGGACGTCTATAGCAGCCTGGGGGAGTCGACGATAGGCTACCTGCCATTCTGGCCGCTCATCCTGGCCGGAATCTACAAGGTCTACGTGGCGGTCGGCTTCGGCAACAGGTTCGTCTACTACTTCCTCCTCAAACAACCGATAATCATCGGGGACTTGCTGCTCGGCTACACCATCTTCAGGTACGTGCGGGCTCGGCGGCCGGAAACCGGTGAGGCGATGCTCTCTCTCTGGTTGCTCTCCCCGCTCACGATAATAATCTCGAGCATATGGGGGATGTTTGACTCGTTGGCCATGGTCTGCGTGGTCATGGCCCTATCGGTCCACAGGGGGACCGCCAGGTCGCTATGGGAAGCTCTTGCCATTTGGATAAAGTCCATCCCGCTCATCTTTGCGATCCCGCTCGCTTTCTCTGGCTCGAAGAGTACAAGGAACCTCATCATCAGCCTCGCGCTCCCCGCCGCCCTCAGCGCTGCGGCCGTACTCCTGCTTGGGTGGCCCATCTCCTCGGCCATCGATACCATCGAGAGCACCGCCACGAAAGGGGGACAGTCGTTGTCGGTGTTCGGGGTCCTCTTCTTCGTCTCCCCCTTTGGGCAGAGCAGCTACCCTCCTCTCCTCCTGGATGCGCTCGGGTTGGTCTGGATCCCTGCGCTCCTCGTGGCCACTTTCTTCGCCTCTCGATGGTTCGGCTTCGACACAGAAAAGGGCCTCGTCCAGTCCCTCATCCTCTGCGCTGCCGCCTTCATGTTGTTCAAAGCACAGGTAAACGAGCAGTATTCTATCTACCTCCTCGCGTTGATACTAATCGACGTCGGTGTCTGGAATCCGGGAAGGCGGCGCCTGTATCTCGCCATAACGACGGTCGTCCTCGTCTTCCTCGTAGTCAACAACGGGTTCTTCATACGCTTTGTGTCGCCCATCGACCCGCTGGCCGTATTCACAGAGTCCCAACTGGACAGTAGCCTGGGGTCAATCAGGTTTGACATTCTCTTCGCGTGCTCGGTCGCCTTCGCAGCGCTCAACCTAGCTTACATCGTAGCGTTGTTCAGAGCTCGACGGGGCGCCCCCCAGAGGACATCCCCCGCATCGTCCTAGAGGTGCTTCGAGTATACGTCTCGGCGTATGTGTGAAAGGCTGGGCAGGACACGCCTCACGCGCCTCACCCTTTCGGTATCGATTTCGACGGTCGTGAGCCCTTCCTCCTCTCCCGCGTCGCAAACTGCCACGCCAAAGGGGTCAACCAGGATGCTCCGCCCCGTGAAGATCCGCCCCGTCTGCGAGGCGACGGCCAAGAAGATGGTGTTCTCCAGAGCCCGCGCCTTGGCTAGTATGTGCAGATGCTCCTCTTTCATCCTTCCCGCGACCCAGGCGGTCGGCACGATGATCAGCTCCGCACCCTGCAGGGCGAGCACGCGGGCCATCTCAGGGAAACGGAGCTCGTAACAGGTCATCATGCCTATCTTCGCAAGCTTGGTCTTGAAAGCACCTTCAATCTCGGCTCCGGGCTCGAAACGACCAGACTCCTTGTACCCGAACGAGTCAAAGAGCTGAATCTTCCTGTGTTTGGATATGACCTTCCCGTTGGGTCCGACCATGACGACGGTGTTGTGGACCTTTTTCGCGTCCAGTCTTGACTTTTCGTGAATCCCCACCACAAGGTGGATGTGACGCCGCCTCGCTTCCGAAGCGAGAGAACTGACGAAGGGACCCCCGACCTCCTCTGCCACTCCGAGGAATTCGGCTCGGGGACTGTCGAGGGGGATGTAGGCCATGAAGAGCTCAGGAAGGACGAGAAGGTCCGCTCCCTCATCCGCTGCTAGGGCGACGAGCTCGACTCCCCGCTTCAGGTTCTCGCCCTTGTCGGTGGAGGTCGATACCTGCCCCAGAGCCATCCTGAATCGGACCAAGTCGCACTGCCTCCCCCGGGGTATCTTCGCCGCTAGCTCCGGGCGCGCTCCTGGAGCGCGATGCGGGCGGCAGCGAGTCGAGCTACGGGGATTCTGAAGGACGACGCTGAAACGTAATCCAGCCTCGCTTTGTGGCAGATGTAGACCGACCTAGGGTCGCCTCCGTGCTCGCCGCATATCCCTACCTCGAGGTCTGGTCTAGTCCTTCTGCCCGACTCGACGGCGAGGCGGATGAGCGTCCCCACCCCTTTGTCGTCGATGGTCTCGAACGGGTTGTCCGGAAGGATCCCTTTCTCGAGATAGAACGGCAAGAACTTCGCTTCGGCATCCTCCCTGCTGAAGCTGAACGTGGCCTGGCTTAGGTCGTTGGTTCCGAAAGAGAAGAACTCCGCGTACTTTGCGATCTCGTCGGCGTCGAGGCATGCTCGGACCGTCTCTATCATCGTGCCGAACTTTACGTTGAGTGTCAAGCCTTCTTTCTTCTCGACCTTCAGCTTCACCTCATCGAACTGCTCGCGGATTCGTTTTACCTCCTGGTAGGCTGCGACCTGAGGCGTCATTATCTTAGGCATCACTTTGACCCCCTCGTTCATGAGCTCGGCCGCGGCTTCCATCACGGCGGTCATTTGCATCTCATAGATCTCCGGATGGGTCAGCCCCAACCTTACTCCCCTGTGCCCCAGCATCGGGTTCGCCTCGGAGAGCTGGCGCGCCTTGTCGAGAATCCGCTTCGCTTCCACCAACTGCTTCTCCTCTCCGTGTCTCTGGAGCTTGTTGACCTTCTCCGTCATGTCCTCGAACCTTGGGAGGAATTCGTGGAGCGGCGGGTCGAGGAGTCGGATGATTACCGGAAGGCCCTGCATCTCCTTTAGTATCTTCTTGAAATCCTGCTTCTGCAAAGGCCTCAACCTGTCGAGGTACAGTTTTCTCTCAGCGTCCGTGGAGGCCATTATCATGGAGACGACGAGCGGGAGCCTCTCCTCGGCATTGAACATCCTCTCCGTCCTCGCGAGACCGATGCCCTTCGCCCCCATCTTTCTTGCCCGCGCCGCGGATTCTGGCGTGTCCGCGTTTGCCCATACGCCAAGCCGCTTCACCTCGTCGGCCCAGGCGAGGAGCTCGAATACCTCATCCTTGAGCTCCGGTTGGAGGAGACGCACGGCTCCCGGATAGACCCGCCCGTTGGAGCCATCTATGGTCACCGTCGCACCCTCCTCTATCTTCGTGTCACCCACGAGCAGGAGGCGGCTCTGCTGGTAAATTACGAGCGCGGCGCAACCGACGACGCACGGCTTTCCAAGGCCCCTGGCCACGACCGCGGCGTGGGAGGTCTTGCCTCCCCTGCTCGTCAGCACACCCTGCGCGGCGAAGAACCCGTGCACATCTTCAGGCTTTGTCTCTTCCCTTACCAGTATGACCTTCTCGCCCTTCTTGGTCCATTCGACTGCCGTGTCGGCGTCGAAGACGACCTTGCCCGTGGCCGCGCCAGGTGAGGCCGGGACGCCCACAGCAATTGGAAGTTCTTTCTTCCTGGGGTCGACCTGGGGATGGAAGAGCTGCTCCAGCTGGTCGGGCTCGATGCGGAGGAGCGCCTTCTCCTTGGTTATCCTTCCCTCTCTTACCATATCCACCGCGGCCCTCACGGCGCCCATCGGGCCCATCTTCGCCGCGCGTGTCTGCAGGATGAAGAGCCGCCCCTTCTCGATGGTGAACTCTACGTCCTGTGGCTCTGCAAAGCGCTCCTCGAGAGTCTCAGCGACCCGTTCCAGGGTCGAGTAAGGTTCGGGCATCTCTTTCTTTAGCTCGGCGATCGACTTTGGGGTCCTCGTCCCGGCCACCACGTCCTCTCCTTGGGCGTTTGCCAGGAAGTCACCGTAGAGCCCCCGGGCGCCGGTCGTGGGGTCGCGGGTGAAGAGCACCCCCGTGGCGCTGTCGTTGCCCATGTTCCCGAAGACCATTGCGACCACCGTGACGGCCGTTCCCTTTGCCACCTCTGGGGTGATCCTGTACTGTCTGCGGTACTCCAAGGCCCTCTTCCCGTTCCAGCTCCGGAAGACCGCCTCGATCGCCATCTCGAGCTGTTCCTTTGGATCCTGAGGAAGAGGTTTGTTCGCCTTTGCCAGAGCACTTTCAAACGCTCTGACTATCCTCTTTAACGATGCAGCGTCTAGGTCACTGTCCGCTGCCACCCCCCGTCCCTTCTTTTCCTCGTCGACGACTCTTGATAAGAGCGCCTCGTCTATGCCGAGGACGACCTTCGCGAAGAGTTGGATGAACCGCCGGTAGGTGTCGTAGGCGAAGCGGTCGTCGGAAGTGAGCGCAGCGAGCCCTTCGACGATTTGGTCGTTCAGGCCGAGGTTGAGGATCGTGTCCATCATTCCGGGCATCGAGACGGCACTCCCCGAACGCACCGAGACCAGCAGAGGCGCCTTTGGGTCGCCGAACCTCTTGCCGGTCCCGTCCTCCAGCGACTTCATAGCGCCCATGACCGAGTCCATCAGTCCCTCTGGCAGGCGCTCGCCATTGCTGTAGAACTCCTCGCAGACCTCTGTGGTAATCACGAACCCCGGCGGAACGGGCAGACGCAAGGCCGTCATCTCTGCCAGCCCAGCCCCCTTCCCTCCTAGCAGCTTCTTGTCCGAGACGCCTTCATCGAAGAAGTAGAGCCGCTTGGGGTTGGCTAACTGCATCAGCTCGGCTTTGGCGTCATTCGTTATAAGCTTAGGGAGTGAATCCTCTTTCCTCGTCTATTGTGGCTTCCGCCAGGCGCTTTCTTCCCGCCAATTTTTGGTCCGCTTTTGGCCCCTGGCAACCCGAAAGCCTCGAGCGCGAGCAGCAGGTCGGGGACCGCGCGGTAGTTGGAAATCTCTTCGGGCCTAATCCACTTGCTCTCGGAGTGCTCCGTGAGGGATACCGTTCCGGAATCAGACCTGATCATGAACGGGACGGAGATGGCGCGCCCGTAGAGGTCCGTGTAGTCGAGGAGCGGACCCGGGCGGAGGATCTTCACATCCAGCCCTGATTCTTCCCTCGCTTCTCGGATCATGCACTCTTCCGCAGACTCGCCTTTCTCAAAGTGTCCTCCTGGACAATCCCACAGACCCGGGTAGGTGTCGTCGTCCATCTTCCGCTTTAGGATCAGGAGCTTGCCGTTCCTGATGAGTATCCCCGTGGTAAAGATTCGCGTCACGACTACCTCCTCCCTCTACCCGAGCTGCGACGCAATCTCCTGCTCGTTGAGGTCTCTTCCGCAGTACTTGCACCTGTAGGTGAGAGGAGATGAACTGGCCATGGTGAAGACGGATGAGATCGAATCCTTCTCGCGGACGGAGACGCACGTCGCCCCGGTGCAGCTCAAGACGCCCCGCACGGTCTTTGGCGGGACCGCGTTCTTCTTTTCGAGGACCCTGTAGGAGCGGATGATGTTCACGCTGGCGAGGGGCGCGATCAGAGCGAGCTTCTGGACCTGGTCATCGGTCAGCTCGACCCCTTCCACCTTGAGGATGTCCTTGCGGCCCATCTTCGAACTCCCCACGTTCATCACCAGAGCCACGGTCACCCCCTCCCTGTTCTGGGGATTTCCAAGGAGACGGAGCACTGAGAGGGCCTTGCCGGCGGAGACGTGGTCGATGACGGTACCGTCGCTTATCTTCTGGACCAGCATCGTTTCCTTGTCGTTCACTTCTTCGCCCCTCCAAGGACGAGGTCGAGGAGCGCCATCCTGACCGGGACGCCAAAGCGGGCCTGCTTCATGTAGGCGGCGTTCGGGAGCGAGTCGACCTCGTAGGCGAGTTCGTTGGTACGCGGGAGGGCGTGGAGGACTATGCTCCCCTTCTTCGCGTTCGCCAAGCTGCCCTTTGTGATCCTGTAGCTCCCCTTCACCTTCTCGTACTCGTTCGGGTCGGGGAAACGCTCCTTCTGAATCCTCGTCATGTAGATGACATCGACGTCGGCGATAATACTCTCGAGGTCGTCGTGCTGTTCCGTCTTGAGCCCGACCTTCTTGATGGTGTCCTTGACCTCGTTCCGGGGACGGAGGCTCTCGGGCGAGACCAGGCTGACCTTCCCGGGCTTGTACCGGGCTAGCCCGTAGAGGAAGGACGCAGCGCTGCGCGCGTAGCGTATGTCGCCCAGGACGGCGTAGTTCAGCCCGTCTATCCTCCCCTTCAATCTCTTGACGGTGAAGAGGTCGAGCATGGCCTGGGAGGGGTGGTGCTGCGAGCCGTCCCCGCCGTTGACAATCGGGACCGACGCCACCTCGGAGGCTAGGAGCGCGGCACCTTCGGAGGGGTGTCGCATGGCTATGAGGTCCGCGTATCCGTCGAGCATCCTCATCGTGTCGGAGAGACTCTCCCCCTTTAGGAGAGAAGAAACGTCTGGGGAGAGGTCTATCACATCAGCCCCCAGCTTGAGCGCCGCCGCACTGAAGCTCAAGCGGGTCCGCGTGCTTGGCTCGAAGAAGGCGGTGGCGACGATCTTACCGGCGAGGCTCTTTTTCGTGCGCACGGGCTGGTCAACGATGGAATCTGCAGAGTCGAAGAGGAGCTCAAGGTCTGCACGGGAAAAGTCGAGGATGCTAAGGACGTCCCTGCCGTACCAGGCATCCCGACCCATCACATCGACCCAATGGGCTCCTGCGGGATGGAATATTAACGATGCGGAGCGCTTTGCCCTGAAAGCTTCTTATTCTCAAACAGGCGCGATTTCTGGCCGTTAACTTTGCGTTCCCTGGGACTAGAGGAAGTGTATGCGCGCATCGATGCGAACTTGGACGAGTACCTCGAAGGTCTCTTCGAGATGCTATCACAGCCCTCCATAAGCACGCTCGGAATCGGCATCAAGGAGATGAGCTCGCTCCTTCAGCGGAGGATGGAAGAGATCGGCTTCAGGACGCAGGTGATCCAGAGCGCTGGCCATCCCTTCATCTTCGGAGAGATCTCGAGCAACGCGAGAAACAGGCCGACCGTCCTCATCTATGGCCACTATGACGTCCAGCCCGTCGAGCCCCTTGACGCCTGGGTGAGCGAACCCTTCAAGCCCACGATCCGTGAAGGCAGGATCTATGCCAGGGGCGCGGGGGACAACAAGGGCCAGCTCTACGCCCAGCTCATGGGCATCAAAGCCCTGAAGGATTTCAGGGGAGGCGAGCTTCCGGTCAACGTCAAGTGCATCTTCGAAGGAGAGGAGGAGAACGGGTCGCCGAACCTGGAAGGCTTCGTGAAGACCCACAAGGACCTTCTGAAGGCGGACTTGGTCTATACCTCTGACGGGCCAGTCCACGAGAGCGGGAGGCCGATGCTCGTGTTCGGCGTCAGGGGTCTACTCTACGTGGAGCTGACGGCGAGAGGGGCCAAGAGGGACCTGCACTCGGGGAACTGGGGCGGACCGGTCCCCAACCCGGCCTGGGACCTGGTGAAGCTGCTCGAGGGCATGAGAGACAGGAACGGTAGGGTCGCGATAAAGGGGTTCTATGACGACGTGAAGAGACCCACCAGGTCTGATAAGGCGGCCTTCGCAAGGATACCTCTGAACCGGGCTTCCGTAGCCGCAAGCCTCGGCCTGAAACCCTCCCAGCTACCCGCCGGGCAGCGCTTCTACGAAAAGCTGATGGCTGAACCTACCTTGAACATCTGCGGCATCTATGGCGGCTACACCGGAAAGGGGTCGAAGACCGTGATCCCAGCGAGCGCCTCCGTGAAGATGGACATGCGCCTCGTACCCGACCAGGACCCGGAGGACATCTACAGGAAGCTCGTGAGGCACGTTCGCCTACACTCGCCAGGCGTTCTGATCACGAAGATGAGCTCATCCCTCCCGTCCCGGACCAGCCTCGATAGCCCCTTCGCGGCGCCAATCGCGTCCGCTGTGAAGGACGCGACGAAGATGGAACCGGTGATCTATCCGTCCCTCGGCGCCACGCTTCCCGACTCGGCGTTCACCCGGGAGCTTGGCGTGCCATCGATAATCGTTCCCTACGCGAACATCGACGAGGGGAACCACGGGCCAAACGAGAATCTGAAGGTGGAAAACTTCCTCCGCGGCATAAGGACCGCAGCCGCGGTCCTCGAGAGCCTCTCCCGGGTCACGCCGTCCTAGATCGACCTAAGGAGAGCCCCGTCGACCGGCAGGGAGACTCCGGAGATGTATGAGGAGAGCTCGCTGCTAAGGAAGAGGATGGCATTCGATAGCTCGCTCGTCGTGCCGATGCGCCCCATGGGAATCTCGTTCTCAATCTCCCTGACCCACTCCTCGGCTTTGATCCCCCGCGTCTTCGCCGCGTTCTGCGCGAGCTGGTCGATCCTTCCCGTCCTGATGTAACCGGGCAAGATCCCGTTGACCCTGACCTTCCTTGGCCCCAGCTCCCGGCTCAGGGTCCTCACCAGGGAGAGCAAAGTGGTCCTGCAGACACTGGAGAGGGCGATGGTCAGCAACGGTTCCTTGATGACCCAAGAAGACAGGAAGACCATCCGGCCACCCGTGCCGGACTTTATCATCTGGTCAGCGACGAGCTTTGCGAGATAGGCCGGGCTCACCACCAGGAGGTCCGAGGCGCTCCTCCAGTCTTCGTAGGAGAAGTCCATGAACCGTCCGGGCTTCGGCGAACCGGTGACGTAGACGAGCACATCGATCCCGCCCAGGTCAGAGAGGGACTCTTTCACGAGGTGGTCCAGGTCCTCCTTGGAGCCAAGGTTCCCTGTCACGGCGTGGACCTCCCCGAGGGGGGCGAGCTTGGACCTGGCGTTCGCGAGCTTCTCGGCGTTGGACGAGTTGATGACAACGCGGGCCCCCTCCTGCAGGAAAGCCTGGGCGGCCCCATAGCCTATCCCGCTGCTGGAAGCAGTTACTAGAACCCTCTGACCCTTCAGACCAAAATCCAGTGCCATGATGCCCGCGCATCCATCCTGCTGGCGATAAGAAGATGTTGATTGAGGAACCCTTGTCGACTACAGGGCAGTCCATCCGCCGTCCACTGGAATCCCCTGTCCGGTGATGTAGCTCGAGTAGTCCGAGGCGAGGAACATTGCAAGGTTGGCTATCTCCTCCGGTTCCGCGAACCTCCCGAGAGGAATCCTCTCCAGCAGGAACTTGCTCACGTCCTCCTGGGCGAAGTAGTTGGCGGTCATCTCTGTCTTTGTCCAGCCCGGGCAGATGGCGTTCACTGTGATCTTGTGCTTCGCCCACTCGGCTGCCAGGTCCCTCGTCAGGGAGACGATCGCGCCCTTGCTAGCGGAGTAAGAGGCCCTGGGCGGGAGCGCCACGAGCCCGAAGATGGATGATATGTTGATTATGCGACCGCCGGTCCCCTGCTTGACCATCTGGCGCCCGACGGCCTGGCTGAAGTTGAATGTGCCCTTCAGGTTCGTGTTGATCACGCTATCCCAGTCCGCTTCCGAATACTCCTCCATTGGTTTGCGGATGACCACCCCGGCATTGTTCACCAAGATATCGATCTTGCCCTGAAAACCCACGGCCTTGCTGACGACGTCCTCGACCTCGCGAAGACGCGAGACTTCCACCTGGAAGCCGGTCGATTTCCTCCCGAGCTGCGAGATCTCTACTGTCGTGCCCTTGAGCGTGTTGATGTCCACATCGACGGGGATCATGTCGGCTCCCGCCCGGGCCATCGCCACCGCTATCGCCTTCCCGATCCCCCTGCCTGCGCCCGTGACGAGTCCTACCTTGCCGGTGAGATCTATCTGCAAACTGCGGTTCGGCCCTCCCTTCCTCGATGGCGATAAAACTCTTGCTCGGTGGCCAGACGTCGACTACTCCATGGCTCGGGGCGGGAAGGTCCCGCGCGGGAAGTCGGCCTTCATGAGCAGGTACCTGAACCGGTCCTTTTTCTCGAGGAGGGCCACCGCTGTAAAGCCGGCCGAAAAATAGGTGTGGAAGATCTCCCTCGTCGCTTTCCTCCACCGCTGGGCGGCCTTCAGGTCCCTCGCCTTCAGCGCGGCGATTTCCCTCGGGATGTCAACCAGGGCGCGCTCCGCCTTGAGGTCGATCTGCCAGTCCTCACAGACGGGATAGGGCTCCTCGCCCCTCCTGTCGATCACAGAGTACGCCGTGGCGATGGGCTCCTTGGCATAGGCCCGGACCTTTCGCTGCCACCGGGGCTCTATGAACCACTCGACCAGGAACCGGTCGGTGGGCAGCCCGCGATTGACGGGATCCTTCATGGGGCCGTAGTAATCGACGATGTAGTTCCTGCAGACCACGCCCAGCTTCCCGAAGTTGAAGTGCGCGTTCCTCGCTATCATGGGGTCGAAGGTCCATGCGATTCGGTCGAAGCCATGGGCAAGTGCAAACTCGCGCTGCTTCTGCTTGAGCATGTAGCCGACGCCTCTCGATTGGTACTCTTTCAGGACCCCCGTCATGTGCGAGTACATGTAGACATCTTTCCCGTTGTAGCCGGGGAGGAGTATGGCGAAGCCCACCGTCTTCCTGCCTTCGAAGGCTCCGAGGACCACTCCTCCATTGTCGTGAACTGCGATCATAATCTCCTTGGGTGTCACCGCTCGTTCGTTCTCGCCCCAGGCGGAGAGCTGAACCTCCTCGGCCCCGACGAACTCCGCAGGTGTGGCGAGTGGCCGGACGACTATCTCCTTCATCGGGATCGCTCCCCCGCGGGCCCGGAGAGGTTTCTTTCCACGAGGGACTGGCTGCGCTCGCCGCATTATTTTCGGTTTCGGATGCCTCGACCAAAGATTAATAGAATCAGGAGGGCGCCCGAACTCCCTTGAGTCTCACGATCAGGCACGTCAGGCTCCCGTTCCTGGCGCCTTTCACGACGAGTTTTGGTACCGAAGCCGAGAGGAACGCGCTGATACTGCTCCTCGATTCCGATGGGGTGAAGGCCCAGGCCGAATGCGTCGCCAGCGTAGCGCCCTACTATAGCTACGAGGATAACCAGACGGCGCTCCACGTGATCAGAGACCACTTCGCCAAGCTGCTCAAGGACCTCCCGACGCCCCAGGAGTTCACGCTCAAGGCCGACCATGTCAGAGGACACAACATGGCCAAGGCTGCGGTCGAGATGCTGCTCTGGGACTACCACTCCAAGCGCAAGGGGGTCCCCCTGGTCCGGGAGCTCGGCCCGTCGAAAGGATACGCCGACGTGGGAATATCCCTCGGGATTGACAAGAAGGAGGTGACCAGGAAGAGAGTAGAAGCGGCCGTGGAACGGGGCTACCAGCGGGTCAAGCTGAAGATAGAGAGGGGAAAGGAGTTCGACATTGTGAAGTCGGTCAGAGATGTCTTTCCGGACATCGTCCTCAGCGCAGACGCGAACTCGTGCTATCGACTGAAGGATGCACCGGCCATAAAGAGGCTCGACCGTTTCGGGCTGGTCTACCTCGAGCAGCCCCTGGAGCACGACGACCTCCTCGACCATGCGAAGCTGGCCAAGGAGATAACGACGCCCATCTGCCTCGACGAGTCCGTGACCTCAGCGGACCGGGCGGCGCAGGCCTTCGACATCGGCGCGGCGCAGGTCGTGAACATCAAGCCCGGGCGCGTCGGCGGGCTGGGAAATTCTATGGAGATAGCGAAGATCGCCAAGAAGCACAAGGGGCATGTCTGGATCGGTGGGATGTTCGAGACCGGCGTGGGCCGTTCCTTCAACATCTCCCTCGCCTCCTCCAAGTTGGTGGACTATCCAGGAGACACCTCGCCGAACGAGAAGTACTTCACCAGGGACATCGTCAAGAACCCCTTCACCATGACGGGAGGCAGGATCCGGCCCAACAAAGGTCCAGGGGTCGGCATCGAGCTCGACGAAAGATACCTCGAAAAGGTAACCGTCAAGAGCTGGAAGATCTTCTAGCAGGGCCAGCTCTTCCTCTCGCATTTCGTGCCTGACTAAAGGCATAAATAACAACCCAAAGGCCGATGGGGTCGAGAAATTGAGAGGGCAAATGAGAGGCGGTTCAGTTTATCGTTGGCCTCTTTTCGGCTTCAAGCGCTAGTCGAACCCTAGTTTCTCTGGACATTGGTGGGATAGATAGTTGAGCGATAGCGATAGTGCTGAGAAATCGAACACGGAGGCTGTCACGACCAAGGAGGTGATCGTCGTGAAGTTCGGAGGGTCAGTGCTCGAGAACGAAAAGTCAATCGAACAGGCGGCGAACCTCGTCCGCGACACCGTCGAGCGCGGCATCGCAGTGGCCGTCGTGGTCTCCGCAATGAAGGGAGTGACCGACGAGCTCATCGCGCTTTCGAAGAAGGTCAACCCGAACATGGACCCTGCGTTGATGGACGAGCTCCTCTCGACCGGGGAGAAGACCAGCGCGCGCTTGATGGCGGGCGCGCTAGCGAGCAGGAACATAGACGCGGTAACCGTCGACCCTGATTCTCCTCACTGGCCGATCGTGACCGACGACCGGCACATGGATGCCAACCCGCTCATGGAGCTGTCGAGGAAGAGGGTGCAAGAACGGCTGGTCCCCCTCCTCAACGCAGGGAAGGTGCCCGTTGTCTGCGGCTTCCTGGGGAAGACCATCGACGGGAAGACGACGACCCTGGGGAGAGGTGGCAGCGACACCACTGCCGTCGTCCTGGGCAACTGCCTCGGGGCGCGGGAGGTGGTGCTCATCAAGGATGTGGAGGGAGTCTACTCGAGCGACCCGGACAAGGTCTCGAACCCGCAGTTCATCGAGATGCTCCACGGAGAGGAGGCGGAGATGTTGGCGGCCGGGGGTGCCAAGTTCCTCCACGTCAAGGCCCTGAAGTACCAGGGAAGCGGGAGCCGGCTCAGGGTGACAAGCCTCGAGAAGCTGAACGCTGGGACGATAATCAAGGGGGACCTGTCCGAGCTAAGCCTGGAGATATTCCCACAGGGTGTCTCGATGATGACGGTCGTCGGCTTGGATTCGAGGAAACTCGAGTCGGTCTCTCATCTCACCAAGGCCATAAGGGATGGCGGCGGTTCGCTGTTGGCTCTGTCCCTGGAGTCGACCTCGGCCATCTTCTACGTCGCAGGGGGCCAGAACGTGCTGGAGGGAGTGCATCAGGTTCTGGTGAAAGAAAGTGTGGGCAAGGCAGTGTCATCCTTCGACGGCCTCTCGATGATCACGGTGAAGGGCACGGCGCTGGAGACCGAGACCGGAATCGTCCAGAGGGTGACCCAACCCCTGGCGAGGTCGGCGATCAACCTCTACGGCATAGTAACGATACTCTCGTCCATCAGGGTGTTCGTCTCCTCGGGCAAGGCGGAGACAGCCCTGGACCTCATCCGCGAAGCCCTCCTGGTGAGCAAGCCTTGAAGCAGAAAGAACTCAAGGTTGCCCTCCTCGGTGCGACGGGAGCGGTGGGCCAGCGCTACATCAACATGCTCAGGGACCACCCGTTCATCCGTCTCGAGGTCCTGATGGGGGGCGAGTCCGCGGGTAAGAAGTATGGAGAAGCCGCGCGATGGCTCTTCCCCGAGCCAATGGGCGACGAGTACGCGCAGATGGAGGTGAAGAAATCCAGGACCGAGTCCGCCGCAGGGTGCGACATCGTCTTCTCCGCGCTCCCGTCCGAGGTAGCCAAGGAGGTCGAACCGGCGTTCGCCCGCGCTGGGTTTCCCGTTGTGAGCGAGGCGAGCGCCCACAGGATGGAGGATGACGTGCCACTTGTGATACCGGAGGTCAACCCAGACCACCTTTCGCTCCTAGAGGGGCAAAGGGCATCGCGAGGTTGGAAGGGGTCCATAGTGACCACCCCCAACTGCACCGTGATGGGGTTGGCCATGGTGATGAAACCCCTGGTCGAGCTTTTCGGCATGGACAAGGCCATCGTCACCACGATGCAGGCTCTCTCGGGTGCCGGGTTCCCTGGGGTCCCGTCGCTCCTGGTGGTGGACAACATCCTCCCGTACATCAAGAACGAAGAGGAGAAGGTCGCGAGGGAAGCGAGGAAGATCCTTGGGACGGTGAGGAAGGAGGGCAGGTCGAAGGTCATCGAACCCCTCGAGCTACCCATGGGGGTCTCGTGCAACAGGGTACAGGTGATAGACGGTCACACGGAGACCCTCTACTCGGAGTTCCCCAGGGCGGTCGAACCCGGGGCTGCGGTAAGGGCCCTGGAGAGGTTCAGGGGGCTACCGCAGAAGCTAAAACTGCCGACGGCGCCGTCCCAGCCGATAATCGTGCGGACAGAACATGACCGGCCGCAACCGAGGTTGGACAGGATGGCCGGGAGCGTGCCCGGCATGAGCGTGGTGGTGGGCAGGGTCAGGAGAGGCATCGATGACAGGTCCCTAATGCTCACACTCCTTTCGCACAACACCATAAGGGGAGCGGCGGGGACCGCAATACTTACGGCCGAGCTCATGCAGAGGGAAGGATACATCGGGTGATTTGACTTGGTGACCGGCAAAGACGTGAGACTATCGCGGATAATGAAGAACGGAAGGATGCTCTGCATACCCATGGACCATTCGTTGACGGTAGGTCCGATCGAGGGGCTCGAGGACCCCGAACGGACGATCATCCAGGTGGCGAAGGGAGGAGCGACCTCCTTTCTAGTCCAGAAGGGCATCATAAAGTCGCTCAGAAAACCCGTCCCCATCGGTATGATAATCCAGCTCTCGGCGAGCACCACGCTCGGGATGGCCCCCAACAGGAAGATCCTGATCTCGAGCGTCGAGGAGAGCATCCGCCTAGGGGTCGACGCCATCTCGCTGCACGTGAACATCGGCGGGAAGGAGGAGCCTGAGATGCTGCAACAGCTGGGCATGGTCGCCGACGCCTGCGACGAATACCAGATTCCCTTCATAGCGATGATGTACCCGAGGGGAGAGAACATCAAGGACCCGTCGGACCCGGTCGTCGTCGCTCACGTGGCCAGGATCGGGGCCGAGGCAGGGGCTGACATCGTGAAGACGGTCTATACTGGCACCCCGGAGTCTTTCCACGAGGTGGTCAGGAAGTGTCCCGTGCCCGTGGTCCTCGCAGGAGGGGCAAAGGTGGAGTCCGACCTGGAGCTGCTGAAGATGACCAGCGACGTGATGAAGGCGGGCGCGATCGGGGTCACATATGGTCGCAACGTCTTCCAGCACAAGAACCCGGGCCTGATCGTCAGGGCGCTGAAGAGGGTGGTGATAGACAAGGCCACCCCAGAGGAAGCCATGGAGGTCTTCAAGTCAGATGTCCCCTCCTGAGAATGAGAAGGACATAGTACTCGACGTTACGGATTCCCAGGACCTCGGCGCCCTCCTGAAGCAGGCGGGCGAGGCGGGGATACACAAGGTCATCTCGCGGATCGGCTACCCGGAGGGTCCGCAGCCGGCCAATGGCGTGGTCAGGATCGAGGTGTCAGAGGGGAAGGGTAGTGAGAAGACCGCCGCGTGGATCAGGGTCGCCGGCGCTGGCGACGTGCAAAAGGCGGTTGAGGCGTCTGCGGATGGGCACGCGTTCGTGGTCGTCCAGTGCGCGAACTGGAAGATAATCCCGCTGGAGAACATGATCGCCGACTTTCGCAGGAAGAACAGGAAGATCTACGCATACATGAAAGAGAGGAACGACATCGAGCTGGCGTTCTCCATACTAGAGAAGGGTGTCGACGGCATCGTAATCCCGGCGGAGTCGCTGGGGGTGGCTAAGGAGCTCATCACTTCGCTGAAAAGCCCGAACCGCCTCGCGCTCACAAAGGCCAAGGTGACCAAGGTCGTGGACGTCGGCAATGGGGAGAGGGCGTGCATCGATACGGCATCGCAGCTCAGTGTGGGCGAAGGCTTGCTGATAGGTAGCAGAGCTAGCCTCTTCTTCCTGGTGCACAGCGAGACGGTGCCTTCGGAGTACATCCCGACGAGGGAGTTCAGGGTCAACGCAGGGGCGATTCACAGCTACATCCTGGGAGGGGCCGGGAAGACAAGGTACCTTTCGGAACTGAAAGCCTCTGACAAGGTCATGACGGTGACCAACGACGGCAAGTCAAGGGAGGTGGTGGTCGGGAGGGTGAAGATAGAGAGGAGGCCGCTGGTGATGGTGGAGGCGGTGGCCGACGGCGAGGAGGGTACGGCCATGCTCCAAAAGGCCGAGACAATAAGGCTCATACGCGCAGACGGGACCCCGGTCTCGGTGACCGACCTCAAGGCGGGGGACGAGGTCATGGTCCACATGACCAAGAACAAGGCCAGGCATTTCGGTGGGGAGGTCGACGAGTTCATCCTTGAGAGATGACCACCGCTTCAGGTCAATTACCACCCGTTCACACCTAACAGCTGCGTACTCTCCCGAGCGCCTAGCCTAGGTCGGGGTTGCGAAGATGCCCGCAAGACAGCTAGGGAAAATCTGCACGGCGGTGGCTGCGACAACCTGCGAGGAGATGGTGAAGAAGGCGCAGGTCGCGTTCTCGCTGGGGAGCGAAATAGTGGAGTTCAGGGTGGACAAGCTCGAGGAGAGAACTTCTGCAGCCGAGGCAAAGAAGAGGTTGGGGAGGTTCGCGACCAAGTCCATCGTCACGGTGAGGTCCAAGGAGGAGGGAGGCGGGTTCATGGGCACCGAGGAGGAAAGGCTCAAGCTCATCAGCGGCCTCGCGGCGGAGTTGAGCCCAGCCTACTTCGACGTCGAGCTGGCTACGGTAAAGGCGAACCTAGGATGGTTCCGCCGCCTGACCTCAGCCGCCTCCAGGCCCGACAGGATGATCATCTCGTGGCACGACTTCAGCGGCACGCCCGACTTCCAGACCCTCAGCAGCTTAAGGAAGGAAGCGATGAAGAGGGGAGACATCGCCAAGATAGTGACCATGGCGAAGAGCCCGGATGACAACCTGACTCTATTGATGCTCTACCAGGAGGACGCCAAGGATCTGGTGGCTTTCTGCATGGGGCAGGAAGGGACAGCTTCTCGCATCCTCTCGCTGCAGCTCGGGAGTCCCGTGGTGTACGCCTCCCTCCCGGGCGAGCCCGTAGCACCGGGGCAGCTCTCTGTGGTGACGGTGAAGGCGATCAAGAAGATGCTGTTGGCCAAGGCGGCGCGGAAATCGTGACCCAGAGTTACTTCCTGCTGGGAAGGAACGTCTCGCGGTCCCCGTCCCCCGACATGATGAACTCCGCTTTCAGGGCAGCTGGCATCGACGCAGAATACAAGGCGCTCAGCGTGGAGCCCGTGGATTTCGATGCGCGGTTCGTGGAGCTGAAGGGCACCGCAAGCGGCATGAACATCACGATTCCCTTCAAGTCGGAGGTCATCCCGATGTTGGACGAGCTCGACCCAATCTCGGAGAAGATTGGGGCCGTCAACGTCACCAAGCCCTCCGGGGGCAGATGGCTCGGATTCAACACGGATGTCGCCGGCATCGTCTCACCCCTGAGGGAGCGCTTCGGCGATTCAGGAATCGGCCGCGCTCTTCTTCTGGGGGCCGGTGGAGCTGCCAGAGCGTTCTGTGAAGCGATGTCACAGTTCGGTTGCAAGAGGGTCACGGTGGCCATAAGGAGCCTCGAGAAGGGGGCGGCCTTCGTCGAGCAGGTCTCCCAGACCTTCCCTGACCTCCAGTTCGACCTCAGGAGGATCGGGAGCCTCGGGACGGAGGAGAGGGGTAGCAATGGGGGAGATTTCGACCTGATCTTCAACGCGACCCCGATGGGCTCCGGGGACGTACCTTTGGCCGACGGGATGAAGCGGGTTGTCTACGGGACGGAGGTAGTCTTCGATGCAGTGTACAGGCCGAGGGAGACCGAGCTATTGAAATTGGCGAGAGAGAAGGGGTGCCGAGTCATCCATGGGTACGAGATGCTTCTCGGGCAGGGGACAGCGGGCTTCGAGAAGTGGACGGGGGTCAAAGCGCCGGTGGAGATAATGAATAGTTCGCTGCTGCGTTCTTTGGAGGAGGCTTGAATGAAGGGCAAGGGCACCGTCTTTGGAGCGATCACCGTGGTCAACGCCATCGCCGGGGGAAAGGGGGTCACGGCGAGCGTCAAGCTCGAGACCGAGGCGACCGTCGAGGTGTACGACAAACCTGGCGAGTGGGTTGTGTTCATCAACGGGAAGAAGCAGAGCGAGCCCAGGCTCGCGCTCCAGACGGTCGAGGTAGTAATGCGCTCGGCCGGGAAGGACCCGAAGCAGTTCGGCGGCGAGATCAGGACGGAATCCGTGGTCCCGCTGGGAGTGGGGCTCAAGACCTCTTCGGCATCGTCCTGCGCCACCGCCCTCGCGCTTTTCGCGGCCATAGGACAGAAGGCCTTCGACCCTAGGAAGATAATGAACTGCAGCGTGGAGGCCTCGCTGGCCAGCGGAGCGAGCATAACGGGAGCCATGGACGATGCCGCATCTTGCCTCATGGGTGGCCTCAACCTCGTGGACAACCTGGGGAGGAAGGTGGAACGCTCCCAACTCTTCAAGAAGACGCTGAAGGTGCTCATCAAGGTCCCTGAGACCCAGAGCAGGCGGAGCATGACAAAAATGGAAGAGGTGAAGATGTTCGGGAAGGTCATGGAGGTCCCCTACCGCATGAGCATGGAGGGAGACCCCTGGAGGGCCATGACCATCAACGGAGCCCTGTACTCGGGGCTCCTCGGGTATGACCCCCTGGCCGCCCTACAGGCCATAGAGCACGGCGCACTGGGCGCGTCACTCTCGGGTACCGGGCCGGCGACCGCCGCGGTCTTCGAGCCCAACATGGAGAAAGAGTTCAGGAGCCTCGCCGAGGCATGGGCTTCCGACGGGAGCAAGGTCATCGAGACCGAGACCAACAACGAGCATGGGAGGATACTCTCTCTTGACTAGTGCGCTACATGCTTCTGCTACGACGGTGTCGATGCCAGAGGGCGGGAGGCTAGCCGGAACGGTCAGCGTCCCTCCGAGCAAGAGCTATTCCCACCGGGCAGCGCTCATGGCCAGCCTGGCCGACGGGGAATCGACCATCTCCAACGTCCTCTTGTCCCGGGACACGAACGCGACCATAGCAGCCTGCAGGGCCATGGGAGCGACCATAGACGAGAGGGACCTTACCCTCAGGATAGCGGGGACCTCCCCGAAGACCCCCGACGACGTCGTGAACGTGGAGAACTCGGGTACGACTCTTAGGTTCATGACCTCGGTCTTCGCTTCGGCCCCAAGCGGTTACACGGTGTTGAGCGGGGATTCGAGCATCAGGCGACGGCCCATGCAGCCGCTCCTGGACACCCTGAAGGAGCTGGGAATCGAGGCATGGTCGACCAGGATGAACGGGTGCGCGCCCATCGTCGTGAGAGCCGGCGGCATCAACGGCGGAGAGGCGACGATAAGGGGCGACGTCTCTTCTCAGTTCGTCTCCTCGCTCCTCATCTCCACTCCCCTCGCCAAACACGACACGACTCTGCACGTCGCCGACGCGGTCTCCAGGCCCTACATCGAAGCGACCCTGTGGCTCTCCAAAGCGTTCGGAGTGAAGGTGGAGAGAGAGGGATACTCCCTGTTCAAGGTCCAAGCGGGACAGAGATACAAGCCCCTCAGCTTCTCGGTCCCTGCGGACTTCAGCTCAGCCTCCTTCATCGTGGCCGCGGTGGCCATGCTAGGCGGGAGGGTGGAGCTCGTGAACCTGAACCCGGAGCTCCCCCAGGGCGACTCGGCAATCCTGGAAATAGTGAGGGGGATGGGAGCGAAGATCAGCGAGGGGGCAAGGTCCATAGTGGTCGAGTCAGACGGGCGTGAGCTTACGGGCGGGAGGTTCAACCTTGGAGATACACCGGACCTTCTTCCGGTCGTCGCCGCCCTGGCGCTGCGGTGCAAGGAGGCCGTCGAGATCGTCGGCACCGCCCACGCGCGATTCAAGGAGACGGACAGGATCGCAATCGTAGCGAAGGAGCTGTCGAAGCTTGGAGCCAAGATAGAGGAGAGGCCGGACGGGATGAAGATAGAACCGGTGCGGGAGCTGAGGCCTGCGCTCCTCGACGCCCACGATGACCACAGGATGTTCATGTCCTTCTCGCTCGCATCGATGCTCATCGCTGGAGGCACCCCCATAGTCGGCGAGGAAAGCCTCGACGTCTCGTATCCCTCCTTCTTGGAAGACATTCAAAGGCTAGGGGCGAACGTACGCAGGCAGGGAGAGGGAGCTAGTTAGAACATGACCGGGAACATCGTGGGAGAAAGGTTTGTCCTCGTCAGCTTCGGCGAGAGCCACGGCAAGGCGATCGGCGCGGTCGTCGACGGCTGCCCCGCGGGGCTGGAACTCTCGGAGTCAGACATCCAGACCGACCTCGACCTGAGGAAACCCGGTCAGTCCATAGTGACGACCCAGCGGAAGGAGGGGGATGTGGTCGAGATTCTGAGCGGCACCTTCAGAGGTCGCACGACCGGAGCTCCATTGGCCATGATGATACGGAACCAGGACCAGGATTCCAGAGCCTACGAGGCGATACTCAACACTCCGAGGCCGGGGCACGCTGACCTAACCGCGACCACAAAGTACGGAGGGTTCAACGACTACCGCGGAGGGGGTAGGTTCTCTGGAAGGATAACGGCCACCTTCGTCATGGGAGGTGCCGTCGCCAAGAAGCTCCTCAAAGAGCAGCTCGGCATAGAGATAATCGCATACACCCTGGAACTGGGAGGGCTGCGGTCAGAGGGGTTCACACTGGATGACGCCAGAAAGAACAGGTACGCCAACGAGGTGAGGAGCCCTGACCCCAAGACGGCCGAGGAGATGAAGAAGAAGGTCATCGAGATGAGGGGGAAGGGCGACAGCCTCGGAGGCGTGGTAGAATGCGTGGCCCTCAACCTACCGGTCGGTCTTGGCGAGCCGGTCTTCGGTTCGCTCGACTCCGACCTCGCCAGGATAGCCCTTTCCATCCCAGCCGTCAAGGGGGTCGACTTCGGGTCCGGGTTCGCCTCTGTGACGAAGACCGGGACCCAGAACAACGACCTCTACCGGATGAAGGACGGCAAGATCACGTCAGAGACCAACAACGCCGGCGGGATACTGGGCGGGCTCTCAAACGGGATGCCCCTCACCTACAGGATCGCGTTCAAGCCCGCCTCTTCGATCGCCGCCAAGCAGAGGACCATTGACACCTCCAAGAAGGAGGAAGTGGACCTGGTGGTGCCTGGCAGGCACGACCCGACCGTCGTTCCTAGGGCGGTCCCGGTGGTCGAGAGCGTGACCGCGCTGGTCCTCGCAGACCACGCGATGCGGGGTGGGTTTATCCCACCGGTGCTCAAAGCACTGGACTGAGACAAGATGGCTTCGGAAGAGGAGCTCCGCGACCTCAGGCAGGAGATTGCGAAGACCACCGGGAAGATAGTTCACCTCATTGCCACGAGGAACGACCTCGCAAGGAAGGTTGGAGATGTGAAGCGCCGGGCGTCCTTCCCCATTGAGGACCCGAAGGTCGAAGAAGCTCTGGTCAAGGAGGTGGTCGAGGAGTGCGACCGCGAGGGAGTCGACAGGCAGGTCGGCCTGAAGGTGTTGAGCGTCCTGCTGTCTGAGGGGAAACGCGTGCAGGGCCTCCAGGGCAAACAGCCCCAGCTCATCACGCCGATGATGATGGCGGCCAAGGCGGCGCAGCTACAGGCAGCGGGAAGGAAGCTGGTGCGGCTGGACGTCGGGGAGCCGGACTTTCGCCCGCCTGAGGCCGTGGTAAAGGCGTGCTCCGACGCTCTATACGGATTCAAGACCCACTACACCCAGACAAGAGGGGTCCCCGAACTGGTCACCGCCCTGAGAAAGTATCTGGAAAGGAGGTACAACTACTCAACAACCGAAGGCCAGGTCATGTCGACCCCGGGCGGGAGGTTTGGCATATTCATGGCGCTTTCCACCGTGGTCAAGGAGGGCGAAGGCGCGATTATCGTCGAACCGAACTGGCCAGCCTACAAGGAGATCCTTCAACAGATAGGCGGGAGGGCGGCTACCGTCCCTACGACCATGGAAGAGGGCTGGGAACCGTCGGTGGAGGCTGTGAAGGCTGCCATAAGGCCCAACACCAGGGCGATCATCCTCAGCTATCCCGCGAACCCGACGGGGAAGATAATCGCGCCGGCGAAGTTCAAAGAGATCCTCGGGGTCGCGAACGACGCAAAGCTCACGGTCATCAGCGACGAGATATACGGAGACTACTCCTACACTCCTTGCCCGACTATCCTACAAGGGGGAGCAGACAGGTTCATACTTACCGCCTCATTCTCGAAGACTTGGGCGATGACCGGGTTCAGGGTCGGCTACTCTGTCTCGTCAGAGGAACTGATTACGAAGATGATGAAGATCCAATCCCTGGTGATGACGTCAGTGCCGGAATTCATCCAGTACGGAGCGATCAAGGCGTTGGACTCCGACGCAGAAGTACACGACAACGCACGGAGGATGAAGGACCGGATCGACCTCGCGGCCCGGGAGTTCGATAAGATAGGGGGGCTCGAGTATGCCAAACCTGACGGAGCCATGTACTTCTTCCCACAGGCAAGGAAGCCGGATTTCGACTCCTCGGCCTTCGCGATGAAGCTCCTGGAGGAGAAGGGCGTGAGCATCGCGCCCGGCACTGGGTTTGGTAACTATCCCAGGTGTTTCAGGATATCCCTCGGGAACTCCGACGAGACCATAGTCGAGGGTATCAGGAAGATAGGAGAACTAGTAGGTTGAGGGTCGCGGTCCTCGGCGCCTCCGGGGGGATGGGGAGGTTCTTCACGGAGTACTTCCTTTCGCACGGGCACGAGGTGACCGGTTTCGACACGAGAAAGCTCAACTTCTCCGATTCCGGCTTCACAAGCGCGGATTCGAATGCCAAGGCCGTGGAAGGCGCTCAGGTGGTGCTCGTGGCAGTTCCAATCGCCATCACCGTGAAGACGGTGAGGGAGATAGCCCCCCAACTTCACAAAGGGGTCCATCTCATCGAGATTTCATCCATCAAGGGGAAGATCCTGGGGGAGCTCAGACCGATTGTCAGAAAGACGGGCGCATCCCTAGTGTCACTGCACCCGCTCTTCGGCCCATCCCTGTCGGCTTCCACTGGGATGAAGATCTGCGTCGTAGAGAGGGGGAAGGCGGCCTTGAATTTTGCCGAAGAGCTCTTCCCAGACGCTACCCTCATTCCCATCGGGGAACGAGAGCACGACAGAGCGATGGGGATCATACTGTCCATGACCCATCTCCTGAACATCGCGTACGCCGCGACCGTGGCGAAATACATGACCCCGGAAGAGTTCAGAGCCCTCGAGTCGCCGACCTCCGCGGTCCAGATGAGCCTCGCTGAGGGGGTTCTCAATCAAGACCCATCCCTGTACTCCTACATCCAGCTCGAGAACGACTACTCCGCCAAGTTCGCGGGAGACCTGGTCGACCAGCTCGAACGGCTGAAGACCTTCTTGAAGAGAAAGGACAAGAAAGGCTTCGAGGCCTACTTCGCCCGCCTCTCAGCGGAGTATGCCCAGGACTCCAAGACCGCGCTGGAGAACATCTACGAAGCGTTCGAAGCGAAACAGAGCCGTTAGAGGCGTACAAGGACAAAGGCGAGTACCAGCGCAGAGGCTGGGGCCACCAGCCAACTCGCCACATTCTCGGCGGCCAATCTCGTGTTCACGCCGGAGTCCTGCTTCGAGAGAGCCGCCCCGAACATGCCCCCGATGAGGCATTGCGTCAGAGAGATGGGTATTTCCAGGTCCGTTCCCAACCACAAAAGGGCCGCGCTCGCCAAGAAGGTGGAGACGACAGCCAGAGGGCTGAGCACCAGCAGCCTGTCCCCTATGGTGCCCGATACCCCTCCGGTGCCAAGGGCGACCATCCCCGCTATGGCGACCAGGGTGAACAGGATGGCAGTCGAGTCCGAGGAGCTTCCGCCGTTGACAACGGTCCCGTAGATGAGACCAATGTTGTTCGCGCCAAGCACGTAAGCTACCGCGAAGGAGGTCAGTATCACCGCGTACCTGCTCACGCCGTCGAGAGCTATCAGGCTCAACCCCGAGACAGACCGGACTATGAGCCTCATTATCAGAAAGGCAAGGAGAGCGGTGGCCAGGGGAGCAACGGCCCAGAACCCGACAACCTCCTCGACTCTTCCGAGATTCAGCGGCAGATTATTGGCGATAACTGCGCCGCAGAATGCGCCCACAAGGACCATACTGAAGGACACCGGAAGTTTGACGAGGGTCAGGGCGACAGTGAGGACGAGCGAGACGGCTAGAGCGATGATGACTACTTGGTCTGTGGCAGTAGGAGTCAGGCTTCCCGCGAGGCTCTTCGACATGCTCGAGCCTTCGAAGACCACTCCAAGAATCAGCCCCACCGACGACACCAGTAGCGCCTCTCTGACAGTGAGCGCGCCGGAGCCTCTACCGTTCCCGATGAGGAACGCGCTGTTGTTCCAACCGAAGACGAAGACCAGAACTGCGCCCAGCAGAACCGCCGTAAGCTCAGCCATAGCCCTTGGCGACCAGGACTATGAGCACGTCGCTGGCGTTCACCGAGTAGTCAGCGATGTTGTCCGCCGCGAAGATGAAATCGCGCAGTTGTATCGTGGTTACTGGGTCGAGGGTGTGAGGAGGCTTTAGCAGTACCTCTAGGAGAGCGGCCTTCTCGGTGTCGGCCTCCTCCTCCAGCTTGTCGACCTGTTGTGCTTGGATCACTACCGCCTTCCGGTTCGTCTGGAGGGATTTCACAGCCTGCTCCAGTGAGTCCAGTGAAGAGGCGAGGTAATTGAGGAACTTGGCCATGTGGTCGTTCCTGAGGATGTCCGGACCAACCGCCCCGTCTGTACCCAGGAGGAGCAGCCTCGCCGCGTCCTTTGCTGCCCTTGCGATGGTGTCTATCTCCCCAACAAGGTTCAGGATGTCCTCGCGTACGCCTCCGAAGAATGCGCCTTCTGCGATCTTCAACTCGGTGCCACGAGCCATATCCTGCGCCTTCGACTCCAAATTGAAGATCTTGTCCTTGAGGGCGAAGGCCGAGGGGTCGGCATCTGATACCGCTGAGACGAGCTCCCGAAACGTGGCGACGCACTCTTTCACGATGGCAATCTGCGACTCTATCCCTTCCATGATCGACCTCTCCCTTCCTCCGAGAGAGAACGAGGGGAAGTGCACCAAGGGTGACAATAGGAGGTCGTCCCAGTAATTAAATTTGCACGAAAAATCGTCCTAGATAGCGGCCGCTTTCTGCTTGGCTATTGTTTCGGCGGTCTGGTTACGCGAATCCCACGTGGTAAAGTAGGCCGGAGTTATCTCGACGACGAGGCTGTTGCCTCGCCTGACCTCTTCGGCGTATTCCAATGTTAGAGAGTTACGCGGCTTCAGGTACCGAAGCAGGACGTTCAAAGCCATGGACATCGCAGTCTTCTTGTCTGTGATTATCCTCGCCCGTCCCTTCCCCCTCACGCCACGGAGCTCGGAGCGATCGTCGTCATCTACGCTGAAGTAGACCGAGGCTCTCCGCCGAAGACTTTTCGCCTTCCTGGAGCCCTTGGCAGTGATGAAGTAAAACCTGGCCTGTTTTGCGTCGAAATAATACCAGACAGCGTGGATATTCGGGTCCCCGTCTTTGTCGACCGTGCCAAGTAGGAGGTTTGATTTGCTCTCCTCGAGGAAGGTCTTCGCCTGGGAAGCGGTCATGGCGAGCCCTTTGTCTGCTTCATAGATTCTCAAGGGGATCGATGTCCTGGGCGCGTTTTTATGCCGTTTTCGTGGCTGTCTTCAGGGACCTCACGTAGTTTTCGACATCCTGGAGCATTGCACGCTGGCGGTCTTTGTAGTTGGCGACCCTGTTCACGATCGCGCTTCCCACTACGACCCCGTCGGCTCCCGCCTTTACGACGCTCCGCACTTGCTCCGGCGTCGATATCCCGAATCCCACCGCAAGGGGGACCCTACCCCTTGTGAACTTCTTCGCCGACTTGATGAGATCGACAGTGCTTGTCTTGAGGTCGCTCCTTGCTCCTGTGACCCCCAACAGCGAGACCAGGTAGAGAAATCCAGAGGTGTTCGCTACGATGGACTTCATCCGCTCGGGCGTGGTTGTCGGGGCGGCGAGGAAGATTGTGTCGACCCCATTCTTCTTGGCGATGCGTGAATAGTCCTTGTTCTCATCGAGCGGGAGGTCCGGGACGATCATCCCGTCGACTCCCGCGAGTCTGGCCTCGTTAAGGAACTTCTCGAGTCCCGGAGAGTAGAGGATGTTATAGTACGTCATGAGAGCGATTGGCACGTCGTGCCTCTTCTTCAGCTCCTTCGTCATCTGGAACACGTCCCTCGGACGGGTCCCGGAGGCGAGCGATCTTACGGCGGCCTCCTGTATCGACTTGCCATCAGCCATCGGGTCAGAGAACGGGACGCCCAGCTCGACGATGTCTGCACCGCCTTCGATCACAGCCTCCGCGACCCGGAGCGAGAGTTCGGGATTGGGGTCGCCGCCCATTATGTAGGCGACAAGGGTCCCTTCTCCCCTCGACTTTGAGAAGGCGTCTCGAATCCTGCTCAAAGCACTATTCCCTCCCGCTTGGCGATCGTCTGCACATCCTTGTCTCCCCGACCAGAGAGGGTGACGGCCATGTTCTTGCCCTTGCCCAACCTCTTCGCCAGTTTCACCGCGTATGCAATGGCGTGAGCCGATTCGAGCGCGGGAATTATCCCCTCGGTTCTGCAGAGAAGATTGAAGCCCTGGACAGCTTCGTCATCGGTGATGGGAACGTAGGTCGCTCTCCCCGTGTCCTTTAGATGGGAGTGCTCCGGTCCCACGCCAGGATAGTCAAGGCCCGCTGAGATGCTTTCTGTGCTCCTGATCTGCCCGTCCTTGTCCTGGAGCAGATAGGTCATCATGCCATGGAGCACGCCCTCCCTTCCTTCGACCAATGGAGCGGCGTTCCGGCCCTTGCCCAGGCCCCCCGCCTCGACCCCGAAGAGCTTCACCGATTTGTCGTCGGTGAACGCGTGGAAACTCCCCATGGAATTGCTCCCGCCCCCCACGCACGCCACCACCGCATCGGGAAGGCGACCCTCGGTCTCGACCATTTGCTGTCTGGTCTCCCGTCCGATGACGCTCTGGAAATCTCTGACTATCACGGGATAGGGGTGCGGGCCTACCACGGAGCCGATTATGTAGTAGGTGTTCTCCAGGTTGGTGACCCAGTCCCTGAAAGCCTCGTTGATGGCGTCCTTGAGAGTCTTCGAACCGCTCTCAACGCTGTGAACCTGCGTCCCGAGTAGCCGCATGCGGAAGACGTTCAGCTTCTGCCGTTCGATGTCCTCGGAACCCATGTAGACCTCTCCCTTCAGTCCTAGGACGGCGCAGGCCATCGCCGTGGCGACACCGTGCTGGCCGGCTCCGGTCTCTGCGATGATCCTCGTTTTGCCCATCCTCTTTGCGAGAAGCGCCTGGCCGAGTGTGTTGTTTATCTTGTGGGCTCCTCCGTGAAGCAGGTCCTCCCGCTTCAGGTAGATCTTCGCGCCTCCTGCATGGGCCGTGAGGTTCTTCGCCAGGTAGAGCGGGGTCGGCCTTCCAGCGTAGTGGATCAGCAGGTTTGCGAGCTCAGAGCGGAACGACGGGTCATCCTTCAGAGAGAGGTAGGCTCGCTCGAGTTCGTTGATGGCCGGCATCAAGGTCTCGGGCACGAACTGGCCGCCGTACTTCCCGAACCTCCCGCCCTTCGGGTAATGATCCTTCGATTTCATCTCGAGTTCCTGCCCTTTGCGATTCGTACGAACTCCGCAATCTTGGAAGCGTCCTTCACCCCCGGGGAACTCTCTACGCCAGAGGAGGCGTCGACGGCGAATGGTCGTACCTGGTCGATGGCCAAGGCGATGTTCCGAGGGTTGAGACCGCCCGAGAGGAACATGGGGACAGGTTCGATGGCAGACCTTACTTCTTCGCATATGCTCCAGTCGGAGGTCCTGCCGGTGCCTCCGGCGCTTCCTGCCACGTATGTGTCGGTCAGGAGCGCATCGAAGCCCGCGGCCTCCTTCCTCGCGCTCTCTGGAGTGGGAGATTTCATCAGGTATGCTCTTATCAGCTTGACTCCGAATTCCTTCCGAAGACTCAGCGGCTCGGCGGGCGAGCCGTAGAGCTGGATCGCACTGGGGCCGACGCGCCTGACCGCTTCTGCCTCTCTGTTGAGCAAGTCCGTCGTGGTGACCAACACGGAGTCCACCGAGGAGGGGACGCCACGGATAAGTTCTCCAGCCCTGAGGAGGGAGAGATTGCGCGGGGAGGAAGGGAACCCCACTATGAATCCGACCGCGTCGGCCCCGGAAGATACGGCCGCGGCGACATCAACTTCTCTTGTGAGCCCGCATATCTTCACCGCGACCATTCACTGGACCCCCGTGAGGTTCCTGACGGCCTGCTCGAGGTCCTTGGCCTTCATTATCGCCGAGCCGACGAGGAAGCCGTCGGCGCCGAGCGAGCTGAGTTCGAGTATCTCGCTCCTCTTAGAGATCCCGCTCTCGCAGACTACCGGTTTCGAATTCTTGTCGATGTTCTTGCGAAGCAAGCGCCGCGAAGTGTCGAGCGAGACCTCCAGCGTGTGGAGGTTCCGATTATTGATGCCTACCAAATCCGCTCCGCTCTGCAACGCGCCGATATACTCCTCTTCGGTGTGTGCCTCCAGAAGGACCTCCAAGCCCTTTTCGTGGGCAAGGTCGACCATCTGCCCGAGGGAATTCTTTGAGAGTCGGGCTGCGAAGATGCTGGCCATGAGGAGAATGACGTCAGCCCCCGCGAGGGCAGCCGCGCTTATCTGGATTGGGTCGATCACGATGTCCTTCATCAGCACGGGAATCGTTACAGACCGCTTCACCTCTGTGACGTACTCGAGCCTCCCCTCGAAGTGTTTGGGCTCTGCTAGCACCGATATCCCGGCCACCCCTCCACGTTGATAGGCCTCCGCTATCTTCGCCACCTCCGAGTGGGACCTGAGCGACCCTTCGGCTGGGGAGCGAAACTTCACCTCGGCGATGACGGGGGTCCTGCCGGTGTGCGCGATGGCTTCTACCATGCTCCTGTGGGGCAGTTTCGCGTCCTCGAGATTGTAGTATCCTTCCCCAATGGTCTTCCTCGCGGATGCTGCGAGCTCGGCTACGAAGCTCTCATCGCCCTGCCGCATGGGTCTCCAACCTCACGAGGTCTCCTCCGCTGAAACGCACGAGACCTTCGAGCTTCTTGAAGGCGGCGCCGCTCGCGACCGACTCGCGAGCGAGCGGGAGGGCGTCCGTGAAACTTCCTGCCTTTCCCGCGACTATGATGGCGGCGGCGGCGTTTACGAGGACCATCTCAAGTCTCCCATCCTTGTCGGTCCCGCCTTTGGAATTTTCGCCCAGGAGCTCAAGGGTGATGCGGCGGCTTTCCTCGACCGAGGAGACCGCGACGCTCTCCCCCGGATGGGCTGAGATACCCATCTGGGCCGGAACATAGTCTCGTGTGGTGACCTCTCCATTCTTCAACCAGGAAATCCTAGTCCTTCCGGAGACCGATATCTCGTCCATGCCTTCTAACCCATGGATCACCATCGCCTCTTGACAGCCGAGCTTGTTCAGGGCCTGGGCCATCTTCTCATTCAAGGACTCCGAGTACACCCCCAGAAGTTGCGCGTTGGCTCCGGCCGGGTTGATGAGCGGGCCCATGATGTTGAAGACCGTCCTGACGCCGAGCTCCTTTCTTACGGGGCCCACCCGCCTCATGGCGGGGTGAAACGCCGGAGCGAACATGAACCCTATTCCGACCTGCTCGATGGAATCCTTCACCCTGCCAGGCTCCATCCCTAGGTTGAAACCAAGGCTCTCGAGGAGGTCGGCGCTGCCGCACTTGCTCGTCATCGACCTGTTCCCGTGCTTCGCGATGGAGACCCCCGCGCCGGCAGCGACCAGCGCTGAGATGGTGCTGACATTGAAGGTCTTGGTGCTGTCCCCGCCCGTGCCGCAGGTGTCGACCAACCTGCCAGAGACTGCCGGTTCTATTCTGAGGCTGTAGCGCCTGAACGCGGATGCGAAGGCTACGATCTCGTCCACGGTCTCTCCCTTTCCGCGGAGGGCCACGAGGAACCCCCCGACCTGAGCAGGGGTGGCCTCCCCCTGGACGATTTCATCCAGTGATTCCGTTATCTCGACTGGCGAGAGGGCGTGACCGTCGAGGAGGCGTGCGATTGCCTGTTGGATCATTGCTTGACGCCGTCCTTGAGGAAGTTCCGGATTATCTTCATCCCTTCATGGGTCATTATGGACTCGGGATGGAACTGGACGCCCTCGATGGGGTAGTCCTTGTGCCGCACGCCCATTATCTCCGCGTCGTCCATGGACAGCGCCGTCACCTTGAGGGCTTCGGGGATTCGGTTCTTGTCTATGACCAGCGAATGGTACCTGGTCGCCTCGAACGGATTCTGGACGTCGCGCAGCACACCATGCCCGTCGTGCACCATCCTGCTCGTCTTCCCGTGCATGAGCCGGGATGCCGGGACGACTCTCCCTCCGAATACTGCGCCTATCCCTTGATGCCCCAGGCAGACACCCAGGGTGGGTGTCTCCTTGCTCATCGTCTTCAGGATTGAGCTGCAGACCCCAAAATAGTGCTCGTCCTCGGGGTTTCCCGGCCCGGGCGAGATGATGATGCGGTCTGGCTTCAGGGCTGCGGCCCTCCTCGGGGTGATGGCGTCGTTCCTGAAGACATGTGGGGATGCCCCTAGCTGGCCCACATATTGGGCCAGGTTGTAGACGAACGAGTCGTAGTTGTCTATGATCAGGACCTTCATTTCTTGCCACCTGCCGCCTCGACGGCGCGGAAGAGGCCGGCTGCCTTGTTCTCGGTCTCCTCCCATTCCTTCTCCGGAATCGAATCAGCCACGACCCCTCCTCCCGCCTGTATGCTGCACCTGTTGCCATCGGCGACCAACGTGCGGATGGTTATGGCGAAATCGGCGTTGCCGTTGAACGAGAAGTATCCCAGGGCACCGCCGTAGGGGCCTCTCCTCGTCGGTTCGAGCTCCTCGACTATTTCCATCGCCCTAGGTTTTGGTGCGCCCGAGAGGGTGCCGGCTGGGAAGACGGCTCGCATTGCGTCGAAGGAATCGAACTCGTCCCTCAGGTCCCCCACCACCCTTGATACGATGTGCTGGACGTGACTGTACTGCTGGATCGTCAATAGCTCGGGGACCTTGACACTGCCGTATTTTGCGACCTTCCCGATGTCGTTCCTCCCAAGGTCCACGAGCATCACGTGCTCGGCGCGCTCCTTCGGGTCGGCGAGCAGCTCCTTGGTGATCTTGTCGTTTTCCTTCTTGTTTGCCACCCGAGGAGCGGTGCCGGCTATGGGGAACGTCTCCGCCCGCCTGTTTTCGACCCTCAACAGCATCTCGGGACTGGAGCCCACAATGCGCCTCTTGCCGAATTTCAAGAAATACATGTAGGGCGAGGGGTTTATCCTGCTGAGTTCGGCATAGAATCGAGTAAGGTCGCCCGCTACCTCGAAATCGTTGCGCTTCGACGGAACCACTTGGAAGATGTCGCCCGCGGTGATGTACTCCTTCGCCTTCTCGACCATTCTTTCGTACTTCTCCTTGGGAATGTTCGGCCTCCGGGGCCCGTGTTGAAGAGAGCCAGTCTCTCGCTTTCCTCTCAACAGTCGACGTACCACTTGCGACCTGTCCTCTCCCAGGGAATGATAGGTTATCCGTCCCTGGGAATGGTCGAAGGTGACCCCGTCGGTGTAGATCCCGAACTCCATGTCGGGGACAGATAGGTCATCCTTCGCTATCGCCGGAATCCTTTCCCAGTATCGAACCGAATCGTAAGAAATGTACCCGACCGCGCCACCGATGAATCGATGGGGACCCTCTCGTTTGGTGAGCGGTCCGAGGCTGGCTCGAATGGCCTCCAGAGGGTCCGAAGTCTTTCGCCTCTCTCGCCCTCCGGTGAGCCTGTCCTCCACCTCAAGCTGCCCATTCTTGACGCGAAGAACGGCGCTCGGCTCGAAACCGATGAAAGAGTACTCTGCGAGCCGCGTGGCGCCCTTTGCCGACTCGAGCAGGAACGCCTCTTGGTACTCTTCTTGAACTTTGGAGAAAAGTTGCTGCGGTGAGTCGCGGGTCTCGAGCTTCTCAGTTTTCAGCGTAGAGAGAGGTGTTGTGGCTGTCGTGCCAAAGGTAGTCACCCATCTATTTCGCCGAATACGGCCGCTGAGCGGGAGTATTTAAGGCTGCACGGAGATGCGCATTTCACGCCACTTGCGTACATTCCGGGCGGGGTCGCACTTGAGATAGTGACCCTGGCATAAGGGTTCATTGCGCCTCGGCCGACGGTCGAGACGACATTTCGGTGTTCGACGAACGTTGGACTCTGCTTACGTGAAGAGCATTGGCAATTTCAGTTTGATGGACGCTTTCGCCGCGGCGGTCAACTCGGACGAAAGTATTTACGCCGTCTGAGCACAGAATCTAATCTATGAGCAAGGCATTCGTCCTGGTAAACACCAACCTTGGCTCAGAGGCCGAGGTAGAGTCAGAGTTGATGACGATTGAAGGCATAATAGGAGTCTATGAGGTCTATGGTGTCTACGACCTGGTGGTCGAGGTCGAAGCCGAGTCGCAACAGAAGCTCAAGGAGATTATATTCTCCAGAATTCGCACGCTCAAGCATGTAAGGTCCACGCTCACGCTCACCACGGTGTCATAAAAGGGCGCCCTAGCTTACGAGGGTGAGCTCTATCCTGACATCCTCGGGAATCGTTAGCCGCGTTATCTGCCTCATCGCCCTCTCGTTCGGCTCGACGTGGATAAGCCTCCTGTGAATCCTGAGCTGCCAGTGGTCGAACGTATGGGTACCCTCGCCCGTGGGGGCTTTCCTCGTAGAAATCTTGAGTGTCTTCGTAGGGAGGGGCTGAGGGCCTATGCTCTTGACCCCGGCCTTCTCTGCTATCCCTTTGATCTCCCAGGCAAGCCTGTCCAGTTGCTCAACGTTGGCGCTGGTCAGCTTGATCCGGGCGTACTGCGGCACTATTCTTCGGAGGTCGCTTCTTGGCTGGATACTTAGATGTATAGCATTGATTGCCCGACCATGTCAGATGGATTGCCTTCGTTCGATGAGGGGTCAAGGTTCGACCCGTAAGACGGGTAACGGGCGTCCTCTTTGCAGATATTCACAGAACACGTGCTGGTTCGCTCAACGTGGGGACGCGAGTTTGTCGCCAAAACAGTTGTAAGCAACCGTGCTGTTCATGTATGTTCACATTGACAACAGAAGATGCGCGCGAGGATAAATCTGGGGCGCCCTCAGGAAGACGTGGGCGGCGTTTCAGGACAGCGGATGGGAGGAACTACACGGAGAAGATGAGATGGATAGGGGAGGAAGACGAAAAATGACATGGCTGAGAGATAGGAAGCTCGTACTCGCCAGAAGAGCTAGAAAAGGAGACGCCAACTACATCCATGCCCAGCTTCTTCTGTCGGGTCAGAAGGTCGTTAGGGACGAGATAGAAGGAAGGTCCCATCGATACTACTTCGACTGCGGCTGTGTGAGGTCTTACTCCCTAAGCGTCGAGTTTTCAGCATCTGAGAGTGTTTCAGCTTGTAGGAAGCATAAGGGTCTAGCAGGGGGGGCATTATGAATCAAGCAATCTCTAGATTATGGCGGAGCAGGATCCGATAACTCTCCGGGGTTTGAGGACCACCCAATCTCGCTTATTTCCTATATATACGGTAGAACCTCACTCTTCGCAATGCCCCAAACGAAGGCGATAGTAAGCATCGAGAACGTCGTCGCCTCCGCATCGATAAATCAGAAGGTCGACCTGAACCTGATAACTAAGAACTTCGTTGATGTAGAGTACCACCCCGACTCGTTCCCTGGGCTGGTATTCAGGCTGAAAAGCCCAAAGACAGCTACACTGATCTTCACCTCCGGGAAGATGGTCTGTACTGGTGCTAAATCGGAGAAGCAGTCAAGAGAGGCCGTTAACGAGGTTGTCAGGAGGTTGAGGAAGGGCGGTATCCCGGTCGAGCATGAAGCGGAGATAACAATACAGAACATCGTGGCGTCTGGAAACCTCGGAGGGAAGGTCCACCTCGAGGAGGCCGCGAGGACGCTTCCAAAGTCGATGTACGAGCCTGAACAGTTCCCCGGGTTGATCCACAGGATGCCAGACCCCAAGACTGTGATACTCCTCTTCGCCTCTGGGAAGCTGGTCTGTACTGGAGCGAAGAAGGAGAGCGAGGTCTACAGGGCGGTGAACAACCTGCACGTTATGCTCGAGGAAAAGAAGCTCATGATTTACTGACAGGCACATTCGCTGCTGTAATTGTTGCAACCAGTACAGACCATGGCCGGGCTTCCGCCAGTTCTCATCTCCAGCGCCTTTTTTCCACGTTTACTACAATGAATCGACTCTTCCACGCACCCAGTTCTGCCTCACAAAGTAACTGGTTAAAGGCTCGAAGTCAGGACGCGACGCAGATGCCCGACGACCCAATCATGGAGTCCTACGGTGCCACCGTCGTGGCGGTAGAAGTGCTACCGCAGGTGGTAACGGTCACGGTTTGGGTGTAGATCACCGAGGTCCTCGTCACCGGGATCGTAGTAGTGGAAGTGGAGGTTGCTCCAACTGTGACCGTGATGGTCTCGGTCTGACTAAAGCCCAACCGGGTAATGGCACAGGAGCTCGGAAGAGAGTATATCGTCGTAGCCTCGGAGGTCTGCGAAGTAGCGGTTTCCCACACCGTGACGGTCGCGACAACGGCGCTGTTGACTGAAGTGGTTGTGAATTGGGTAGCTGTGGGGGGTACGGATAATGGGGTATAGGACGATGGAGCGAAATAGGACGAGGCGAAGATGGCAGCGCCGATGACCGCCGCCGCTGCAACGATCGCTATCAAAACTATCACTGACCTTCCTAACGCCGTTCTTTGAAGCACCGTTGGTCATGTTCGCTAGAGTGTCCTTTCGATTAATAGTTTTGTCCGAACAGCACTGAACGCGATCTCCAGCCTTTTGTTCTAATCGATGGAGAGATGTTTAGCCATGCATAAGGGTTCATTGCGCGACCACGACCGTTGTTGCTGTTGCCGTCGAGTTGTCCTGGAAGGTTGCGACGAACGTAATCACGTAGGCGTCCCCGACTACTACGACGGGAGACTGGAAAGAGCCCTTGTACATGTAGATGACGTTCGTATTCCCTATGCCATGACCCAGACTTCCTTCATCGGTGCCGTTGACGAAGAGCTCCAGGCTCTTCGCGGTCAGGGGACCTCCGAAATAGATCTCGCCACTGAGGTAGGGGCTCGGGTAGACGCAGTTGGACGCGCAGAGGGAGAAGTTCTGGAGTGAGATCCCGCTGACCTGGAAGTAGGCGTAAACGGTCCCGTTCCAGTCGTCCATCGCCACGATTGTGTATTCTCCGGGGAGGAGGTGTGTGAAAGCGTTGGAAGCGAGCGTCATGTTCCCTGAATACCTGAAACCTGGATTCCAATAGCCGAGGATGCCCGAGGTAGACGAGCAGCTTGTTGTCGTTTCGGAACCCGAGGAAGTGATTCCGCAGTAGCCCGTGGTTGCATTCACTTCGGCGGTCACCGGGGAGGAACCTATCAGGGTCTGGCCTTGGTAACTTGATGATACGGTCTCGTCGCTGTTGGGAAGGAATGTGGTATCGCTTAGAGGCAAACTGGCTGGACAGGGTATGGCGGCTGGCGCCATCAGCTGCAGGGGGGACCCGGCTGCGGAGATGTTCCCCATTGTGAAGTGCCCATCGAAGAGGGCGAAGCCCACGAGAGAATGGGAGGGGTTCTCGCCGCAGAAAAAGTACTCTCCGTTCCAGGCCGATATGTTCTGATTGGGGGCGTCGGTCAGAGAGACGTTGTGGCTCAGCGTGTTCAGCACCTCTATCTGCACCGCAACCTCATCGCCCGTTTGGATTGTGCTGGCGTTCATCACAACTCGAAGCTGGAGACCCGAATCGGAGCTGTTCGAGTACGTTGTTGACGACCCCGACGAGGATGCGGTTGAAAGCTCTGTCGAAGATGTCGTTAGAGATGATGTTGAAGACGTAAAGGAGATCGGCGAATGAGTCGATTGTGCGTTCAGGGTCACGAATGCGATGGTCCCTATCACGATGACGATGACCACAGCCAAGACCACGAGAGTCGTGCCGATGGCTTTTCCCTGACTCATCATTTGTATGAGGTTGTTTGAGATATTTAGTGCTACGCTATAGAACAGAGAGAATAGGGTTCATTGCGCCTCGGCCGACGGTCGAGACGACATTTCGGTGTTCGACGAACGTTGGACTCTGCTTACGTGAAGAGCATTGGCAATTTTTTGGGCTACCACTTGGAAATCGTGACCTTCTTGTCGGTGAAGAAGTCCACGGAGTCTATCTGCGCGTGGAGTACACCATAGAAGGAATCCCTCCTGCCTCCGAAGGGGAGATAGGCCGAGGGTGCGGCGACACCTATGTTTATGCCGATGTTCCCGGCGTCGACCCTCCGCTTGAACTCCCTCGCGCTCTTGCCACTCGAAGTGTAGATGCAAGCGGCGTTGCCGAAGTTCGTCCCGTTGTTTATCATCTCGATCGCTTGATCCAGCGTCTCAGCGGGCACAACGCCTGCCACCGGGCCGAAGATCTCCTCCTTGGCTATGCGCATGTCAGGATGCACCTGGTCGAGAATGGTCGGCCCGAGGTAGAAGCCATTCGGGTATTCCAGAAGCTTGAGCGACCTTCCGTCCGCTGCCGGCTTGGCGCCTTCGTCCAGCCCGGACTCCACATATTCCGTGACACGTCTCTTTGCGGCGGACGATACGAGCGGTCCCATCTGGGTTCCCGTGTCAAGTCCGTACCCCACCTTCAGCGCGGAGGCTGCGCTCGTGAACTTTCTAAGAAGAGAATCGTGAACGCTTCCCACGGAGACGAGGTTCGCTCCCGCCAGGCATCTCTGTCCAGCGTTGCCGAAGAAAGAGGCGACCATGTTCGGCATGGAGGCGTCAAGGTCGGCGTCGGGCATCACGAGGACGGTGTTCTTCGCCCCTCCGTTGGAGATAGCTCTCTTTCCGTGCTCACCCGCAAGCTTGTACACCTGCCTCGCGACGGGCGTTGAGCCCACGAAGGTCACCCCCTTCACGTGCCTGTGGGCGATCAACCTCTCGACCACGTCCCTTCCGCCGTGAACGAGGTTGAAGACTCCCGGAGGCAACCCGAGTTCTGCCTGAATGAGCTCCCCCAGCCTCTGCATGGGTACGGGCGTGATCTCGCTCGGCTTGACCACGACGGTATCTCCGAGCACTATGGCGTAGGGAAGGAACCAGAAGGGTATCATGAGGGGGAAGTTGAACGGGCAAACGATGGAGAATACCCCGAGAGGCTCCTTCGCTGTGGTGACGTCTATCCCCGGCGATACCTGATCGAGCGTTATACCCTTGGCCAGCGTGTACGAGACGCCGATGGCTACCTCGATGTTCTCTAGGGTCCGCTTCAGGTCGCCCCGGCTCTCCTCTATGGTCTTGCCGTGATTCTGAGTGTTGATTATGGCCAGCTCCTCGGAATGCCTCTCGACCAGCTCCTTGAGCTTGAAGAGATACTTCACGCGGTCCAGGATAGGGACTTCCCTCCATTTCTCGAAAGCGGCTTGGGCCGACTCCACGGCCATGTCTGTCTCCTCGGCTACGGAGAAAGGCACCTTGGCGATGACCTCTCCCTTGGCCGGGTTGAACGCCTCGCGAACATCCTGGGAGACAGAGTCGACCCAGGCGCCGCCAATCAATAACTTGAGCCTACCATAGTGGTTCCTGGGCTCTGCTATCGTCTGCAACGGGTGTGGTCGACCTCGTGAGGCTCTTAAGAACGTTATCGACCAGGCTCTACGACGCGTGGTCTAGGTCGCATTCTATGAGGGCCGCGGGGCTTGGTTCACACTCAGATGTGTCTCGCCCATCGGCATTTCCTTGTAATCCGGATGGAGATCGACGGCGAGCGTCCTCGACTTCGGGTCCGCGCTGATTATCCACAAGAAGTTCATACCCGCACCAGGCGTCGCGACGTTCGGGTGGTATCCGCGCTCGAATGCGACCGCGTCGCCGTCTCTGACGACGTAGGCGTTATCCTCTTCACCGACCACGAGCTGGACGCCGAACCTTTTGCCCATTCCGTAGTAGATGTACACCTCCGGCTTGCCATCGTGCTTGTGCGGAGGGAAGCTCGTCCAGCTCCCCGATTCGCCCTCAACGAATCCTGCGATGAACCTTTCCGCGGGGTCTCCCTCGCCGACCGTCGTGATTACCTTCCTCTTGTAGGCGGCCGTCCCGGAGTTTACGACCTTCTGGTCCGCGAACCGCTTCACGTATGAAGGGTGGCTTTGCTCGGCTGGCGCCTGCGCCCAGATCAGCTCGACAGGCCCCTTCGCCTCGACCCAAAACTCACTTCCAATCGGAAGGTAGAGCGCGTCCTTTGTCCCGAGCTTCACAGTCTTCCCTCCCTTCGGGGTCACGTCGACCTCACCCTCGAGGGGGACCAGGAGCGACTCTGTCCTTCCGGATTCCAACCTCTCGGACCTCAGGTTCATTCTCATCCTGAGCCTCTTGATGGTGAGGTTCTCGACCCGGGCAATGACTTCGAGTTCATCAGAGATTCCCTTGTCTCTGTACATCGGCTGCTTCGTCGACGCGCGGAGCGATATTAGCCTTTGGAAGCCCCGTACCCCAGGTCAAAGTGAAGCCCCCTCTCTTCGAGGAACGAGGCCAGCTGGGCCGGTCTCGGCATGGACTCGGAGCACGCGTGACCCTGCACGACGATCGCGCCCACTGCGTTTCCCAACATGGCCGCCCTTGCAGCGGTCCAGCCGCGAAGATATCCGAACATGAAACCCGATATGAAGCCGTCTCCGCCGCCCAGGCCCTTCATCAGAGGGACGCGGAAGCCCGGCACCTCGATGGTCTTTGCCTTCTCGATGACGGTGCTCCCCTTCTCCCCCCTCGTGATCACGAGCGTCTTGTCCCTGTTCCCGGGTATCGCGGATATCGCGTCCTTCAGGCGCGTCTCCCCTGTGGCCGCGAGATACTCCGACTCGTTTCCGATGACGACCCCCGCTTGCCGCAAGACTCTCCTATACCTCGACGTCCTTTCCTTGACAGGCTCGCGCCACAGGGTGGGGCGCCAGTCGAGGTTGAAGACCACCGTCTTGCCAAGCTTCTCCCCCAGGTTCGCCGCATAGAGGTTGGCGCCGAAAGAGGGCTCCTGGGACAACCCGGTCCCCGTCACGAGGACCGACCTCGCAGCCTCGATGACCTTCTTCCTGACGTCCCTCTTGTCTGTGTGGAGGTCCGCCACGTTCTCTCGGTAGAAGATGAAGAAGGAATCCCTGCCGGGGGTCACCTCCGCAAAAACGATCCCTGTCTTCCCATCCTCCTCCTGTTTGATGTACTTTGTCTCCACACCCTCCGCCTTGAGATAGCCGATGACATAGTCCCCGAGGACGTCCCGGCTCACCCTCGTTATGAGGGCGCAGCGGAGGCCCAGGCGGGACGCCCCCACCATCACGTTCGCCGAGGTGCCGCCGACGTATTTGGCGAACTTCTTCACGTCGCTGAAAGGCGCGCCATAGTCGAGAGAATAGAGGTCGACGCCGGCCCTCCCCAGCGCGACGATGTCGAACGTGTCCTTCATCCTCCGTATGGAGAGGGTATGTCCCAGAATCCGAATGCGGACGTGCCGCTCCTCGGGAAGGCGCTCTCGACCGAGGCCTCGACGACCACGGGGACCTCCATCTTCAGGGCGCTCTCCAGGGCGGTTCCGAACTCCTGCGGGGTCTTTGCTGGGATGTGTTCGGCGCCGTAGGCCCTCACTATCTTCTCGAAATCTATGGAATACTCGCTCCCGTCCGCCTTCTTGAACTCGGTGGCGACAAGGCGATTCTTGAAAGACCGGATCTGGAGGTCTCTGATGGAGATCCACCCTCTGTTGTTCAGGAGTACCACGACGAGCGGCATCTGGAGCTGGACGGCTGTCGAGAGCTCGACGTTGTTCATCATGAATGAGCCGTCTCCCTCCACCGCGATCACGGGGGTCTGTGGCTTTGCTAGCTTAGCCCCTATCGCAGCGGGCAGCGCGAACCCCATGGTAGAGAAACCTCCCGAGCTTATGAATGTCTGTGGCCTGTAGGCGACCCACTGCTGCGAGAGTACCTCCTGGGGCAGCCCGGCGCTGACCGTGATTATCGCCTCTCTGGGGACGCGCTCCCTCATGACGGCGACGAGGTTGGGCATTCCCATGGGCGCCGCTTGCCGCAGTCGCTGGAGCTCGTCTGCCCACACAGACTTGAGTTCCTTCAGACGCTCGAACCATGCCGTGCCGTGGTAATCACCCCTCCTTCCCAGAGAGACCAGGGCTGCGTTGATGTCCGAGACAGCCGACCTGGCGTCGGCGACCATCCCCACAGCGACAGGGTAATTCTTGCCGATCTCGTGGACGTCGATGTCGACCTGGACGACCTTCGTGGGTGGTATGTTGAAAGTCACTCCGGGCCTGTACGAGCTGGTGGTCTCGTCGCTGAAGGTCACGCCAACGGCGAGCACGACATCTGCGCTCTTCGCGACCTCGTTCGAGACCGCCGTACTGACGTTCCCCGGGTGGAAAGCGTACAACTCGTGGTCCTCAGGGAACCCTCCCTTAGCGTCCCCTCTGAAGGAGCACAGGACGGGTGCCCCCAGGAATTCGGCCAGTTTCACGACCTCCTCCGTGGCCCCGGACATCGTGACCCCTCCGCCGATGAGGACCACGGGCCGCTCGGCCGAGAGGAGGAGCTTCGCCGCCTTCATGACCGAATCGGGGTCCGGCCTCGTCCTTCCCTGCACCACATCGAGACCGGCGTCGGGAAGCTCGTAGGACAACCTCTCGACCTGGACGTCCATGGGTAGGTCGATGAGGACCGGCCCCGGTCTGCCCTCGAGCGCCGTCCTGAGGGCCCTCACCACCACCCTCGGAAGCTGCGCTCCCGTTGTAACTTGCCACGAGCCCTTGACCAGGTGCTTCATCGCGTTCGGAAAGTCGACCCACTGCTGCCTCTCTATCTCCTGGAATATCCCCATCCCGAAGAGGTAGGTCTGGATCTGGCCCGTTATGGCTATGAAGCTTGAGGAGTCCACGTATGCAGTCGCCAGAGCGGTCGCGAGGTTGGTCGCCCCGGGACCGACGGAGGTCGTGACCGCAGCCGGGGTCTTCCTGTTCGCCCGGAAGTATCCGTCGGCCATGTGACCTCCCCACTGTTCGTGCTTCACCTGGACGACGTTCATCTCCGGGGCGAGGTCCCTCGCAGCGTCGAAGACCGAGACGTTGCCGTGGCCAGGGATTCCGAAGAGATACTTGACACCAGCCCTCGCCAGGGACTCTACGAGGAACTGAGCCCCGGTCCGCGTATTAGGCGACATCAAGTCCCCTCTTTGTTCTGGAATGCGGTCAGGTCCCTTCCTTCCCAATCCCGCATCTGTGATTCAGCTTCTTTGGCGTTCGCCCCTCTATGCACGATTGAGCTGATGGCCTGAGCCAGCGGAAGAGGGTCCTCCCCCGGCGGGTATAGGAGGTTTCTGCCGAGAAGCACGCCTCTCACGTTCGGACCGGCCTTCATCGCCTGCTCGACCTCTGTCAGGAGGCCGGATACGCCCTTGGTGGCCTCGCCGCCGAGCAGGAGTATGGGAAGGGTCGTCGATGCGGCGACCTCGTCGAACCTCTGTGTGTACGGCAGCTTGAGCCACATCCTCGTCGAAGAGCTGCTCAGGGCCGTGGCCGCGCCGACGAGTTTGATGAGTTTCTCTGGGTCGGGTTCGAGCTTCGTAGCCCCCTCCCTCACGCTGACCGGGAGGGGCTCCACGAAAATCGGGAGGTTCCTAGAATTGCAGTCCCTAATCGCGTCGACACAATAGGACATCGTCTTGGAAGCATCTCTGTTACCCAGGTCAACCCTCAGGAGAAACTTCGCCCCGTCTAGACCCATCGATGCGATCCCTCCGGGGTCGTAGCCGGTCGGTCCGTCGTCGAGCTCCCACGCGCTCCCAGCGAGTCCGCCCCTGTTGATGCTTCCCAGCATAATCTTCCCGTTCAGGAAACCGCTCCTCGGCTGTCCCGTCGCCAGCGAAGAGATGTAGAAGAGTTCGTCCACCACGTCTGCGGTCCCCAGGAGCCCGTCGAAATCAGAACATGCGAGGACCCTCAACAGGCGCGACAGGAACTCGTGTCTCCGGCCCATGCGGAGCGGGTCTTCCCTGATGGACAAGGTCATCCTACCGGGGTGGTCTGCGGCCACCATGACGAGCCTCCCGTCTTTGGTTATCCCGCTCCTTCTGGTCCGCCCGCGGGCCAGTCTCGATGGCAGGTCAGGGTCAGCCAACCTGAGGTCGGTTATGCGACTGTATGTTGCCGTCGGGAGAAACTCTAGCGGCTTGAACACCATGGTTCCATCTGCACTGGTGCATCCTCTAGCATCATTAGAACTTAGCGCGCCGCTCGATGGCCCCCCGAGGGGTTCTCTCGGGCTTCCGAGAAGCCTTTTTAGACTAACGGGACTCGTTCGTGTTCCGTGAACCTGCTGAGGTTCGTCCTGAGGAGGATGGTCTTCGCTGTCCTGGTCCTCGCGAGCGTACTCACGATAACGTTCGTGCTGTCCCACCTGATTCCGGGAGACGTCATCCAGGCATGGCTCGGGAAGGAGGCCGCCACGCAGCCAAAGCTGGCGGCGCTCACCGCCGCGAAGTACCACCTCAACGACTCGATCCCCGTTCAGTACTACTACTACCTGGTCAATATGCTGCAGGGGAACCTAGGATATTCGCCATCGCGGGGTTTCCAACCTGTCACCTCTGTGATAGCCCAGACGTTGCCCTACACGCTGCAGATCGTCTTCTTCGCCTTCATCATGACCATAGCCATAGGGGTCGTCCTCGGCGTTGTAGCCGCGAGGTACAACGGGACCGTCCTTGACAAGGGGATCAGGATATTCTATCTCGGGGCCTACTCCTCGCCCCCGTACTTCATTGGAGTGGTTCTCCTCATCGTCCTCTCTTTCGTGTTGAACATCCCGAGCGGCTACGCGGCCAACCCGAACCTGACACCCCCGACGGCCATCACGGGCCTACCGATATTCGACAGCCTAATCGAAGGGAACTTCGCCTACTTTGAGAGCGGTTTGGTCTACGTCTTCCTCCCCGCGCTGACTTTGGCGGTCGCGACCTTCGGGCTCCTGACCAGAGTCGCCCGGAGTTCTCTCCTCGAGGTCATGCAGACGGACTACATCCGCACCGCGAGGGCCAAGGGCCTCGACGAGGGGAGCGTCTTCTATCGCCACGCCCTGCCGAATGCCGCCGTATCGCTCATCACGATATCGTCGCTGCTGGTGACCTTCCTCGTGACCGGAACGATATTCGTCGAGGACCTCTTCGGGTACCCGGGGATGGGGCTCTACGTCGTCAAGGCCTTGGCAGGCACAGACTATCCAGGGATCATGGCCACGACGCTGGTCTTCGCCATCATAATCATCACCACGAACCTTGCTGCCGACATCCTATACGCCATAGCTGACCCACAGATTAGGCTAGGGTGATATTGTTGGAGAGCGACAAGACAGCAACTAAGCCTCGGAAGAGCGGCCGCGTTACCGGGGCGCTCAGGGCTCTGACGAGGAACAAGGAGTCCATTTTCGGACTTGCGATAGTGGTCTCGTTCCTGCTGATAGCTGCCGTGGTCGAGCTCTCAACCCTACTCAATGTCACGATCCTTCCATACTCTCCCACGGCCGAGGTCGCCCCCGGGGCTCTTCCGCCCTCTCTGAAATACCTCTTTGGGACCGACAATCTGGGAAGGGACCTCTTCAGCCGCATAGTCTCGGCCACGCCCTACGACATTGCCATAGGCTACATCGTTGTCGGCTCTGCGTTCGTCATCGGCGCCCTGCTCGGGGGTTACGCCGGTATCCGAGGAGGCATCCTAGATGAGATACTGATGAGGTTCACGGACGTCTTCTTCGCTCTCCCCGTCCTCGTGCTAGCCCTGGTGATCGCGGCCGTCCTGGGGACGGGCGTGACGAACATGGCGATAGCACTCATGATCGTCTGGTGGCCGGCCTACGCACGATTGGCCCGGGGTGAGGCGCTAAAGGTGGCGCACCAGAACTATATCGAGGCCGCACGTCTTTCTGGCAACGGCCACCGCAAGATCCTCTTCCGCCACGTGCTGCCCAACATCTCCGGCACGATGCTAGTGTACGCCACCCTGGACATAGGGACCGTCATCCTAGTGTACTCTGGCCTCACCTACCTGGGCCTCGCGGTCCACCCCCCGACGCCCGACTGGGGGGAGATGGTCAGCGACTACCACAGTTACATTCTGTCGGCTCCGTGGCTGGCCCTTTTCCCAGGTCTGGTCATCTCCCTTGGAGTGATTGGGTTCAGTCTCCTCGGAGATGGCGTGAAGGACGCGCAGGAGACGAGATAGCGTGGCAAACCTCCTCAGGATCTCCGGACTGACGGTCGGCTACCGGACCAGCCGCGGAATGGTGAGGGCTCTGGACGACGTGGACCTGGAGCTGGGAAGCGAGGAGTTCCTGGCGGTGGTCGGAGAATCGGGCTGCGGAAAGACTACGCTGGGCCTCTCGATAATCGGTCTTCTTCCTCCTAGGTCGGCGAAGGTCACCTCGGGGTCAATCGACTACAAGGGCGTAGACCTGGCGAAGCTGGACCCGAACGAGATGAGGCGCTATAGGGGCTCAGAGGTGGCGATGATCTTTCAGGAGCCTCTCACGAGTCTCAATCCCCTCGTAAGGGTGGGTGACCAGATAGCGGAGGCGATCGTCTTGCGAAGGCAGCGGAAGGGCTCTGACCAGAGAACCGTCGGGGAGGTGATGCAGAGGCTCTACAGGACCGACAAGTCCGGATTCTCAAGGTGGCCGCGCCTACGGAGCAAGATCCCACGGGACCTGCGGGACCAGGTCATCGAATGGCTGAACCTCGTCAGGATACCCGACCCCGGGCAGGTGATAGAGAGGTATCCCTTCGAGCTGTCGGGAGGGATGAGGCAGAGGGTCATGATCGCCATGGCCCTGTCCCAGGAGCCCGCGTTGCTCGTGGCTGATGAGCCCACCACGGCGCTCGATGTGACCACCCAGGCTCAGGTCCTGAGGCTGATGAAGGAGATCAAGGACAAGCTCGGCACCTCCATACTGCTGGTCACGCACGACCTTGCGGTCGCGAGCCAGGTCGCGGACAGAGCTATCGTGATGTACGCTGGACGGATAGCTGAAGACTCCAACATCTACGACCTGTTTTCGTCTCCGCTCCATCCATACACCCAGGGGCTGCTCTCCTGCATGCCCACGGGGACGAAGGAAGGGTCGAACCTGAAGCCGATTCCCGGCTCGATCCCGGACCTGACCCTGGAGGCCGTGGGGTGCAGGTTCCAGCCCCGTTGCCCACGCGCGATGGATGTCTGCCTGCAGAAGGACCCGACACTCATGAACGTGAAGGAAGGACACAAAGCTGCGTGCTTCCTCTATGAAAGATGACGACGGGATGGTCCTGAGGACGGTCGACCTGAAGAAACACTTCAGGGCGAGCAAAGGCCTCAACCTCAGTTCCCGGTCGAAGACCCAGGTAGTCAGGGCCGTCGACGGGGTCTCGTTATCGATCCCAGCGGGGAAGACGGTCGCGGTGGTGGGGGAGTCCGGGTGCGGGAAGACTACACTCGCCAGGACCATAGCCTTACTGACCGAACCGAGTGGGGGCGAGATCTACCTCGACGGACAACGCATCGATGGCGGACGCGAGAGCCACAGGGAGGTGTACAGGAAGCTGCAGATGGTCTTCCAGGACCCCGACTCTTCCCTCGACCCTCAGATGAAGGTCGGGAACTCGATCAGCCAGCCGCTGAAGGGGCTCACCGGCATGAGCGACCGAGAGGTGCGAAAGGCTGCGGTAGAGAGCCTCGAGGCCGTGGGGATGTCTGAGGACTATTTCGACAGGCTGCCGCGGCAACTCAGCGGCGGCCAGAAGCAGCGCGTCGCCGTCGCCAGGGCCATCTCGACTCACCCCCGACTGCTCATCCTGGACGAGCCCACCAGCGCGCTCGACGCCTCTGTGCAGGCCCAGATCCTTCGACTCCTGGTAGACCTGCAGAAAAAATACTCACTCTCGTACATGCTCATCACGCACAACATCGCCGTCGCGGGCTACCTATCCGATATGATGGCCGTCATGTACGCGGGGAACCTGGTCGAATACGGCCCCTGCTCCGACGTGATGAGCAGGCCGCGGCACCCCTACACGATCACGCTCATCAATTCTGCTCCGGTCCCGGACCCTTGGAAGAGGAACCTTCTCAGCGTCAACATAAAGGGAGAGGTCCCCTCCGCGATAAATCCACCGTCGGGCTGTAAATTCCACCCCCGGTGCCCCTACGCCCAGGCGGTCTGCTCCGAGGTCAATCCACCGCTTGAAGAGATCACGCCCGGTCGCTGGGTGGCCTGTCATTTTGTCGAGAAGACTGCCTAGACGACGGAAAACAGTAGCCATGACCAAGACCTGGCGTCTTCTCAAAATCCTTAAATAGAGTCTTTGGGGTTTTTTCGCTCCGGCTTTGCAATTTTTGCCAAAGAAGAGGGAGGGGATTGCCCGGACGCTAGCTGCTGGTATCGTGATTGTCGTGATAGTGATAGGAGCTGTCGCTGCGATCTACCTCACCACCCTGAAGAACAACTCGAGTACGACTTCCACCACGCACAATACGCTTACGATAGACGATGTTTTCTGGCCGGGCCCGGCTGACGAGAACCAGCTCTCGGCCATTGGAGAGGTTCCATACCCGAACTGGCTGACGTACACGGTCTACCAGCCCCTGGTGACCCTGAACGCGAGCGCTCTCTACAACCAGGGTGTCATACAGTATCTCCCGGCGCTCGCCAACAACTGGACAGCGTCGACTGACGGCAGGACCTACACGTTCAACCTCCGCCAGGGAGTGAAGTTCTCCGACGGAAACCCGCTGAACGCCTACGACGTATGGGCCCAGATGTATGGGTTCTACTATCTCTCGGGTAACAGCTCGGGCTCGTTCTTCGAGTCGTACAACGTCTTCAACTTCACGAATGTGAACTTCGGACCCTCCTCGTTGGCGCTCCTCAACCAGAGCGGCTTGGTCAACCCGTCGGCCGCTGCTGTTTCCATGATGAGCAACCCCAACTGGCCGATCTATGCACCGAGTTCCTCCCAGATAGTCTTCCACCTGCAGGCCCCGTTCAACTACTTCCTGGGCACCTTGGTGGTCTACGTCGGCTTGATCTTTGACAGCCAGTTTGTCCTCGACCACGGCGGCTTCGGCGCGCCCGGCAGCGAGAACACGTACTTCAACCAGAATACCATCCCCGGAACCGGCCCCTACGTGGTCAGCAGCTTCTCGGAGAACTCCTTCATCAAGTTCACCCAGAACCCGAGCTATTGGGGCGATAGTCTGACTGCCGCGCAGGTCAAGGGCAACCCGTACCTCGACCCCGGACATGCGGCGAACGTCATCGTGAACGCAAAGTCTGACGACATCACCCGCTACAATGACCTCCAATCGGGTCAGGCGCAGATTGCCGGAATACTGTCGCAGAACTATGCATTGGTGCTGCAGAACTCAAAGTACTCTGAGTTCAACTTCCCCAGCAAGGCCGCTGTCTTCGTCGGCCTGGCGATGAACACTCAGAGGTCGCCAACGAACATCACGGCCGTGAGGCAGGCGATCGTCCATGCGATCAACTACACCGACATCTCGGACAAAGTCTTCTTTGGCGGTCTGAGCCCCATGGTCGGTCCCGAATACCCGATCTTCAGCCAGTTCTACGACCTGGGTAACCTGCCCCCGTACAGCTTCAATGTGACCGAGTCGGAGCAGATACTCTCAGCGGCCGGCATAACCGCGTCTACGCTCCAGCCGATCACCCTGACCGTAGCCTCTAGCTGCTCGTACTGCGCCGACACGGCAGCCATCGTCAAGAACGACCTGGCCGTCATCGGCCTCACCGTGAACATCGACTCCGTGCCTCCATCGCAGTATGGATGCCCAATCACGGCTGGTACCTGCTCGTACACGACGGCGCTGGCTAATGCGAGCCAGGTTGCTCAGATGGAGTGGTACGGAACGGGTACTTTCGCGCCTGCAGCGCTCACCCCGGCCGACAACTGGCTCCTCTCCGTGAGCAACGACACCTCCTCCAACAACTGGGCGATCTACTCCAACCCCACAGTGCAGGCCTGTATCAACGCCTGGACGCAGACATCAAACACAACCCTGCTCACAGACTTGTGCACGAAGGCTCAGGCCCAGGTCTACAATGACGCCCCCTACATCTGGCTGGGAACGATCAAGCCGCTCTTCGGTGCAGGGTCAATAGTGTGGGACAACACAGTGGTCAAGAGCTTCTATGTGGACCCAGTCTTCAGCGGCCAGTCCTCGACCGTGATATTCAACACGGTCCAGTTCGCGGGGTAGAACCCAAGTGGCCAGCAAGCGGGTCAAAGGTAAGGGGGAGATGAGACTATCCTGCGCGGCGCTTGGGTGGGGCAACATAGGCTCCCCCAAGGAGTTCAAGGAAATACTCCAATCAATCAAGGATGCAGGGTATGAAGGCGTAGGCGTAGAATATGACGTCATACCCGATGTGCTGAAGAAGAATCCCAAGCAGGTGAAGAAGATAGCCAAGGAGGTGGGACTAGAGGTGGTTTCCATGGCGATAAACAAGACGACGACCGATATGGCGGACGTGGCCGCAGACATGGGGGCCGAATCTGGGTGGCTCTGCCTCTTTGAGAAGGACCAGAAGACCGCGGCTGACGTGACGAAAAAGCTGACGCGGGCCTTCGAGCATAAGGGGATGAAGGTCGCGGTGCATCCGCACGTCAGGAGCAACGCCGAGAACCTGAAACAGCTCGACGACCTTCTGAAGGTCTCCAAAGCGGATGTCTGCTTCGATACGGCACACCTGGAGGCTCTCAGGATTGACCTACCCAAGTTCATAAGGAAGTACAGGGACAATATAGTCCTCGCACACATCAAGGACCTAAGGGACCACGTGGACCCTGCCAAGATAGACTACGACCGCGACTTTGTGGACCTGGGAGAAGGCGTGGTCGACTTCAAGGCAGTGATGAAGGCCTTCAAGGATATCGGCTACAAGGGATGGCTCATGGTAGAAGTGGATTTTCCGCACAAGGGCAGTATGGCGGAGTCCGCGAAGACGAACTACAGGTATCTCAAGAAGCTTCTCGAGGCCTGAAAGGCCTTCCGCTCAACGGAAAGGGAGGGATACCGGCTTCTGCTGCTCTATGGACGCCCGCGCCGCCAGACCTATCTCGACCGCAGCCCTTCCATCCCTCACGGTGGCCCTCGTCTCCCTTCCACTGATGATGCACTGGACGAAGTCGACCAGTTCATCGAGGTAAGCCTGGGCCCACCTGGTGGCGTAGCCATCGAAGAACTCGTTGCTCGCCCCGTCCTTGGTGTAGATGTGGGCGAAGGTCGACTCTCCGAGCGAGGTCGAGACCGCCGCTTGCGTGCCCAGGATCTCCAGCCGCCCGTCGAATCCATAGACGGTGTGGTAGCAGTTGTCGACGAACCCAAGCGCGCCGTTCGCAAGCTTGAGCATCACCTGGACGGTATCAAAGTCCCCGTTCTTCTTTAGCTCCTCATAGACCATGGCCTCCCCCTCTGCGTAGACCCTGACCACCTCGCTCCCCGCGAGCCATCTCACCGCATCGAAATCGTGGCTCGTCGTGTCGAGGAAAATCCCTCCGCTCCTTTTCGGGTTGGTGGACCAGCCTGTTATGGGGCCCGGGGGGTCCCTGTTGTACTCCTTCACCATGAGGAGCTTGCCCAGCTTGCCGGTCTCCACGGCCCATCGGGCCTTGACATAGGAGGGGTCGAATCGCCTCTGATACCCTACCTGGAATCTTATGCCATGCTTGTCCACTGTAGAGACCATCTCGTCGGCTTCCTGCATGGAGAGCGCCATCGGCTTCTCGCAGAACACGTGCTTGCCCACCTGCGCTGCTGCCTTGGTGATCTCGAGCTTCAGGAATGGTGGGACACAGAGGACCACGGCGTGGACGGAGTCATCCCGTAGCATATCCGCGTAATCAGAATAGACCTTCGCGTGTCCGCACTGCTCCGCGATGCTCCCAGCCGCCTTCTGGTCTATGTCAGCGACCGCCGCCAGGGTGGCGTTGGGAACCTTTTCGTGGATGTTCTTCGCGTGAACGCGACCTATCGCTCCTGCGCCTATCAGGCCGAGGCCGATTTGCTTGTCCATCCTCCGGTTCGACCCGGCGTGATTCTTTAAGTCTTGTGAGGGGCCGCTAGAGAATCGCTTCTGCTACCTTCTTGACGGCGTCTATGTTGTCCTGCACGTCCTCCTCGGAGAGGAGGGGGCTGATGTCCAGATGGACCGCCCTGCTGAGAAGGCCAAGGGTCTGCTCATGCTCCTTCATGAGGCGGCTCATGCCGGGGAAGATGTGGCCCCAGTGAGCGAAGACGTGACCGTCGTTGACGCTCGGGTCGTAGCCGACACCCGGATAGGCTCCGCTCGGCGTGGTGATGTTCTCGGCGGCCAGAGCGGCCTTGAACTCGCGAGCCTGCTCGGGGGTCTTTACGAAGAACACGAGCGAGACGCCTATCTCGCCCTGAGGATCGTTCAGCCGCCTGAACTCTATACCCGCGGTCCCTGAGATTCCCTTCTCGACCTTGAGCTTGTTCGCCCTGATCTTCTCGACGAGCATGTCCAGCTTCTTCAGCTGCTCCTTCAGGACCGCAGCGCTGAGCTCGTTCATTCTGTAGTTTACCCCTGGGAAGGGCTCTATCTCGAGCCTCGCTCCTTTGCCTGAGAAACCTCGGTACGGCGTCCCGACGTCGTGGAACATCAAGGACCGCTCGTATGTTCTTCTCTCGTCCGTGAGGATAGCGCCGCCCTCCCCCGCCGTTATCATCTTGTTGAGCTGGAAGCTGCAAGTGGCGACGTCTCCGTAACTTCCGAGCTTCTTCCCCTTGTAACTCCCGCCCGCGCCCTGGGCCACGTCCTCAACAAGGAAGAGCCCATGCTGTTTGGCCACCCTGCGCAAGCCCGACAGGTCGGCGGGTACTCCCCTCATGTGGACTGCGACTATGGCCCTGGTCTTCTTGGTCACGCGTCGTGCGACGTCTTCCGGGTCGAGCGTGAGGGTGTCGTCGACATCCGCCAGGGTCGGCCTGGCGCCTGTGGCTACCACCGCGTCCGGGCACGCCACCCAGCAGTAGGTGGGAAGGATCACCTCGTCGCCTTTCCCGATGCCCAGCCCCACCAGGGCCGTGTGGAGCGCCGCTGTCCCGGAGGTCACGGCGATGGCGTACCTTCTAGTGAAGTAGGCCCGCATGTCGGCCTCGAACTCGCCCGTGACGTTCATGAAATGCGGTCCGTAGAAGCGGTAGAGCGATTTGCTCTTCAGCACCCTCTCGACAGCATGGAGCTCCTCTCGCCCGATGAAGCTCGCCCCAGGGTGCATCACAGGGAGCGGGCCGGTTCTCACCGGTCTTCCTCCATAGAGCGCGAGTCGAGATCTCGCGGTCGAACGGGTCTTTGACATCCCTGATGCCTACCATCGCCTTGAAGCGCATTAAACTTTGGCGGGAGCTGCCGAGTTTGCCAATCGGTCACGCACGCCCTCTGGGCTTTCATCCTTCGCCTTTGGCTCAGCCCCTCTAAGATAATATGCCACGGCCCTAGGGGTACCTTCCCGATGAGATGGTCCACCCGAATCATGATCCCGGGTATCATGATCATGGCCTTGGGTGCGACTCCTCTGGTCTTCGGTTACTTCAACTTCAACGCCCTGGAGTTCGCCGCATCGGTGATATCCTTCGGACTGTTGGTGTTCCTGGTGGGATTCGCCCTGCGAAGGTTCACCAAGGGCTTCGAAAAGGCAAAGTCCTGAATCGCGTCGTCATTATTATTAGCGAATAACGGGCAACCCATCACCTCTGATGCCAGACAGCCACGGTTGTAGGGTCGGGGTCTCCTGGGGTCCAGAGTCGAACCTTTATTCTTTTCCCCACGGACACCCCATGAATAGGAACCGCACGAGACTCTTCGAGAAGACGATCGCGAGTATCTCGGATGACTCTGCGGGCGGGACCGTTGTGGTGCCGCCGGTTCGGTCAAAGGAAGGGGACCTGCTCCTCTTCCACACCGAGGAGTACGTCAATTTCGTGAGGGAAGCCTCAGCATCCGGAGAGGGATATCTCGACTTCCCCGACACCCCCGCTTTCCCAGGAGTCTACGAAGCATCGCTCTACGCGGTCGGGAGCACTCTCTCCGGCCTGGAGCAGGTCTCGAACGGGACCCTCGACCATTTCTTCAACCCCGTGGGAGGGCTCCATCACGCTGCTCGGAGTCGAGCGTCGGGCTTTTGCGTCTTCAACGACGCCGGGATTGCGATAGCAAAGACGTTGAAGGACGGCTTGGGCAGAGTGGCCTACGTCGACATCGACGCCCATCATGGAGACGGCGTCTTTTACGGTTTCGAGTCCGAACCTCGGTTGATATTCGCGGATATACATGAGGATGGAAGGACCCTATTTCCAGGCACAGGAGCGGCGACAGAGACTGGGCTAGGCAAGGCCGTCGGCACCAAGCTGAACATCCCACTGCGGGCGGGTTCGGGGGACGCTGAGTTCATCAACGCCTTTGAGACCGTCTACGATTTCGTCGCCAAATCTAGGCCCGAGTTCATCCTCTTGCAGTGTGGTGCCGACGGACTCCTCGGCGACCCTCTGACGAACCTCCACTACTCATCGGCAGCCCACGCACACGCAACGAGGCGTCTGCACGACCTTGCTCACGAAGTCTGCGGCGGGCGTATCCTCGCGATGGGGGGAGGCGGATATTCCGCGGAGAACGTCAACTCAGCCTGGTCTGCCGTAATCGATAACCTCTCCCGCGCCCCCTAGCGCGACGACATCGGGCCTGGCAAGCTTATTAGACGGTATCGGGATTTCTCGCATATGCTCGACAAGGCACACTTTGTAACTTTCGTCACAGTCAAGAAGATGGACCGCGCGTTGAAGTTCTACACGGATGCGTTGGGCGGGAAGCTGGTGATGAAGGGAGAGGGCGACATGGAGGATTCGTGGGCCTCGGTCAAAGTGGGCAAGAACGAGTTCTGGCTGGTGGTGCCCTCGGAGTGGGAGAAGCGTGAGCTCGCTTACAACGCGTTCATCGTGGACGACATCGGGGCGGCGGTCGCGGACCTGAAATCCAAAGGCGTGAAGTTCACAAAGGCCGAGAAGTATGGAAAAGACACCAAGATCGAGGGACCCATAGCCCGACACTCCTGGGGAGCCGAGGCTTTCTTCAAGGACTCTGAGGGCAATCTGCTGATGCTCTGGCAGGGAGTCTAGGTCAACCCTTCAGGCGCCGAAGAAACCGCACCGGTCGTCACTCGGAACTCGGTCTTATCCCTCAACCAATGGTAGAGGTCTGTCTTCAGGACCTTATTTTTTGGGTTCGCCGTTATCGTCACCGGCTCGCCATCTTCCATGTCTATGCGAAGAACCTGGCGCCTTACCAATCCCGAAGAGACAAGATAGATGTGAACCCCGGTCACCTGAGAATAGGGGAACTCCTTCTTCACGCCCCTGGCGCGGACTGCGAAACCCTTGTCGAAGAACCGGACCCTCCAAACCCTGATGTGTAGCCCGGCAAGCCCCAACCCAAGGAGCGACAGGTCGAACACGATGACCGCGGCGGCGACCGGGTCTCCCGGGGGCTTTGCCGAAATCGTCTTGGGAAAGAACGCCCACGCCGACCAGATGAGAAGCAGAGCGACGCCGACTGCGACGCTGATGAACGCGGAATAGGCCGTGAAGGTGAAGAGCGGAGACCCTCGAGCGTCCGGTCTGTCCATGTGGCCGGGGTTCACCCGTTCACCATATTTGCCTTGCCTAACATTGTGGGTGAAGGTTCAGACGCCCGCTTTCCTAGGGCCCCGTTCGGGGGGGAATCCTGCTTGTTCCTTCAGAGCGCCCACGAGGACGACGCTCGCTATGGCGACAAGGGCGACTCCAGACACCAGTGTGGGAATGTCCCTTCCCGCGCCGAAGACATGGATCAGAATGAGCGCGACCCCGATCACCGAGAGGAGGCTGTGGTAGAAGAGAGAGCTCCGAAAGCCTTCGATGAATATCACGCCTGTGACCCAAATGGCGAAGGCAGCGTAGGTGCCGAGGTACCCGAAGAGGACGGGCAGCGTCACCGGAAAGAGAAGGAAGAATGCGACGTGGACTATCAGGAAGAACCCACCCAGGGCGGAGACGATGACGTGCAGCTGACGGAGCCCCTCGGGGTTCTTGGAGAACCTGAGAAGAGGCTTCCTGAAGACCATCATGATCCCCGTTCCAGCTATCAAAAAAAGAGCGAGAAAGCCGGAGATGTTCGCGAAGCGGGCCCCAGCGTAAAAGTAGCTGAATGAAAATGGGTTAAACCAGGCGATTAGAACCGATGCTACGACGAAACCCGTCAGGATGATCAGCGAGACGAGGGCCAGCCTGCCGGACAAGGAAGCTATCTCCGGCTCAGGCTCTGCGTGTATACGTCCTGGTCCATGGGGACGGAGAAGTCCTTCATGGCGTACCTGTAGTCCCCGAAGAGCGAGGGCTCGAGGCCGCTGACCACGACTATTGGTGTCGCTTCGTCCGCCTCGCCCATGAGGAGCTGGGCGCCCGAGCAAAGGTCATCCCCCAGCGCCTGCTGAGTGACTTTGAGGGGGTTCCCAAACAGGTCCGCGTTCCCACGTCTATCCCGGATGGCCTGGAATCCGGCCGCTGCGAGCGCCACCCCGGTGGTACCGATTCGCGTGGGCATCAACCTGCTGTCGGAGACGACTACCCCGATTCTGACCCTACGACGGGACATGACGTCCTCGATTATGCCAAGCGCGGACATCAGCGGATCAGCTGGATACAGGACGACCCTCCCGTGCTCGATATTGGACTTGTCGATCCCAGCGTTGGGGGTGAAGAGACCCCACCTCAACGTCAGAAGGAAGCCCTTGACTCCGCCGAGAATCTGGTCCGACTCTTGAATTATCAACTCGCATAGCTCCGCCGGAATATCATACTCCCTAGAGAGTTGCAGGGCCCGCTCCCCGGGCCTGACGGTGTCCAGAGAGACTATTCTGCCCTCCGAGATGGCGATGAACTTGCTCGAGAGGACGAGCACGTCCCCGTCCCGGAGTTGGGGCCCGATGAGCTCGTCGATGAGCTCCCCGAGCGGGAATGGTGAGTTCTTCCTTGCGGTCTTGACCGCCTTGAAGGTAATCACGGTGGGATGCGCCTCGTGCTTCTAGATAAGTTGAGCCTAGAATCCATGTGGCGTCGGGGTCCGCCGGGTTCGCTGGGCTAGCGACCCTTCCTCATCGAAGACTTGCCCGTCCGCAGATATGAGTCGTCGCCACTGAGCCAATCCTCCCTGAGAGGACTGAACGCGTCGATCGCGTCGGTATCCTCCAGGGCCAAGGCAGAGTGAACCGCGTTGGGCGGAATGACGAGGACTTGACCCGGTCCCACGAGTATTGACTTGCGTCCAATCCTGAACTCGAGGGAGCCAGTCAACACCGATGAGAGTTGCTCGCTGGCGTGCTTGTGCGGAGGGACGAAGGAGCCTTTCTTCAGCACAAGCCGAGCTAGCATCGCGTTCTCCCCCACGATCATCCTTCTGGAGACCTTCGGGTTGAGCCATTCCTCTTCGATCTCAGTCCACGCCGTTAGCTTGTGCTTCGACTTCGACGCCATGAGACCGCGCGGCGTAGATTCCATACTTTAGTTTTGGGGAGCGCTAGATGACAAAGGTCTCGTCGAGCGTGACCAGGCCGTTGTGCCCCACAATTCGCTTGACCTCGGAGAGGACCGATTCAATCTTCTTCGGTTCATCGACCGTCTCGATGACTACTGGAAGATTGACCGACAGTCCGAGGAGGTCGGCCCTCGCGACGCCCCGGCGACCGTAGCCCCGGATTCCCTGAAAGACGCTTGCGCCTGAAATGCCGTTCAATTTGTAGAGCGAAAGAAGCAGGTCGACGATCGGCTTACCATCGTGCTCGTCCCTGTGCCTGACCCTAACAGTGAGCCTGAGTCTCCTGTTGGTTGAATCGAACCCTTCCGCTTTCCCGTCGCTCATACGGCGCCCATCAGCACCATGACCACGGCCCTGCCTAAGAAGATGGCGGCTATCGACGCACCGACGTTGAGGAGGATGTCAGCGAAGGCCACGGCGGTCTTCCCGAGGTCGAGGAGGCTGGCCGTCTCAAACGCGAATGATGACATGGTCGTCAGGGAGCCGCAGAAACCGATGCCGACGAACAGTGTCAGACGAGGGTCAGCTCCGAGGCGGACCGTGGCGGTTGCCGTCACCCCCAAGATGAAGCTGCCGAGTATATTGATGAGCAACACGCTGACCGGGAGCTCGCCGAGAGAAAGGTTCTCGCCCGTAACCCCATAGCGCAAGAGGGCGCCGATAATCGCTCCTAAGCTGACCCATCCCGCGTCCCAGAGAATATCCCATCTCACTTTGTCAACCGCTCGCTCTTGTCTCGTTTTGTAGAAGCTATTGGCCCACAACTCGCGTTGCGAGCGGTTAACGGCGAGCTTCACCGCCAGGCCAATAGGACCAGCGGGCTTTTCTTAAGCGTTTCTGGCACGACTACTTCAGGTGCTTCCATCCGAGGGCTATGAGTGTCACCCGCAGCGCTGCGGTCCCGACCCACACGAAGGTGAACGGCCCCGCTAGCGCTAGGATCTCGAGGTAGGTTGCGATCAGGGCCTCACCGAAGATCGCGAGGATTATGGACGCTATCGCTCCCCATTTAGAGCGTTTCCATAGGAAATATCCAGCGACCATGCCGACCGACCCGGCTGTGAATGCGGCGAATCCGACGGTGAGTACTTCCCCCGGCTGATAGTTGGTCACGGCGCTGAAGTAGGTCAGGAACGGGGCCACGCTCGAAGCGACCACCGGCGACCCCTGGGCCGTCGGGGCAAGCAACCCGATTAGGATCAACAGAAATCCGACGAAGGCGCCGGCCAGGCCGTTGAGTTCGGCGAACAACGTCGCGAAAGTCAGCGCCCTTCCACGCCCTTGCAGGGAGGCGACCCGTTCCTCGCGGATGAGTTGCTTCTCGGCATGATCCTTGCAAAATCGCCTTCCTTCCATGACCACCTGGCAAGACTTGCAGACCGGTCGCTTGCAAACCGTGCACACACCTATCGCGTCCACTTGAGGGTGATTGTAGCACTTCATCCTATTTTCCCGAGCCAAGTGATTGGACATTGAAAAGGCTTACCAGACTTCTTTCATCTGCGGGGCAGAAAGTACTCCTTCGAGTCTGAAAGGTTATACTTCCGCTCGGCCGTGCCAGCGCATTGCTGCCCGGCTGGCAAGTCTATTTTAGCGGAGTCCTGCTCGGTCTGACAATCGCGGCCCCGCCTGGCCCAGTCAACGCCACCTCAGCCTCCGAGGCTAGAAGGTCATGGTTCTCTGGATGGCTCGTGCTCCTCGGGGCGGCGACGGCGGACGGATTGTTCTTCCTGCTGACATACTATGGCATAACGGCTTTCGTGGCTTCCCAGCAGATACACGAGCTCCTCCTTCTCATGGGGAGCGCACTCTTGATCTACCTTGCTTTCATTACCCTCCGGAGCACCGGGGGACCTGGAAAGAGCCCGAATCGGACCGGCAGATACCCCTACCTCTTGGGTCTGGTCATCGGGCTCACGAATCCCATCCAGCTAGCTTGGTGGTTGACCGTGGGCGTTGGCATGGTCTCGGCCTTCGGCCTGGGCATCGTCTTTGGGTTCTTTTCGGGGATAATCGCGTGGACCATAGCATTCACGGAGGTACTTCACGTGAGCATAGCGAGATATGAATCGGCGTACTCCACGATAGCGTATGTCTCGGGACTCGTGCTCCTCGGGTTCGGCGGATGGTTCCTCTACTCAGCTATCTCCGGCCTGCTTTGACGTGTTTCGCGAAATCCCTCACCGCATTCTCCTGTGCGCGCTCGACTGAGCCGGGCCTCAACCCGCGAAGGCTCTCGATGGCCTCGTCTGCGCTCTTGCCTCCATACGCTATCATGTACGCCGAGATGGAGCTACCCGTCCTTCCTATCCCGGCCAGGCAGTGCACCAGGACCGTCTTTCCGTCTCTCAGTTGTAGGTCGATGTAGTCCGCGGCCTCTTGGAGCTTCTCGGCCGAGGGAGGCGCATGGTCCTCCATCGAGATGTGCTTGGAGGAGACCTTCGTCCCCGAGAACCACTTTGCGGGGATGGGGGTCTCCGTCAGTGATAGAATCGAATCTATCCCGTTCCGCTCCAGCCATCGTACCTGCGAGGCAGACGACGGGAGCCCAGAGGCGGCCAGCTTTTCCTCTATCACCCAGCTGAAGTAGGTGGGCTTGTCGGTCACGGCAGACCTCAGGCGACGGTATACCTTGCCTGTTCTTCCCATTTGGGCTCAAAACCTGTCCTTGAAACAGAAAATGAACGACCGACTCCCAGACATAAAGGAAGAGAGTTTGTCGATTGGACGAAGGTTATTGCGGCTAGCTTTCCAGTATGTCAAGCTTGCCGTAGCGGCCGACATTGAGCTGCCTCTCGCCCCTGAACGTGTTGATGTAGCCGTTGGTGACCTTCACTCTGATACCCTTGGACACCGCGTCGATCTGTGCGTCCCATAGGGAGAGCTTTATCGTGCCGCTTTCGTCTCGCAGAGTCGCGTCCGCGACCCTGGCCTGACCGCCGGTCCTGAGGGACACTTCGCGCGGAGACGAGATGTCCATGATCTCCCCTTCTACCTCTACCGTTCGCATCCCGTCCCTGAGATCCTTGATATTCATCGGTGATTAATCACTCTGTACCCATCTTTGACAGATATTTAATCCTTGAACTGCCCGGACTGACCCGCTTCGCCGTGGTCCCCTAGCGGAACGGTCGCGAAACCTCCAGTCGAACCTTATAAAGCGAGGTTCCGGCCGATGGGAAGAGATTGCTCCCGTCTGCGAGCGACCTGATGGGCATCGTGCTCGCCTTTGCCGTCCCGTGCATCGTTCTCGTCACAGTCATGCCACGCTACATCTCGTTCCTGAGAGCAAAGGGCAGCGTAGCGTCCGACGTCCACAAGCCGGGCGCCCCAAAGGTCGCTACGCCCGCGGGCCCAATGCTCGTCCTTGCCCTGGTTCTGGGTGAGGCAGCAGTTTATCTGGTCCACGAGTCTACAATTCCGGTCGTCGTAGTCGAAGTGGCCGTCTTCGCAGGAGCCATCGGCCTTTACGACGACCTGAAGGGGCTCGGCGGTATCGTGAAGCCAGCGCTGATGGCGTTGGTGGCGGTGCCTCTGATCGTAGAGCAGCAGGCGAACCAGAGCCTCTACACCGCCCAGCTGTATTTCCCGTTCTTCGGCAGCACCGGGACGCACTTCATAATCTTCGCCATCCTGATCATCGCTGCCATGCCCGTGGCCTCGAACGCGTTCAACATGCTGGACTCGTTCAATGGGGAGATCTCCGGCTTCACGCTCATCGCGTCCGCGTCGCTGATAATCGGCATCGTCATGCGCGGCTACGTCACCGCGGGTTTTAACTGGGACCGGCTCGCAGCCACGCTTCCCCTCGCCGCGGTCGCCCTCTGCTTCTACTTCTACAACCGCTATCCGGCCAGGATATTCGACGGAGACAGCGGGAGCCTGATGTTCGGGGCCACCTTCGCAACACTCGCGATCCTTGGCGGAGTCGAGATCGCGGCTCTGGTGGCGGTAATCCCGGCTGTGATCAACTCCTACTACATTATTCTCAGCGTGAGGGGATTCGTGGAGCACAAGAAGATGGGCGCCAGACCTACCTATCTTGGTGAGGACGGTAAGCTGCACGCTTCGGATCAACCTGGCGCCCCGACGACCCTGGTTAGGATGATTCTTCTCGGGGAGCCCCGGAGCGAGAAGGAGCTCGTGAACTTCATCCTGGTTCTTGCTCTCTTCGCCGGGGTTCTCTCGGTCCTCACATCAGCAATCACGTGGTTGAGATGAAAACGAGGAACATCTACGGTCTGATGGTGATAGTATCGGTGGCCTGGCTGTTGATAGTGGCTGAGTCCTATTTTTTCGTCGCCGTGATTAGGCCCGAAGGACCGAACCTCCACGGCGGACCCATACCCTCCACGGTCTTGAAGCTCATGCTCACCGCGGGCCTGGGCTTGCTCTGGGTGGGAGTAATGTTCGCCCTGGACACATTCTACACTAGGTCGAGGTTGACTCCCACTTCAGCTTCTTAGCGTCGTACTCCTTCCTCGAATAAGCGATTCGAGCCGGCACGCCCATCACGACGACGTTTGGCGGAACGTCCTTCGTAACCACCGCGCCCATTGCGACGACGCTGTTCTTCCCGATGCGGACCCCGGCCTTCAACATCGCACCTCCGCAGATTATCGCGCCGTCCCCGACCTTCACTCCGACCATCTTCTTGGTCATGGGGTATGGGTCGTTGGTGATGACCGCGGCCGGGCCGATGAAGACGTTCTTGCCGATGCGCGTGAGGGGCGCTATGTAGGCAGAGCCTTCGATCCTGGTGTTATCGCCTATTTTCACGTTGTAGTCGACGTGCGAGAGAGAACCTATCATGACGTTATCGCCCACTGAACTTCCGGATCCAAGATATGCGAAGTGCCAAATCTTCACGTTCTTTCCGAGCTTCGCGTCTTCCGCGATGTAGTTCACCGGTTTGGGGCGAGAGGCCAAGGCTCTGAGTCCCCCTTTTCGTCTAGATAAACAGGGTCACGGCCCCCTGCGGGGGGCGACACTTTCTGGTCTCATTTCGAGCCTTCGCGTCCGGCCGAATTTTTGGGTTAGCGTGATAATAGGGCATTCCTGAGCTTCTTCATTCGTTTTCCGACTTTTTTGGCCTTTTGAACAGTTTCAGAGCCCTCTCCAAGGCCAAAAAGCCAGCATTTTCATAATCTTAAATACAAAGTACTATGGTATCCCTAGGAATGGTCAGTGAGCCGACGGGTAAGAAGCCAGGCAACCCGCTCCCTGAAATGGCCCAACTCGCAAAGCTCTTGATGAGGCACGGTCCAGACATCGACAACATCGCGAGGATCTCAGGGCAATACAAGGAGACCATCAGGTACAGGTACAAGGAGAAGATACTCAAGAAGGGATTCGCTCTGCAGGCCATAATGGACTACGAGGGCTTGGGGCTCTCCAGGGTCGTGTTGAAGGTGAAGGTGAGCGAGACCTACGCCCCCTATGCGAAGGAAATGTTCTCCGCGATGCACAAGCTGTGCTACGTCACCAGTTTCACCTTCCTCCTCCCGGAAGGGCTCTACATGCTGCACGCGAACGTCCCGAAGGCGTTCAGGGGGCGGTTCGTCGAATTCATGAACAAGCTGAAGGAGATGGGGATCTTCGAGACGGTGGAGGTCTTCAACTTCGAATGGTTCAGGAACATTCCCATGAGGGCGGAGTACTACGACTTTGACCACGGGGTCTGGGACTTCGACTGGACGGAAGGGGTCGAGCCCTCCAAGGACCAGGTGGAAGAGACCCCCTCGGAGCTGAGTTTCGACAAGTTCGACCTCCTGATACTGAAGGAGATGCACAAGGACGCGACGCGCAGCATCAGCGAGATACGGGACAAGATCAAGGAGGAGGACGGCATCGACATCAACTACAAGACCCTAGCCTGGCACTGGATAAAGCACGTCCAGGAGAAGAAGATGATAAAGGGCTACAGGCTCAACTGGATGGGCACGAGCTACGACTGGGCGGCAGACAAGCCGAAGCAGAGACAACACAAATACATGATAGTAGCAGTGTTCGTGAAGGGCGTGTCGCAGGCCGAGCGGGCGAGCATCCGGAGCGATATGAACAGACTACCCTTCCTATGGTGCGAGACCGCGGGAGAGGACTACCACTGCCAACTGAGCTTCCCTGTAGAGATGGTCAACGACGCTTTCTCCTTCCTGGAGGGTCCCATTGCCCGTTTCGGCAGTCGCGCTTCCTATCATGTCATGGACCAGACCAACGGTCTTACCTTCACAATCAGCTACCAGCTCTTCGACGGCGCCGAGAGAGCATGGAAGATGGACGTCCCCGACCTGGTCGCCCGGTTCCAGAACCTAGCGATGAAGATTGGGGGGAACTCCGGATTGAGTCGGGGTTCTAACTAGTCGCCGACGCCGCCGACGACAGAGATGGGCCCGGGGTGCAGCCCGAGAGCCGTCAGAACAACGCTTGCTCCGCCGACCGCCATCATTCCAATCTTGACTTTTTCGTCAATGGTCATGGCGCTGAATGCTCGATGTTGAGATTTAAGCATATGCTTAGTGAATTACAATCGGCTCTATGCATAGTCCCAAGCGGAAACAGAGCGAGCCGACCGCGAACCTCATCGGCCGAGGAGGGCGCTGAAAAATCCCGACGCGCAATCCCTGATGGACACCAGGAGCGTGTGCTTGACTTGTGAGTGCAGAGAGGCGAAACGCGAGAGCCTTTGGACCCTGAAGTAGATCGGCGGGTGAGGGTCGAACCTGAGCCAGTCGGCCAGCTTCAGGCCCGGAGAATAACGCTCGTAGTAGAGCTGTCGGAACCCGATGTTGGTGAGGGCCGAGGCAAGGACGGCAGGCTCCCCCAGCTTGGCGAAGGACTCGGTGTCGGCCCGCGTCTCAAGGACCTTCCCCACGGCGTAGATGACGGCGAAGACAAGGAGGTAGTAGACTATGCCCAGATAGAGCACGAGTGGGTACCACAAGAAGAGTCCGCCGACGTAAAGGAGGAAGGTCACGGAGAAGAGGATCAGGGGGTCCCTTCCCTTTACGTGCCCGAACTCGTGTCCGATAACCGAAGACAGCTCCGGGTCGTCCAGGTCCTCCAATGACCCCGCGGTGATGCTTATCGCGGCTCGCCGAGGAGATACCCCGGTGGCCGCTGCATTGTCGGCGATGTTGTTTGTGATGACTATCTTCGGGACCGGCATGCGGAAGCGGTCGGCTACGCCCTTTACGAGGTCGTAGACATCCCTTGTGACTATCCTCACATCGTCCGGCGCGCTCTTGAACCCTGAGTTGGTCATTATCGTCTTGACCGATGCTGCCACCGCTGAATCCTCGGGGGACTCGACCGACAGCGCATGCTCGAGCTTTTCCCGTGTGTCCGAGACGATGTTGCTTGCGTACTTTGTCACGATCTGCTTGGTCTCGGGGGAGACGGGGATGCTCACGAGCGTCACCTTCGGCCTGTCGGCCGTTGGATGGACCCGCCCGCCTCGGAGCGCGAGCCGGTCGGAGAAGAACAGGACTACGAGCTGTAACCCCAGCACCACGAAGATGGCATCGACGCCGATGATGAAGAAGAGGCCGAAGCTGGCGGCCATGATGATCAGGTAGACGTTGAGCATGTTCCCCGCCATGAGGGTCTTCATGGCTTCCTTTCCGGTGGAATCGGAGGCGGGCACGTCCTTCATCGTCTGGCTCTTCCCGCTCGAGAGAATGAAGTACATGCTGGTGGTCCGGGCCCTTGCAATGTAGGTGGTGACGAGCACCTCTATCTCGTCTGCGGCGCGCTGGAAGAGCTGTCGCGCCCCCGGGAATCCGGCGTCAAGCCCCGTGGAAGTCACGGCGACAGAGGTGGGGGTGATAGCGAGCGTAGCCCTGGGACCGGTCCCCGCGTCTAGGAATGGGTTCGGACCTGAAGGGGCGGAGAGCGTCCACGACAGCTCCACGGAGTCCTTGGTCTCGGACCACAGTTCCTGATAGGAGCGACCCAGTACGCCCAGGCGAGCGTCAAGGTAGTGGGTCTTCACGAACTCGGCCATCCCCTGCACAGCCTTGTTCGACAGCCCGCCCTGGACCGGAATCTCCCTTCTTGTCTCGGGAGCAGGCTCAGCCATGATGCCAGCCTCGATTCTCTTGCTGAAATACTTGATTCTCGCTGCCAAGGCGGCCTGTCCTCTTACCTTTGCGGACGGCCCCACAGAGTTTGCTCCAAAACGCTGATGTTCGTCGATTACCGGATTCCAATTGCGGCAATTTGCCGTTGGGAGCGTCATTAGAAAGTGATTAAGTTAGAGAAAAATAAAACTGGTGCGGGTGACCGGCGCAAACTCCTGAACACAGGACGTGAGATAGTGAGCCGAGAGAGAATAATCCGTGTATCAGAAATGCCTGGGGCGAGCGCGGTCCTTGCAATGCGGCGTTTGGGAAGTCCGGGTACCATCGAGGGCGTTTATCGCGTGCAGATACTTCGAGATGAAATTTGATTCACGAAGATAAAGAAACGGGCCCCGGCCGAGCCCAGAACAAGAAGTAGCCCTGCTAGGATTCGAACCTAGGTCACCGGCTCCAAAGGCCAGTATGCTTGGCCGCTACACCACAGGGCTGCTCACTCGTTGACCCGGTTTTTTCGATAGATAAGCCTCACTGGGCTCTTCTCGGCTCGTCGTTCTGGCCATACTCCAACGGCCCACTCAGGCGACGGCCAGGGACTCTTCGACCCCGAATTTGCGCCTCACATATCTGGACAGGAGGTACCCCTGGAACACGATTGAGATGAAAGCTATGCCCAGGACTGCGGTTACGATCAGGTCGTGGTCCTCCACGGTCGCCGGGAGGGAGGCAACTAGAACGATGGACAGCGCCCCTCGCATGCCGCCCAGGGTCGCCACCGCTTTCCACGGTCCAGGGATCTTCTTCCCATCTATCCTTGAGAGTCCGAGCACCGAGTAGACGGAGACGAAACGGGCCGCAAGGATGACGATGAAGGCAATGCCAATGGGGATGATGAAGACGGCCAGGTTGTGTAGGTTCGTGCTGAGGCCGATGATGAGAAAGGCCGCCGAGTTGGCGATGAAGGCGAGTATGGTCCAAAACCCCCTCACTTGCTCTCTGTATTCCGGGGTCCGGCTCCTGCTGGACGCAACGGCATAGCTGATGCCCGCGACGGCCACGGCGACGAGGCCCGAGACACCGAGAGCGCTCGCCAGGGAGTAGGAACCGTAGACCGCGACCAGCGTAAGGACCGTCTCCGACGTCGGATCGTCCAAGACTCGCAGGGCGCCCTGGGCAGTGGCGCCCACGATGACGCCTACCGCCGCCCCGCCTCCGAAAAGAAGGATGAACTGGAGGATTGCGGGGAACAATTGGAACGATGTAGTATTTTGAGAGAACCCGAGGATTATGGCGAACACCGTGATTCCGGTCGCGTCGTTGAAGACGGCCTCGGTGTCCATCATCGTCGCGAGCCTCGAGGGGACCTTCGTGCGCCTGAACACCTCCAGCACCGTCGCCGTGTCCGTCGGAGAGATTAGAGCCGCGAAGAGGAAAGCTGAGTAAATGGGAAGGCCGCCGATGAGCCACAGCAGCAACCCTCCGGCGACGGTGGCTATGACGACCCCCACGGTGGCCATACGAAGGGCGGCCGGGGCGGTCGCCCTGAACTCGGTGTAGTTGATACTCATCATCGTCTCGAAGAGGAGCGGGGGCAGAACAAGACCGACGAGAAGGCCGTTGCTGACGAGCTGGTCGTAGATCACGCCGACACCCAGAAGGTTGGAGGCGGAGGAAGCTGCCAGCGCCACACCTATGATGACAAGCACCACGGTGTACGGCTGCTTCGTCTTGCGCGAGATTATCGTTGCGGCTACAGCGATTCCCAAGAAACCGGTAATGATGACTTCTGTCGATAGCACGAGCCGACCTGAATTCCGGCCGCCGTCGTCTTGAACTTTTCGGCGCCGCCAGTCAGCTCAGGATGTATGTTGCCCGGTCAGGTACTCGACGACCCTCTGGACCGGATCCTCCATCGAGTCCAGAAGCTTCCTTGAGGTGACGGCGCAGTGCTCCCGGTACTCTGGCGTGAGGGCCTTCTCCACGTAGCGGGTCAACGTTTCCAGGCTCCGCGTCTTCAGCAGGAGTTTCTTCGAGAGAAGATACCGCTCTGTGTAGAGCCCCGACCCTTGGTAAGCGGATATGGTCGGGACCCCGAGCAGGGCGGCCTCAGTCGTCATCGTTCCGCCCATCCCCATGAAGACGTCGGAGCGCCTGATCTCTTCGGCTCCGTCCACGACCTTGTCGGGGACCTCGAATGAACGCCCGAACCTCCGCTTCACCTTCTGCAGCTGGTCATCGTAGCGGCACAGGGCGATCAGCCTGCAATCGCCGAAACGGGAGGCGAGCCTCTCCAGGACCTTGCTCGGCCATGATTCGTCAGTACCCAGCATGTATGGCGCGTAGGCTTCCTCGAGGCGGACCAGAATCGTGGGCTTCGACGGCGGCTTTCCGCCGGTTGCGGCGCCGACTTTCTCCCTCTTGAGCCAGACGGCTGGGTCGAGCGCCTTGTAGCGCGTTATCTCCTGCCTCCTGAGGCCGAACTTGTACCAGGCAGAGTACGGGACGACCCAGGGGCATAGCAAATGGTTCGAGAGCGGGAGCGCGAGCTTCCCGGCGATGATGGAGTGTGGGGAGTCGTTGACCGCGATGTGCCTCGTCCTCAATCCGAAGGCGATCCTGGCGCAATCCGCCGAAGCCACCGAGAGGGCGGCGTCGGGGCGGAACTCCGCCACCCGAGGCAGGAGTGCCCTCATCCGCTCAAGGCTAGCGCCGAGCTGGTCTAGCGGCTCCTTCCCGCCCCTGGCCCCGACGAACTCGACCTCGAGGCGTCTCATCTTGGCCAGCTGCTCGACCTCACGATAGCTCCTGGACGTCGCGAAGACATCGTGCCCCTTGACTTGCATCTCTGTAATCAACGGTCCAAAGAAGAGAATCTGCTTCGGCGTCAAGAGATCGACCCAGAGTCGCAAGGGAAGCGCTCTGACCGCCTGCCCGATAAAAACACACCTCGAAAGGCTATAACGCCTCTTGGACGTGTGCTGGAGGAGAGTCAGCGAGTTGCCGAAACCCAGGGTCGCTATCTACGGTCTGACCACCGAAGGATATGCGATCGCAGCCAAGACAATCGATGCTGCCTCGGTAACGATAGTGGATGACACGCTTCAGATGGCGATGGACCTCACCCCTCAGCTGGTCAAGGGGAACTCAAGCCTCCAGGAGCTCCTGGGCGGCGAGTCTCTCATGGGACTCAAACCCGTCTCACAGGTACTGTCAGAAGCGAGGCTCGTCTTCTTCGCCCCGAAGCTCAAAAAGACGGGGGACGAGTCGATCATCGAGTCGAGCACGAAGCTGAGGGACGTGGCCTCGCACGTCTCCAAGGGTTCGACCGTTGTGAACACGCTCCCCGTGGGCGTCGGTGGGAACCTGGACAACCTCTCGGTAATAGAAAAACAGACCGGGATGAAGGTTGGGGAGACCATCAACTACGGGTACTGTCCCATCGCCCCGCGGGGGCAGCCGGGGATGACCACCCTTTCGGTAAAGATGCGGGACGCCCTCACCCCCGAGGAGGTGGGGATGAAGAGCAACTACGGAAGCATCCCCGTATCCGAACTGAGCTACGTCTCATCGGTGCTGAACCGGAGCGCGGAGATAGCGGTCGAGGTCGAGCTGATGAGGAAGGCGCGGGCCCTGGACCGCGCCACGATGCTGACGGGGGTGGCCGGCGGGGTGGAGGGGAAGAAGTACATAGACGACCTCGCGTCATTCGCCTATGACCTCACCGCGGTCCAGGCGAGCGAGGACGTGGGAGAACCGCTCACCTACATGGCGGGCGCAGCCCTGCGTAGCCTCGAGAACGACGTCCGGTACATCGTCGACGAAACCCGTGAGCTGCTCCGTGAGATGCAATTGAAGGCGAGCAGGACGAAGGTTCTAGTCGCCTGGACGATAGACAAGTACGAGATGCGCGCGGACAGGATGAGGACGGCAGAAGGTCTGGTGGAGAGGCTAAGAGACTACGTCACGGACGTCAGGCACGTCCAGTCGGAATCGGCGGAAGAGGTAACTGACACGTTCAAGCACAACGTCATCATCGCCTGCTCAGAGAGAGACAGAGAGTGGATCAAGACCCTTCGCAAGGGAATCAGGTCGAACGAAATCACGGTCCTGAACGCCACCCCCTCACTCGAAAGAGAGTGAGTCACCGATCATTCGGACCGGCGCGGGGCGTCTTTGCCGTCCTGCTTCCCTTTGGGAGGGTCGGAGACTTGCTGTGATATCCTCGCTCCTTGTACGGGTATCCTTTCAGCTGGACTGATTCGTTCGCCCAGCCTGACGGGGCTGCGTAGTACGCCTTCAACTCGGCTATCCTTCCGTCCTCATCGAAGCTGTACCATTCTGCTCCTCTAAGGAGGCGCCCGCTCTTCGTCTGATAGTGCGTCCACTCTATGACCGCTCCGTCCCTCCCGGCGAGGAACCTGTCAATCGTCCATTGCGACCCTTTGCGGTTTACGAGCCCTGCCCATAGCGCCCCGATCTTTTGGGCACCTCTTACGGGTTCGATTCCTGGGAAGTAGTGGACAGCCCTGGGGCTCAGGGAGTCCGCGATGGCTTTCGCGTCTCCTGAGTTGCACGCGGCGAAGTACCGCGCGATCCTTGCCTTCATCTCCCGCGGTGTGAGCCTCAACAGGTTTGCGAGGTCCGAGAAGCTAGATGAGCTTTGCCTTCTTGATTATCTTCCGCATCTTCTCGATATCTTCCTTCGTCATCTCCCGCTGTGGCCGGTAGGGCGGCCCGAAGTCCTTTCCGACGGCGAGCATCTCTCCCCTTGCGAGCGTACCCTCTCCTACACCGCCCTTCACGATCGTCGCGTCCCCGGCTATCTCCCTCTCGTAGGAGTGGAACTTCTCATCCTCGGTGATGTACTCCTCGAACTTCCCCCTCTCGAGGAGGTCGAGGAGTCGGAGCTCGGCCTTTGGGTTGAAGATACCCAGCGCTGAGATGAAGCCCTTCGCCCCCATGAGGTACGCCAGGGCCCTGTACTGCGTATACGGACCTGTGTTGACGACGAAGGCGACCTTGTCTGCGTACTGCGCCATGCACTGCACGTAGTTACCGGGGACGGCTGACCACCACTTTATCCCCCACACGTTTTCGAGCTCGCTCAGTTTCTTGATGGTCGGGGCCGTGAACTCGTAGTTCATGGTGGCCCACGGGGAGTTGTAGGCGACGATACCCACGTCCACCTTGTCGCTCATCAACTTGTAGTGCGTCAGGACCTCGTCGTCGCCGGGCATTTCATAGTGAGCGGGGTTGTACTGGATGAAGTCGACCCCAGCGTCAGACGCGTACTTTGCCTTCATCACCGCGGTGTCGGTGTTGACCTCGAATATGCCCGTCATGGTCGGGACCTTCCCGTTGGCAGCGTCGACGAGGGTCTTGATTATCCTCTTGTGGTCCTCCCATGGGAGGAAGTAGCCTTCGCCGGACCCTCCGCCCAACATCACGACCCCTTTGCCAGTCCTGACACCCTGGTCAACGATCCACTCGACCTGGTCCTTCATCGCGGGGATGTTCAGCTCATACTTTCTATTTGTGGCGGTCGGGATAGATATCACGGCGCCCCTGACGTTCTCCTTCCTTCGGGTTGAGGCCAATGGCCTCGCATCTCGGAGCTGCGCTCTATAGGCGTTTCCAAGGGGGAGGCACGGGGTCGAATCCCGGGCCTCCGCGCAAATTATAATGGGGGAGGGCTGCGGGCCCCCAGAAAGACTGTGGCGCAGACTAGGATCGCAGTGATAGGGACTGGGGGTTGGGGTAAGAATCATGTCAGAGTGCTGAGCGAGCTGGGCGCGCTAGCTGCGGTCTGCGACATCGACAGGGAGAGGGCGGCCGCGTTCGGTGAGAAATACAGGGTCAAGGGCTACACAGACGTTGATGTCATGCTCAAGGAAGTGGCTCCTGACGGGGTCACCATCTGCACGCCTGCCTCGACCCACTTCTCCGTCGCCTCGAAGACGCTGAGGGCGGGGGTCAACACCTTCGTCGAGAAGCCGATGACCGCAACGGTGAAGGAGGGAGAGGATCTAATCGAGATCGCCGAGCAGTCCAGGAGGATCCTCACGGTAGGGTTCATCGAGAGGTTCAATCCTGCCATAACCGAGCTAAGGAAGATCACATTGGGGGGCAGGTTGGGAAGACCCATCCTTTTCGAGTACCACAGGGAGAACAGGAGAGGCGAGAACATAACCGACGTCGGAGTGGTGAAGGACGCGTCGGTCCATGACATCGACACGGCGAGGTGGCTCTTCGGGGAGGAGCCGAAGACGGTCTACGCCCGCGTTGGGAGCGTGATGGGGAAGAACGAGGATTTTGCTGCAATACTCCTCGGGTTCAGTGGCGAGCGGACGGCGTTCATAATCACCAACTGGGTGACGCCCAAGAGGGTGAGGCAACTTGACGCAGTCTTCGCCAAGGGCGTGGTCACGGTGAATTTCATCACTCAGGAGATGCAGGTCCACGAAGAGAACGAGACTACGGTGCCCCAACACGTGGTCCAGGAGCCGCTGACCCTGGAACTCAAGGAGTTCATCGCCGCGATCCAGGAGCAGCGGCCGGCCCTGGTGACCGGGAAGGACGGCCTGAACGTCATCAGGATCGCAGAGGCCGTCCTGGCGTCGAGCAAGAGCGGGAGCCCAATCTTCCTCAGCAAGTAGGGATGGCTTCGGCCTAGTTGGCCGTAGGCACAGAGCGGCTCCGAACCGCAAAGAGAGCCACACCTATCGCCACCGCGGCCATCGCGACCGCGCCAAGGGAGATCAAGAGACCTCCTGAACCGGTAGACGCTTGGCCGCCAGTGGAGGTTGCGGGGTCGGCGGCCACGGCAGCTTGGCTAGAGGTCTGGCTCGGTGAGTTGGACTGGACACTGGCCAACGGTGGAGACGCGACGGCGGTCTGTGTCTGCGTAGACGCCTCCAAGGGTATCGGTCCCACCGATTGTGGCTGGTACTGGAGCGTCAGCGTCGCGCTGTTTTGGGGAGGGACTATCAGGGCTTGAGCTGCGAAGCTGACGTAGTTAGGCTGCCAGTAGGCCGTGACGTTCACCTTCTCCCCGGCGACCGTCACCTGTATGGTGGTCTGGTTCAAGGGGAGGGTAATGGGGATGCTTGCGTCCGCGCTGACCAGGATGGGCGCATCGGGCACCGTCAGGGTCGCGGTGCCGGTCTGGTCCGTGGTGTTCGAAAGGGAGACCGCGTTGCCGCCGTAGGCCCAGCCGTACTCGTCGCCCAAGACCGAGCCATAGAGATAGACCCCGCTCGCTGCGGTCCCGTTAGGATAGTTGACGCGCAGCGTGAGCGTGGAGACGGACGTCTGGTTGATCGGCTTGGTATCGATCGTCAGGGAAGCTTGTCCTGAGACCTGCTGCCTCACATAGCCGTACTCTACCTGGGGCGACCCGCCGCAGCAGGCGGTCGCTTTTCCGCTTGGCGATGAGGCCATACAGCATATGATGGCTGCAGAGCCCGCCGAGCTGGCCGACGTCGACGTTGTCGAGACTCCGTCGCTCATGGCGATGGGGTAGTAGTACCCGGCCTGCTGGTCGGCAGTGGCAGCAAAGATGTAAGTTCCCGCTGGGAGCTCGAAGGCAGCGGCTGCGTACTGGCTCTGATAGGACGCGACCAGTCCTCCTGTGGAGTTGTACGCTGACACGGAGTATTGGTAGTCGGCAATGCCGTAGGTGGTGACGACAGAGACTTGGACGGTTTCCAAGGGGGGTGCCGTGGTGCTGCCCCTTGCGGAGAGAATTCCGCCGTAGGTGGCGACCGCAACTGCGAGAAGTGCGAAGGTCAGAAGAGCACCCACGATGTGCTTCCTGCCGATTCCCGTCTTTCCTGCCAAGACGGCTTGATTTGTTTCCATGGGCAATGGGTGTGGAGAAGAGATGATAATCCTACGCAACCGAACGGGCGTTCTCCTAGCTAGAACGCACGGACAAACAGGGCAACGGACGGGGGCAGTGTTGCAAATATTCCATGTTCTGTAGGGCTAGCCCAGGAGGGTCCTAGGCTGGCGAGGATTCCTCCCACCCATGAAAGGATAAAAGAGCGTGAGAGCGTTTTGTTCTCGATGTCTTCTCCGCCCCCAAGGCTGCTCGAGGCTACCGGCAAGAAGGCAGAGCTTTTCCGAGTCCTTGGGAGCGGTCGAGTACAGTGCACGGCGTGTGCCAGAGGGTGTCAGATTGGGGAAGGGCAGGTCGGGCTGTGCGGCATCAGGGGCGTGGTGAAAGGAGAGCTCTACCTCCTCAACTACGGCAAGATAATCGCCGGGCAGATAGACCCCATCGAGAAAAAGCCCGTAATACATTACAGGCCAGGTTCGAAGATCTTCTCCATAGCGACCACCGGTTGCAACTGGCTGTGCCATCCTTCTGGCGTGAAGATATTGATGGCGGACGGCAAAACCAAGAACGTCGAGGAAATCATCAAAGGGGACAGCCTTTGGTCGTACGATCTCGGCGACGGAATGGAAATTCATCCCAACATCGTCACGCATACGGCGACGAGAAGTGCAGAGGTGTGGGAAATACGCTTCGGGAACCACTCGCATGGTAGGCTACTTCTTACCGCAGAGCACCCGGTCCTAACGAAGGACGGCTGGAGACCCGCGAGTGAACTCAAGGTTGGAGATAAGATTCTAAGAGTATGGAATCAGGTCACCGAGTCTCGGCTAGTAAAACAGGCTGAGGCGATGAAGACCCGTCGATTTGTTTGTGGTAAGTGCGGAGAGTCGCTCGATGGCATGGTCGAATGGAATAGGCACCGAGGAAGATGTTACACCAAAGGGCTCGTGAAATCACAGGAACTCCGGGCCAGGTACAGTCAGCGGATGGAGCACAACCCCATGAGCGACCCTTCGGTCGCCGCCAGAGCAATTGCCTCAAGCAAAGCAAGATACCTTGTCGACCCGACACATGGTTGGAACAGAAACGTTGAGAGAATGAGACGATGGTTGCACGAACGTCCGTCAAATTCACAGCTCCTCCTCTACGCGCTTCTCGACGAAATCGGAGTCCAATATGAGCGCGAGTATAGGATTCTCGTGAAAGTCAGGTCGGCGTCATCTAGACCATCCTACATCGCGGACGCTGCCTTGCTGGCGGCCAAACTCGACATAGAAGTCGATGGCTGGTGGCACTTCAACAACGATGACGTGAAGGCGTCAGACATCGTGAGAAACGAGACCTTGAAGGCGAACGGTTGGGAGACCCTCAGAATCTCTGGGTCGTGCCTCCATAATCACCCGGACGAAGTGAAGAAGCTCATACTCGAGCGGCTCGCCAAGCCTCCGATGCAGAATATGCGGTACTGGGTCCAAGTCAAGTCAGTGAAGCCAACAGGTAGGGCGGAGACCGTTTACGGACTTGAGACCATCCCGGATCACAACTATGTTGCAGATGGAATTCTTGTCCACAATTGCAGGTATTGCCAGAACTCCGAGATCAGCCAGAGGAGGAAGGTGGAGGGAGAGGAGCTCTCGCCGGCGCAGGTGGCGGACCTGGCGGCCGGATACGGTTGCCAAGGGATGGCCTACACGTACAACGAGCCCTCGATATTCATCGAGTATGCGAGGGATGTCGGCAGGGTCGCCCACGAAAAGGGAATCTTCAACATCTTTGTCTCGAACGGCTACGATACCCCGGAGGCGGTCGACGCCATGGGCCAGTTTCTGGACTGCTTGACCGTGGACTTCAAGGGGAGCGGCGAGACGGGGTTCGTAAGGAAGTTCATCGGTATCCCCAACGCGGAGCCGATCTTCCAGACGCTGTTACAGGTGAAGGAGAAGACCAGGATCCACACCGAGATAACGGACCTGATAGTGCCGGGGGTGGGAGACGACCTGGAGAGCGCCAGGAAGCTTGCTAGCTGGGTCTACGACAAACTTGGCCCGGACACGCCAATCCACTTCCTCCGCTTCCACCCTGACTACAAGATGATGGACATCCCGGTCACCCCGGTCAAGACCCTGGAGGCGCATCACAGAGTGGCGAGGGAGGCGGGGCTGAGGTACGTCTACATCGGGAACGTCCCGGGGCACCCGGCGGAGAACACCTACTGCCCCGGGTGCGGGAAGGTTCTGATCGAGCGAAGCGGCTACTCGATTGGCGCTTACAATCTGGACGCCAAGAACCGCTGCAAGGACTGCGGTTACCAGACACCGGTAGTCGGACCCCTCAGCTCGTCGGCGAACGAGACAAGGTTCGTCCCGGTAATCAATTAGCAGCCTGGGTCTCTTTCAGGAACCTTTCCGCGTCTATCGCGGCCTTGCACCCGTCGGAAGCAGCTGTCACCGCTTGCCTGTAGAGAAAGTCCTTGACATCGCCTGCGACGAAGACCCCCTCGATGCTCGACTTCGTCTCGTCCTTCACGATGAGGTAGCCATTCTGGTCCATCTCCAACTGGCCGGCGAAAATCTTCGTGTTGGGGTCGTAGCCGATGGCGACGAACAGCCCGTCGAACGGGATGACCCTCTCCTCGTTGGTCTTCAGGTCCTTTACCTTTAGGGCTTCCACCTTCTTCTCGCCGATGACCTCCGTGACCCCGGAGTTCCACATGAAGCTGATCTTGGGGTCGGAGAAGGCCTCCTTCTGCATGATGTGCGAGGCCTTCAGGGAGTCACGTCTGTGGATGACGGTCACGCTGCTCGCCAGGTTGGCCAGATAGGTTGCTTCTTCCATGGCGCTGTCTCCCCCGCCCACGACCGCGAGCTTCTTCCCCCTGAAGAAGAAACCGTCACAGACCGCGCAGTTTGAAACCCCCCTGCCCATGAGCCTCATCTCGGACTCGAGGTTCAGGCGCCGAGGGTTTGCCCCGCTCGCGATGATGAGGCTCAGCGCGCGTCTCTCCTCGGATGCGGTCCTTATGACGAAGGGGTAGGAGCGAAGGTCCACCTCTGTCACGTCGTCTTGGATGAGCTTGGTCCCGAGTCGCTCCGCCTGCGTCTTCATCTGGTCCATCAGCTCCGGGCCAAGGATGGGGTCCCTGAAACCTGGGAAGTTCTCGACCTCGCTCGTGACCATGAGCTGCCCGCCGTACTTCGACCCCATGTAGAGCACCGGCTCCAGCCCAGCCCGGGAGCAGTAGATGCCTGCGGTGAGCCCCGCGGGACCCGAGCCAATTATCACTACCTTGCTGACTCCATCCTCCATAGGAAACGCTACAAAAGCTTGGGTGCAGGGATAAAACCTATTCGGCTGTCGTCCCTCGGTTCTGTGAGTACCGGGTCTAGCCTTGGTTGCTGTCCATCTGGGCCTGGTTCACGAGGTCTGACACTGAGTTAGTCGCTGTCGAGAGACGCTTCCTGTAGGACGGGAGTAGCCTCTGGAAGGTGTCCTCGCGCATCTTCTTCGTCTGGTACTGCTCGTAGAGGTTCAGCAGGTCCTTGGCTGCCCTGTCTTCCTCCCTCTCTGCCTCGAGGAGCTGGTTGAGGACCGCGGTGAGGCGCTTGGAGTCCGTCTCCTGTTTAGCCTCGCCTATCCTGTGGAACGTCCTGCTCTTGAGAGAGTCGAGCTCAGTCCTGAGTTTGGTGAAATCGGCTTTGGGTACGGTTCCTGGTGCCTTGGAGGCGAGGTCGGCCACGAAGGTCTCTGTGAGCGACATCTTGTCTTCCACAGCCTTTATGATGTCGGCCAGCTTGGAAACGCTCTTCTTCTGGTCGTCACCCTCTTCTTCGAGTTCCTCCTCTTCGCTCTTGGATGAAGACCTGAGCATGAGCAGTATCAACGCCGTAGCGAAGACTAGCGCTCCCGCGGGGACCGCTCCGTTGGCTGCGATACCCGCATTGATGTGATAGGCTACGGTCACCGTCCCAGGCGAAATCGGGCTCGCGTTGTCCACCGTCGATACGGTCTGTCCTTGTCCTGAGACACCCTGGGGCGTCTGCACCGAGACGGTGTACACCTGGACCAGTGTGTTCACTGGGAGCACGTAGGGCACCGAGACCGATACCGTCGTGCCAGAGCCCTGCACGATGGTCTGGGGGGCAGTATAGCTCATTGTGAAGGTGAAGTTGTCACCGGGTGCAATGCCCGCCGAGAAGGGTGCGACGGTCAGGGAGAGGTCACCGGTCGTGAGGTTCGCGTCCGTCGGGTTGATCGTTGGAGTCTCCGTCGAGGGCAGGATCGTTACCTCCGTGACGTTATTGTCGAGCAGGCTCAGGGGCAGGCTGTCGATGGCATAGTAGGCAAGGTTCCTCAGCGTGACCTGTTGGACCACCAACGGAAGCCCGCTCGTTGAGGGGACTATGGAGGTGGAGGCGCTGTAGACCAGGATGGGCAAGAAACCCGTCGTGCTGGTGTCGTTGAAGATACTGGACTCCATCGCTATGGAGGGGGTGATGTTGCTCTCTGTGAGGGTGTACCCCGGAGGGGTCTCGCCAAGGGTCGAGTTGAAGACCGTGCCGGAGACCGACGGTGTCGGGAGGAAGGAGCCGCTCTGGGGCACGATGACCCTGGAGATGAGCGATGACACTTCCATGTTCAATGAGGGGGTGAGCAGCAACTCCACGTTCCAGTTCGTCTTCTGGCCGGCGGTAATGTTCAGGACTCCCGTGAGGAACGTCTTAAGCGAGACTGTGCTCGTGGCGTTCGCGGCTAGCGAGGCGGAGACGGGCGTTATCGTGAACATCGTGACTCCGTCCACGTCGTTGCTGGTCATCGTGTACTGAGCGCTCGGGCTCAGCACCCAGCCGGCAGCGTGCGAAGAGACGTTGTCCGGAATACCCAATTGGACAGAGGGTATGCTTTCGGAGGACGTGCCATTATTGGCGAACGTTATCGTATCGTTCAGAATGCCGAGGCCAAAGTCGGTGATCCTGTATTGATGGATGAGAGAAATCTGCGGGGTCCCAGTCTGTGCCTGGACGAGGGCCGGGGCCACCATGGAGGCGAACATCAGGACCGCCAATGCCCCGATGACTATTCTGCGCGACACTGAATTCCTAGCCCGAGTGAATACGTATTTTAACCATTTTTGTCGGGCCAAGGCGATTGAAAAGATGCAGGAACCTCACCCCTTCCTACCAAATCTCGACGAAGAGATAATCGAGAGGATGCTAAAGCAGGTGGGTGCCGAGTCGGTCAGCGAGCTTTTCTCGGACATTCCCTCGGAGTTCGCGCTGAAGCGCCGGCTATCTGTCCCCCTGGGAGCCCCCGAGGCGACCGTGAGAAGGGAGGTCGCGGCCAAGCTCGCCAAGAACGTGACTGGTCCTGAGGCGTTATGCTTCCTGGGGGGAGGTGTCGCGCCACACTATATCCCGGCCGCCGTGGAGTCCATAATGTCCAGACAGGAATTCTACACCAGTTACACCCCGTACCAGCCTGAAATCAGCCAAGGGATGCTTCAGGTGCTCTTCGAGTACCAGAGCTTGATGTGCGACCTGCTCGGCATGGAGGCGTGCAACAGTTCCATGTACGACTGGGCCTCCTCGGCCGCGGAGGCTGCGAGGCTCGTCGCCCGCGTCAGACCGGGAAGACACGAGTTCCTGGTCGCCGACACCGTGGGCCCCCAGAGGCTGGATGTGATACGGACCTACGTCGAGCCCATGGGTCTCAAGCTGAAGCCAGTCGCCTTTGACAAGAAGACGGGGGAGGTGGACACGGCCTCGCTCGACGCCAACCTGGGGGAGAAAGTGGCGGGGATGTATTTCGAGAATCCAAACTTCTTCGGGGTCATAGAGTCGGCAGCCTCTGAGTTGACCGACCGGGTCCATCGCGCGGGCGGCCTTGCGGTCGTTGGGGTGGACCCCATGTCCCTCTCGGTGCTCGGTAACCCCGGGTCCTACGGAGCGGACGTCGTGGTGGGAGACGGCCAACCGCTCGGCATACCTATGAATTTCGGGGGCCCCCACGTCGGCATCTTCGCCGTCCGGGACATGAGCCTGGCGAGGAACATGCCCGGGAGGCTGATCGGCAAGACGACCTCCAGGGACGGGAGTGAGACTGCCTATTGCATGGTGCTCCAGACGAGGGAGCAGCACATACGAAGGGAAGCGGCGACGTCCAACATCTGCACGAATCAGGCCCTTCTGGCTCTCGCCTCCACGGCCTACCTCGCCCTGCTCGGGAAGAACGGTTTCGGAAAGCTGGGAGAGACCATCCTGGCCAGTTCGCACTACGCAGCCCAGATGCTGTCGGAGCTGGACGGGGCCAAGGCTCCCCTCTTCGAGGGGGCATTCTTCAAGGAGTTCGTCGTGGGCTACAAGAACGCCAAAGCGAAGGACGTCTACGACGGCCTCGCCAGGTTTGGCATCATGGCTGGCTACCCTCTCACCGAGCGATTCCCTGGCATCGGCGAGGCTGGAGGCTATTGCGTCACCGAGGTCCACTCAGCGGACGACATCTCCCGCCTAGCAGACGGCTTGAGGGAGGTGCTGTGAGCGTGCCGAGAAGGTTCAGACAAGCACAGTGGGACGAGCCGCTGCTCAAGGACCTCACCCGCAAGGGGAGGACAGGTTTCGTCCCTCCCAAGGACGGGAAGATAGTTGCCTGGACCACGGGGAAGGAGCTCATCCCTGCGAGCCTCAGGAGGAAGGAGGAGCTCAAGCTTCCCGAGATCTCCGAATTGCAGGTCCTCCGACACTTCAACAGGCTCTCACAGATGAATTTCTCTGTGGAGACGGGGACCTACCCGCTGGGGAGCTGCACCATGAAGTACAATCCCAAGGTCTCGGAATACATTGCGTCGTCACCCCGCATGCGGGAGGCGCACCCCTTGCAGTCGGAGGAGACTCTTCAGGGCCTGATGGGGATATTCTACGACCTCTCTCAATACCTGTGTGAGATAACGGGCATGAAGAGGTTCTCATTGACTCCTGCCGCGGGAGCTCAGGGAGAGTTCGCGGGCGTCCTCATGGTCCGGAAATACCTCAGGGAGACGGGCCATCCAGAAAAGGACGAGATACTCGTGCCGGACTCGGCACACGGGACGAACCCGGCGAGCGCGGCGATGGGCGGATTCATGGTCGTCAAGGTGCCGTCCGACGCCCGGGGCCTCGTCAGCGTGGAGGAGGTGAGGAAGGTCGTCTCCGAGAGGACAGCCTGCATGATGATGACGGTCCCGAACACGCTGGGCCTATTCGAGAGCGACGTGGCAAAGGTTGCCGAGGTGGTCCACCGGGCGGGGGGCCTAATGTACTATGACGGGGCGAACATGAACGCCATGCTCGGGAAGGCCCGCCCGGGGGACATGGGTTTCGACATCGTGCACCTCAACCTCCACAAGACCTTCGCGACGCCGCACGGGGGTGGCGGTCCCGGTGCTGGACCGGTGGGCGTCTCGGAGAAATTGCAGGATTATCTCCCCGTCCCGGTCGTGACCAAGGTCGACGACAGGTACCACTTCGACCACGAACTGCCGCACACCATAGGGAGGCTGAAGGGGTGCTACGCCAACTCGGCCATACTCCTCAGAGCCTACTGCTACATCAGATTGCTCGGCAGCGACGGGCTCGACAACGTCTCGAGCCTCTCCGTGCTGGCCGCGAACTACCTGCTCTCCCGCCTCAACCCGAACGCGTTCCCCATAATCCAGGGCAAGGGGCTTCGTAGGAAGCACGAGGCCGTGGTCTCTGTGAAGGGGACGATGAGCGGCGGAGCCATGAAGATCGCCAAGGGGCTCTTGGACTATGGGGTCCACTCGCCCACGGTGTATTTCCCTCTGACTGTGGAGGAGGCGCTCATGATCGAACCGACGGAGACGGAGACCGTCGAGGCGCTCGACGAGTACGCCGACCTGCTCAACGACCTCTTCGCCAAGCTCGAACGGGGGGAGCTGGAGGACGAGCCGAAGAACACCAGCGTCAAGAGGATCGACGAGGTCAAGGCCTCGCACCCTCTGTCCCTCAAGGTTAAGTGGTAAGAAGGAGGTCGAGCAGCGCTTGAGCAAAGAGGTCGTCGATGCCGTCCGGGCGAACATCTTCGAGCTTGTGGAGGAAGAGACCGGCAGGAAGCTTGGAGAGCTGAGCATCGTGACGGAGGTCTTCGAGGTAACGCCCGACGTCGTCAAGGCGAGGTTCACCCCGCTCTCTGTCTACAGCCCCACGGCCGTGGACCTGGGGAGGCGGATCAAGGCCGCGGGGGAGAAGGTGTCCGGCCTCAAGAAGATGGTCGTGGAGTGCAGCGGCCACATGCAGGACGAGCTGGTCAACAGGCTCGTCAATCTAGAAAAATAGCGCGTAACAAGACTCAGGTAAACATTACGTAACCATTGGTTCAAGGTTTTAGTTGTGGGGCGGATTAATCCGTAGCCCCCGAAGGAACCCCATAAGATGTCAAACAGCACCTCCACTCAAGTCTTGGCTCTGGGTATCGGGAGCGCGGGAGCGAGAATCGTCTCTGCGCTAAGCAAGGAAACGACCCTGGTGGACAGGTTCGCGTACATCACCTGCGACGAGTCAGACCTCGAGTCCGTGGAGGGGAGCAAGGTCGTCATCGACTGCCCCATCGACCAGAAGCTGACGCCTCCCATGGTGAGAGGTCTGTCGATCCCGCACCAGCAGGAGATAGCCAGTCTGGTGCAAGGGGCCAAGGTGGTCTTCATCGTGGCTGGGCTCGGCCGGGCGACGGGGAGCGGACTGGCGCCGGTGGTCTCGCAGCTCGCGAGCGAGGCCGGGGCGGAGACGGTCAGCATCGCGGTGATGCCGTTCAGGTTCGAGGAGAAGCTCAGATTCTACGCAGGTGTGGCGCTCAGAAGGCTCAGACAGACCTCCAGGGGGGTCGTTGTGGTCGACAACGACGCTCTGCTCAAGACGAGCAGCGGCGCGACCATAAAGGACCTCTATGACATGGCGAACGCAGAGGCGGTAAAGGCGCTTGGCTCGCTCCTGGCGCGCCAGTCGGAGGCGTCCATCCCGGTTGGACTGAACAAGGTGCTCGGTACTGTGATGCAGGACGGCTACTCGTTCCTGTCCTCCGCCTCCTCGGGGTCGGTCGACAAGACGGAGGAGGCGCTCTCTAGGGCGATAATAGGGATCAGCAAGCACGCAGAGACCAAGGAAGCGAGACACGCGATCGTGGTCCTCACGGGCGACTCGGGCGTCAGCGCCGGCGAGACGGCCACGGCGGTGAAGAGGCTCGGCTCGATGTTCGGGAGCGAAGCCATGGACGTCGAGTACGCCGTGAGCTATAGGGGTGGCGCCCAGGTCCAGGTGAGCGTCCTGGCCTCCGGGTTCAAAGGCACCAGGTACGACGAATACGACCCTCTGGCCTCTCTCAGGAGCATCGACGACAGCATGGACTACTCTATCCAATCGGGCCTGGAAGGGCTCGAATTCTGCGGCTGAGCGCTTACTTCTTCTCGAGGAACTTCCTCAGGGACTCCAGGTCGGTCTCCTCCACCTTCCTGAAGAGGGGTTTCGGTTCGAGGGTCTTGTGGCCGGACCTTAGAAGGTCCTTGTTCCCCTCTTCCCACTCTAGCGAGAGAGGTCTCTCGATGGCGAGCTGTCGCCAGAGTTCTGCGGACGCGAACGGGAGGAACGGCTCAAGAAGCAGGGCCAGGGACGCCACGGCGTTCACCGAGGCGTGAATCGCCGTCTCAGCTCCATCGCGCTTCTCCCACGGGGCCTTGGCCTGGAGATACTGGTTGCAGCTCGTGCTGTACTCCAGTATGGCCTTGAGCGCCCGGTCGTAGCCGCCGGCCTCGATGAGCTTGGACGATTCCTGGAAAGCTTTGGACCGGGCCTGGGCCAGCGCCTTCTCGGCGTCGCCAGACTCGCCAGGCTGTGGGACGACGCGTCCGTACCCTCTGTCGAGCAGGACCAGGGAGCGGTAGGCGAAGTTCCCTATGTTCGCCACAAGCTCGTTGTTGATCTTGGAACGGAACTCCTCGAGGTCGAAGTTCAGGTCGGTCTGCGCGTAGGGGGTGATCCTGGTAAGGTAGAAACGGATGTAGTCGGGCGGGAGGACACCAAGGTAGTCCCGAATCGTGATCCCCCACCTCCTGCTCTTCGAGATCTTCTTCTCCTCGAGAAGCAAGAACCCCCTCGTGGGTATGTAGTCCGGGAGCTTGTACTCGCCCTCGCCCAGCCTCATGCTGGGGAGGAACAGGTAGTGGTGATAGACGATGTCCTTGCCGATGAAGTGGTACACGGTGGAGTCGTTCCAGAACTCGATGCCCTCCTTGCCCGTCTTCCCTGAGGCTTTGATGGCCGTCGATATGTAGCAGAGGTGGTTGTCGAACCAACCGTAGAGGACCTTGCCGTCAGCTTCGGGGAGAGGAATCTTGATGCCCCAGGTGATGTCCCTCGTGATGTCCCAGTCCTGGAGGCCCTCCTTGATCCAGTTGAGGACGTAGTTCCTCGGCTCGGACTGGAGGTTGGCGTTCGATTCCAGCCAGTCCTTGAGTTGGTCGGAGAAAGCCGAGAGCTTGAAGAAGTAGTGCTTGCTGCTCTTCTTTACCGGGGGCGTGCCGCAGATGGAGCACTTGGGGTCGAGGATCTGCCCGGGTTGGAGCGTCCTCCCGCAGTTCTCGCAGCCGTCGGAGTACTGGTCCAGCGCCCCGCAATAGGGGCACCTTCCCTTGACATACCTGTCTGGGAGGAACTTCTTGTCGACGTTGCAGTAGAACTGCTCGACGTCCCCAGGGTAGATGAAGCCGTTCTTGTGGAGCGTGGTGAAAAAGTGCTGGACGAGCTTGACGTTCTCCTCGGAGCTGGTCTTGTAGAAGAGGTCGAAGCGGATCCCCAGAGCTCCGAGGTCTTCCTCGAACCGCTGGCGCCAGTAGGCGACGTAGTCCTCGGGCTTCTTGCCTGCCCTCTCAGCGGCGATGAGGATGGGCGTGCCAAAATCGTCGGATGCGCACACTTGTATCACGTTAGCCTTCCCATGCCTCAGGTACCGGGACAGGATGTCCGAGGGTAGGTACGTGCTCGCTATGTGCCCGAGGTGTAGGTCCGCGTTGGCGTATGGGAGAGCGGCCGTAATGATAGTGTTCTTGAGCTTGCCTTGCACCTTGAAAATATTCCTCCTTTCTTCGCTATAAACGTGCCTCTGGCTAGAGGCTCCAACTCTCGGCGTACTTGAGCTGCTCCTTGGTCGCGGATCCGATGGAGATCCCCAGGGAATCGAGCGTCGCCAGTGCGACCTCGTTCTCGTTCTTTGGAGGGACGTCCAGCACCCTCTTACCCAGTTTCTCGTGGTTCTTCAGGACGTAGAGCGCGGACATGAACTGGTTCGCGAAGGACATCTGCATCACCTCTGGGGGGTGACCCTCGGCGGCCACGAGGTTGACGATCCTCCCCTTGGCCAGGAGGTAGACCCGCTTCCCACCGGGAAGCACGACCTCGTCGACGTTCGGCCTGACGGCGGTGACCGACCGCGCCTTTGCGAGCAGGGTCTTCGTGTCTATCTCCACGTCGAAGTGCCCTGCGTTGGCGAGTATCGCCCCGTCCTTCATGAGGGGCACCGAGGAGAAGGGTATAACCCCCTTCTGGCCCGTGCAGGTGATGAAGATGTCGCCCCTGGGGGCGGCGTCTTCGATGCTCATGACATCGAACCCGTCCAGATGTGCTTCCAGCGCCTTGATGGGGTCGATCTCGACCACGGTGACATTGGCGTTCAGCCCCTTGGCGCGCATCGCCACGCCCTTGCCCACCCAGCCGTAGCCCACGACGACCACGGTCTTGCCTGCGATGAGGAGGGCGGTTGCCCGCAGTATCCCGTCGAACGTGCTCTGTCCCGTGCCGTAGCGGTTGTCGAACAGGTACTTCGTCCGTGCGTTGTTTATCGCCACTATCGGATATCTCAACAGTCCTTCTTTCTCCAGCGCTTTCAGCCGTACAACTCCGGTGGTCGTCTCTTCGCACCCTCCCAGGACGCTCCCTAGCTTGGCCCTGTGGGCGGCGACGTGAAGGTCAGCTCCGTCGTCAATCAGCACCTCTGGCTTCGCCCGCAGTACTTCCTCGATGCACCAGTCGTACTCCTTGGCCGTCTGTCCCCGCCAGGCCCATACCTCCGCCATGGTGGAGAGGTATGCGGCTATGTCGTCCTGGGTAGAGAGCGGATTTGCGGCTGCCAGCTTGACATCGGCGCCCGCAGCTACGAGAGCATCTATGAGTGCCGATGTCTCCTTTGTGACGTGGAGGCACACACCCACCACCACGCCCTTCAGGGGCCTCCCCGCCCCGTGGCGCTTCGAGAGCGTGGTCAGCGCTGCCATGTGATCCTTCGCCCACAAGAAGTTCTTCTTACCTTCAGCCTCGAGCTTCGGGTTGGCTATCTTCCCCAAGATTCTTCGGCGACGCGGCCCCTCGACTATTATTAAATCCAATCGCAGTGCTCCGGGCCACCCGGGGCCGGAGCTAGACGGTCCTGTTGATCAGCCTGAGGCTCCTCTTGTCCACCTCTTTCAGGTCGACCTCCGAGACGTTGTCGTGGGGGTCGATCAGGATGACCTTTCCGTCCATGACCACGACGTTCCGTCTGCCTCTCGTGTTCACCACCATAATCTGCCCTCCGTCCACGCGAACGTGCCAATCCAGCTCATCGCCCCGCACGACCACCTTCTTGATCTCGTGGACCTTGAGGATGAAGCTGTTCGCTCGGGCGGCCTTCTCCAGTGCTGTCCGTGAGCTCGGCTCCAGCATCGAGGAATCGGCTATGGTTAGAGCCTCTTCTCCTTCACGGTTCTGGAGGATGATGATCTGGGGTTCGCTCAGAGGGAACGGCCGCCTCGCCGTGAGATTGGACCATGACCTCTCTCTGTCAACGACGTCGACCTCGCTCGCCCTAGAACTCCCTTTGACCTTCAGGTCTTCGGGCCGGCTCGCGGGAAGCCTGACCGAGACGTCTCCCAGGTTCGTCTTGGAAAGGTCGGACTCGAATTGGAAGGGGTTCTCCCCATTGAACTCCTTGAACATGGATGTGAACTGCCCTCCCATGGCGAGGAGGTCCCTGGGGTCGCCCTGCTCCACGACCCGTCCACTGTTCATCACGAGCACCCTGTCGACGCTCATTGCCTCGTACATGTTGTGGGTCACGAGGAGGGTCGTCTTCCCCTCGGCCAGCTTGAGCATCCTGCGATAGATCTCCCTCTCGCTGAGGACGTCGAGGTCCGACGTCGCTTCGTCCAGGATGAAGATGTCTGGACTCTTGATTATCGCCCGGGCGAGGGATATCCGTTGGCGCTGACCCCCCGAGAGAGTGGAACCCTTCTCCCCGAGGTTGGTGTCGTAGGCGAGCTGGAGCCCCATTATCTCTCTGTGGATTCCTGCAGCCTTGCAGGCTTGTAGGACCTGGAGGGGCCCCGCCGTCGACCCCTCAAGGTCAGGGACCCCGTAGGCTACGTTGTGCGCGACGGTGTTGTCGAACAGGATCACCTCCTGAGGAACGTAGGCTATCTTGCTCCTCAGGAAGTTGAGCTCGATGTCCCTGACATCGATGCCGCCGATGCGTACAGACCCCTGGTTGACGTCGTAGAACCTCATGAGCAGCTTCGAGACCGAGGTCTTCCCGGAACCGCTCCTCCCTACTATGGCGATGCGCTGCCCTCTGGGGATGAGGAGGTTGAAGTCCTTGATGACCGGGTTGAATGGCTCGTAACCGAACCAGACCTTCTCGAACGCTATCTCCCCTCCGAGGTCCGGGGGCCGCAGGGCTCCCTTCTTGTTCTGGACCTCCGGATCCGAGTCGATTATCTCCCTGAGGCGGTCCCCAGACGTAATTCCCTGTTGGATGAAGGGTACGATGTTGCTAAGGTTGTTTATCGGGGTGTAGAACAGAGCCAGGTAGGCGACGAACGCCGTGACTATTCCCAGCTTGACCCCGCCGACGAGCACCTGATTGCCTCCGACCCACCAGATGGCGATGGTCGCCAGGGAGGTCAGGAAGCCGAGAGCCGGCCAGTACAGGAGGTTCATCTTGACCGCGTCCACCTGGGCGTTGTAGAGCCGGTCCAGGCTGTCGCTCAGTCTCCGCCCCTCGCGGTCCTCCCTTGCGAAGGACTTTACCACCTGGTAGGCTGGCACCGTGTCCGCTATCATGGCGGTGACGTCCGCGCTCCTCCTCCAGTTTCGGTGGTAGACCATGAACGACCCCTTCCTGTAGCGCACCAGCGCATAGATGATGAAGGGGACGGGTATCAGGACGAAGACGGCGAGCCCGGCGTCGAGGATGAATAGGATAATGCCTATGCCAAACAGTGTGAGCACGTTCACGGTCAACGTCGGGAGCCCCCATACCATGAGCCACTGAGTGTTGCCCACGTCCGTGGTCAACCTCGAGAGGATCCTTCCCGTCGTCATCCTCTCTATGAAGGATGAGGGTAGGCTGATGGCGTGCAGGTAGACTCGGCCCCTGAGGTCGTTGACGACTCTCTGACCGAGCGTGTTGAGGAAGTACCCTTGGAGGACCGTAAGTACCATGATCGCGCCGAAGGAGCCGAGGAGGACCAGGGTCAGCGAGAGGAAGAGGCCCTGGGACGGCGTCTGGACGAGTAGGACGCTGTCGATTAGGATCTGCAGGAGATAGGGAGGGACCAGGCTGAACCCGGCAAGAAGTATCGAGAAGAACACCCCGAAGAGGAGCTTTCGCCTGTACGGGCCCATGAAGTTCAGGAGCCATCCCAGGGTGCTCGCTCGGTCCTCCTTCGATGTGCTTTCCTGGTCGGGCATGTTCGTGATGGCGGCGCCTGACATGTGCTCGTTGATGGCGCTGGCCAGACCGCGGAATTGGTCGATCTTTCTCTTCGTGAAGAAGGCGACCTCCTGGATATCTCCGCCCTTGGTCTCGATGACCAACCTAGCTATCCCGACGCCTTCCTCCACCCTCGCCTTCGCGATTTCCTTGACCTCGATCCTGGCGATTACTGTGCCATCCTTCGACACGCTCAGGGCGACGTCATCGAGCTCTACTTCCTCGCGACCCAATCTCAGGTCGTGGTTCAGATCTGTGTTAAGCTGCGTTCTTTTCTTCCCCGCTTGGAGTACCGGCTTGCGGTCGAGGCGATTTTCTCGGCTTAAACCTTGTGCACCGTACATACACTTCGGCTGTCAAGCGCCGACGTGGCTCACAGAGAATCGGCGCCAAGCGCGTCCACAGTACTCCTGATTAGGCGGGTCACTCTGCCAGCCGTCGAGGCCATGACGGAGAGGACTTCCTCGTGGGATACCTCAGTCTGCAACCCCGCTGCCTTGTTCGTCGCGACGACGATGGAGCCGTACTTGATGCTGAGCTCGTTCGAAAGGATGGCTTCTGGCGCCCCGGTCATTCCAACTACGTCCCCGCCGAGGAGTTTGAACATGCGGATCTCGGCGGCGGTCTCATACCGCGGCCCGTGCACCGACACATAGGTCAAGCCCCGGCTCAGCGGTATCCGCTCCTTGGACGCCGCCGAAGCCATCGCCTCCTGGAGGCCTCGGTCATAGGGGTTGGTCATGTCCGCGTGCACGGGAGACCCTTCGAAGAATGTGAGATGGCGGGCGGACATGTCGATGAACTGGTCAAGGAGACCGATCCCCCCGACCTTGATCTTCGTGCTGACAGCGCCGACCGCGCTGGTGGCGATGATGCCACGCACTCCCAGCGAGGCCAGCGCGCGCAGGTTTGCCTTGTGGTTTATCAAGTGTGGGGGGATTTCGTGCTCTCTACCGTGGCGCGGGAGGAAGTAGAACTCGGTCTTCCCCGTCGAACAGACGTGGACCGTGACCTCGCCGTGTTCCGTCCTGACGCGCTTGTCCTCCTTGACCGGGAAGAGAGCTTCCATGCCGCTCCCGCCGACGACCGCCCAGCCGGGCTTATTCAGCCTCGGAATTGTATGCCACCAGGGAAAAGACGTCGAAACTCTTGAGCTTCTCCCGACCGTGAAGGAAGGACAGCTCCACGATGACGGCTAGGCCGACGATGACCCCGCCCAGCGTCTCCACCATCTTCGCGGCCGCGAGCGCGGTCCCCGCTGTGGCCATGAGGTCGTCGACGATGAGGACTCGGTCGCCCTTGTCTATGGCGTCCCGGTGCAGCTCCAGACCGTCCGTGCGATACTCGAGCTGGTACCTCTCCGTCACCTTGTCAAAGGGTAACTTCCCGAGCTTCCTAGCGGGGACGAATCCGACCCCGAACCGCTGGGCGAGAAGCGCGCCGAATACGAAACCTCTGGCCTCTATCCCCAGAATCACATGGGGTTTGGAGTCCTTGAAGTGCTCGTAGAGAGCTTCCACTGCGCTCCTCATCAGCGCGTTGTCCTTCCACAGGGTGGTGATATCCCGGAAGACTATCCCTTTGGTCGGAAAGTCCGGGATCCGTCTTATGGCGCTCTTCAGCCGGCCCTCGAGGTCAGCGTCGGTCATGCGCTCAGCCTCGCACCCTTCAAGGCGCTTCCGCAGTCGCAGGAACGCTCCACTGGTACCGCCTCGATGATGCGGGTGATGAGGGTCCTCAGGTTGGCGATGTTCTCGTTGAAGGTCCGGATCACCTCTTCGTGGGTCACGGGCTTGACCGCAGGGTCCCCCTCCAGCCCCGAATCGTAGTCAGTGACGAGGGAGATGTTCGCGTAGCACATCTCCAGCTCACGGGCGAGGACCGCCTCGGGGTACTGGGTCATGTTGATTACGTCCCAACCCTGCTTCCTGAAGAAGACGCTCTCGGCCCGGGTGGAGAACCTGGGCCCCTGGATAACGACCACGGTCCCTCCATAGTGGAACGGCAGCCCGATCTCTTTCGCCACGCTCTTCGCTATCTTCCTCAGCTCAGGGCAGTAGGGGTCCGCGGAGCTGATGTGGGTGGTCTCTGGTCCGTCGTAGAAGGTGTCCCTCCTCCCGCTCGTGAAGTTCACGAACTGGTCGCAGATCACAAAATCGCCAGGCTTTCTCTTCGGGTTGAGGCTGCCCACTGCGCAGGGACCCAGGACCCGCTCGACCCCGATGGACTTGAGGGCGAAGATGTTGGCCCTGTAGGGGACCGTCTGCGGCGGATACTGGTGATGCTCGCCGTGACGTGGTAGGAACGCGACCGACCGGGGTCCAATCTTTGAGAGCTTCAGTGCGGCGCTTGGAAAACCGTAAGGGGTCTCGACGGTCACTTCATCGTATTTCTTGAGGAACTTGTAAAAGCCCGACCCGCCGAACACACCGATTGTCGCCCTTTTCACGTGGGTCCTTGCCTGCTGGGGATTAAAATGTTTGAAGGTCACTGGGATTCCTTTTATGGCGCTCCTAGCGCAAGAGCGGCGGTTGCCGACTCAGGATTTTGGGCGGGTCGCCGATATCTACGATGCGACGCGCTCGCTCCCCGAGGACCAGATGAGGGCGCTAACCGGGGCCATAAGGGACCAGGTGGGTCCTGGAAACACCCTAATCGACATCGGGGTCGGGACCGGGAGGTTCGCCAAGCCCCTTCAGGAGTCCGGGCTCGAAGTGCTCGGCGTCGATATCTCTAGGGGCATGATGGCGAAGGCCAAGGAGAAGCGGGTGCAAGGCCTGTTCTTAGCGGACGTCCATCACTTGCCGTTCCAGGACAAGAGGTTCGAGGCCTCGATCATGGTTCATCTTCTTCACCTCGTCGCCGACTGGCAGAGGGTCGTCAAGGAGGCCGCCCGGGTCTCGAGGGCCATGGTTCTCACCGTGACCGGTAGCACGGTCGGCCCCAGCTTCGAGGAGGACTACCTTGCCATAAGGACCCAGCTGGGGTATCCCCTCAACAGGTTCGAGGCGGGGGAGCGTGGGCTCCAGGACAGGGTCCCTCCGGCGAAGCTGATCAGGGTCGGGGAGGTCGAGCGGGATTTCTCGTCGGACGAAGAGATAGCGAGCCTCCTGAGGAGGGAGGAGTCGTTGACCTGGGACCTACCCGAGGACGTGCATCAGAGGGTGATAGCCGAGCTCAGAGCAAGGCACTCTGGAGAGTCTTTCAAGACGACCAGCGCCATCGACCTGGTGGTCTGGACTCCCGAACAGCTAGAGCGTCGCGCCTGAACCAGGGCCCCCGGCCCCGGCTGTCGCCGCTTGGCCAAGGCACGAACCGGAGTCGTGAAGCCTCGAGAGGATGGCGTAAGCCCAGCTCAGGGCCCTCATGCCGCCAGGGGCTGACCTGACGTAATTGCAGAGATAGGGTCCCAGCGGTAACAATGCCAGGAGGTCCGGGAGCGCCGAGGCACCGCTCTTCACGGCGCCATCTGGGAGTATTGCGTGGAAGGAGGACAACCTTCTCGAGGGAGGAACCTGTCGGAGCGAGCCATTCAGTACCGCCTCCGAGAGCGGGACGAATGCGATTCTACGGTTGGGGTCGAGGAAGCGAAGAGCCCGCTTGAACGAAGTGCAGGGGCCGCACTTGGAGTCGTAGGCTACGACGCAGGAGCATTGCATCGACACTCCGAGAGTGGGCGGGGACCCCCTATAATTGCCTGACAGGTGGGAACTGGAAGGGAGGCAGGGGCTGAGAAGAGTTGAAATACCTGGAACCGCGGTTTCAAAAACCGCATGAGCCGCCAGTACGATGACCTCCTTTCGAAAGCAAGGGTGAGCCTGGAGAAGATCTCCACAAAGTCATCGCTGAATAGGCTCGAGCTCCCGGACCCTCAGGTGCTCTGGGTGGGGAACAAGACGATCCTCAGGAATTATGGGGAGTATCCAAAGCTGTTCAGGAGGGACCCTGACAGGGTCCTGATGTACCTCGCAAAGGAATTGGCGACGGCGGCATCCATCGACGGGGAGAGGGCGATTTTCATCGGCCGCAAGGACAAGGCCTCCTTCGTCCAGCTCTTCCAAAAGTACATGTCAGACAACGTCACCTGCCCCGTGTGCGGCAGCCCAGACACCCACATAGAGACCGTGAGCAGGCTCCACTTTAGGGTCTGCGAGGCGTGCGGAGCACGCTCTTCAGCCAAGGTGAACTAGGATATGACCGAGGAGAGCCTTTCGGTGAGGAGCCTCACCTGGAGGGACACCACATTGATCAACATCTGCGACAACAGTCTCATCGGGAAGACGCTGAGCGAAGGGAAGCTGAAGATGCACATCTCCCCCGCCTATTTCGGTGGCAAGCTGGTGGACGACTCCGAGGCCCTGAAGATGATGAAGGAGTCCTCGATCATCAACCTCGCAGGGGAGAAAGCCGTCCAGATAGCGGTCGCTAACCACCTCGGTCACAAGGAAGCGATCAAGATGATCCAGGGCGTCCCGTTCCTGATGATCTACAAGTTTGGCTTGTAGGCCGCAGCTACATTCCTCGCCATTCTACACTCGCCCCGTTCCTCTTCCCGATCGGCTGAGACTCGGACCCGAAGCCGAGATACACCATGGCCACCAAGGACTCGCCATCCCCGAGCCCAAAGAAAGACCTCATCGCCTCGGAATAGGCGTGCGCTCCCGTCCTGACCATGGTGCTGAGGGCGAGCGCGTGGGCGGCTAGAAGCACGTTCTGGAGGGCGGCGCCTGCGGCGATCAGCTCCTCGCGCTCCATGATTTTTGGCCCTATCTTGGGAGCTGCGATGACGACGAGGATCACGGGCGCTGAGAGTGGCTTGACCCTCTCCATGTCGAGCTTCTCCCTGGCCGTGTCTGGGAACGACGCGGCGAGAGCAGATGAGAGCGCCTCGCCCAGGCGCCCTCTTTCGTCTCCGGCGATGACGATGAACCTCCAGGGTTCCGTGAGGTGGTGGTTCGGGGCCCAGGTGGCAGCGTCGATGAGCGCCGCGACCTGCTCCTTTGTAGGGATCATGTCCGGACGCATCTTCCGTATGCTCCTCCTGTTGCGGATGGCCTCCATCACGGGATTCGAGGACACGCGCTGCAACTCCGGGAGTTCTACTGGACCTTCCCTTCTTGGACGAGGGCCCGGAGCATCTCCTTCTGCCTCCCGCTCAGGCTCTTCGGCACGTATACTCCCGTCACGACGAACTCGTCCCCTTTTCCGAAGGAGTTGACCCTCGGCAGCCCCTTCCCCTTGATCTTGAACGTGGCTCCAGGCTGCGTACCCGCTGGTATGTCCAGCTTCGCGTCTCCGTACAAGGTCGGGACCCTGACCTCCGTCCCGAGCATGGCCTCGATTGCGTTGATCCTCGTGTCCACGTAGAGGTCGCTGTCCCTGCGCCTGTATATCGGGTGCTCGGGGATGTTGACCACCACGTAGAGGTCGCCTGGAGGGGTGCCGCGCTGACCTGCTTCACCCTCTCCCCTAAGGCGGAGCGTGTGACCGTCGTCCACGCCCGCCGGTATCTGGATACGGATCCTCCTCGTCTTCTTCACTGTGCCTCTACCCTTGCACTCTTTGCACGGATTCTCGATGATGACCCCACGTCCCTTGCACTTGTCGCACTGCTCCACCCTGATGAACCTGGCGAACCCGGTGCTCTGGACCCTCTGGACCTGGCCCGCGCCTCCGCATTGAGAGCATCGCTTCGGCGATGTTCCTGGGGCAGCGCCGCTCCCACCGCAGACCTGACATGCCTCCGTCCGGGGGATGTCTATCTCCTTGGCCGTCTCGGTTATGACGTCCTCGAGCCTGAGTTGGAGGTGAAGCGAGAGGTCGTCGCCCCTGGCCGGACCCCGGCGACCCATCCCTCCCCCGAAGAACTGACTGAAGACGTCGTTGAAGTCCCCGAAGCCGGTTCCCCTGAAGACGTCCGAGAAGTCGGCGCCCCTGAAGACCTCCTCTTCGGAACCGTACTTCTGGTAGACGCCCTCCTTGCCGTAGGTATCGTATTGCTTGCGCTTGTCCTCGTCGGAGAGAACGGCGTAGGCCTCTGAGACGCGCTTGAACGTCGCTTCCGCTTCTGGCGATTTGTTCCTATCGGGGTGGTACTGCAGCGCCATCTTCCTGTAGGCGGACTTTATCTCGTCCTTGGACGCACTACGGGGGACCCCCAGGACGTCGTAGAAATCGCGGGGCTCGGGACCACCGGCGTCGCTGCTCAATCCACCTTCGCCCTTCTGCCATCTGCACCTGGCTTATGGTTGCTTCTTCTCGTCGTCGACTACCTTGTACTCTGCGTCCGTCACGTTGCCATCCGGACCCGGCGTGGCGGGACCGGTTTGTTGCTCTGTTCCTGCGGAGGCTGGCTGTTGACCGCCGGCGGCCGCGGCAGCCTGCTGTTGTTGATAGATGGCGGTGCCTACGTCCTGCAGCACCTTCTTCAGGGACTCGGACTTTGACCTTACGGCCTCCACATCCTTGGCCGCGATGGCCTGTCGGACCTCCTTGGCTGCTGCGTCGATCTTGTCGATGTCGGGCTGGGTGATCTTCCCCGCAAGGTCAGTCTTGGTCCGCTCAGCGGTGTAGAGCATCGAGTCCGCGTCGTTCATCTGCTGGGCTTCCTCGAATTTCTTCTTGTCCTGCTCCGCGTACTGCTCGGCTTCCTTCACCATCTTCTCCTTGTCCTGGCTCGAGAGCTTGGTCGATGCGGTGATCGCGATCTTCGCCTCCTTGCCGGAACCGAGGTCCTTCGCCGAGACGTTCAGGATGCCGCTGGCGTCTATGACGAACTTGACCTGGATCTGGGGGACATTGCGTGGTGCCGGGGGTAGTCCCGTCAGGTTGAACATCCCGAGTGAAATGTTGTCCCCGACCATCTTCCTCTCGCCCTGCACGACGTGGATGGTGACGGCCGTCTGGAAATCTTCGGCGGTCGTGAAGGTCTGGGTCCGTTCGGTGGGGATGGTGGAGTTACGCTCGACGATGGGCGCCATGATACCGCCCTTGGTCTCGACCCCCAACGTCAGCGGGGTCACGTCAAGCAGCAGGATGTCTTTGACCTCCCCGGCGAGGACGGCCCCTTGTATGGCCGCGCCCAGCGCCACTGCCTCCATGGGGTCGACCCCTCGTTCTGCGGGTTTGCCCATGACGTCCTCCACAGTCTTTCGAACGAGCGGCATCCTGGTCATTCCACCGATCAGGATGACCTTCTCGATGTCCTTGACCTCGAGCTTGGCGTCAGATATGACCCGCTTGATCGGGTCCTGTATCTTGGCGACGATGGGGTGTGCGAGCTCCTCGAGCCGGGCACGGGTCAGCTGGTAGTGGAGGTTCTTCGCACCGCCCGCGTCACTGGCGATGAACGGCAGGTCCACATCCGTGGTGATGACGTTGGAGAGCTCTATCTTCGCCCTCTCTGCGGCCTCCTTGAGCCGCGCCATGGCCGTCTGGTCGTTCCTGAGGTCGACCCCGGTCTTGACCTTGAAGTCGTCGAGCAGGAGGTTGACTATGGCCCTGTCGATGTCCGCGCCGCCGGTTTGTGTGTCCCCGCTGGTCGCGAGCACTTCGAAGACGCCCTGCCCGAACTCCATCACCGTGACGTCGTGGGTGCCTCCACCGAAACTGAAGACAAGCACCTTCATCTCCTTCTCGGTCTTGTCGAGCCCATAGGCGAGGCAGGCTGCGGTGGGTTCGTTGATTATCCTGACGACGTCGAGCCCGGCGATCTCGCCCGCGTCCTTGGTGGCTTGCCTTTGGTTGTCGTTGAAGTGGGCAGGCACAGTAATCACTGACTTCTTGACGGTGTACCCGAGGAAGGTCTCGGCGTCCTTCTTGATCTTCTGAAGGATGAACGCGCTCAGTTGCTGGGGAGTGAACTCTTTGCCCCCGATGCGGACGGTGTAGTCCGTACCCATCTTGCGCTTTATCTCGAAGATGGTAGCCTCGGGATTGGTGACGTATTGTCTCTTGGCAGGCTCTCCCACCAGGAGAGTGCCGTCTGCGCTGAAGGCTACGACCGATGGGAACATCTTCCCAGCGGCGGTCGGACCCTCGGCGCTGGGAATCACCGTGGGGCGACCCGCTTCCATGACCGCGGCTGCGGAGTTCGTCGTCCCCAGGTCGATCCCGATTATCTTTTCACGAGGTGCGCTCATTGCTCTGTCCCACTCTTTGATTCCTTACTGTTCTTTTTCATCGCCAATTCTACCTTGACCATGCTCGGTCTCAGTATCTTCCCTTTGAAGATGTAACCCTTGCGAATCTCTTCTACTATGATATCCTTCTCCCCTGTACCCTGTGCCGTGTCCACAGCCTCGTGCAGCTCTGGGTTGAACGTCTCCCCCACGGCTTTGATCTCCTCTAGGCCCTCGTTCTCGAGGGAGGAGGAGAGGCGCTTCCTCACCATCGCTATCCCTTCCAAGAACTCCTTTGTCTGGGGCGTGCTCTCGGCCGACACCGCTCCCATCTCAAGGTCGTCGAGCACCGGGACTAGCTTCTTGACCAGCCCCGCGGTCGAGAACTCCTCGATTTCACGGACCTCTCTATCCATGCGCTTCCTGTAGTTCTCCAGGTCAGCCTGCGTGTACTTCAGGTTGGTGAGGTAGTCGTCGCTCTTTTTTCTCTCTTCCTGGAGCAGGTCCAGTAGCCTGCCAATCTCCTCTTGCATCCGCTCGAGCTCCTCCCTGTCGGTAGGGCGCGGGGTATCGGCCCCTTCCTCGACCAAATTCGATTGTTGCAATCTCTTCATCTCGTTACCTTCTCGTTCTCCTTCGGGAGTCTCCGAACCCACAGTCATCACCTAGATAGGGCGGGACCGCGGCATGACCTACTAACCGTCGCGATTGGTGCTGTTTCGGTCATTTTTCGTCTTGCTCCGTCAGGTATACAACTTGAAGTTGTATAGCAATATAAATTTTACGCCTGAGGGATATTGCTGCCTTGCTTGCACGCTGAAAGAAGGCTCAATTTCTAGCTCTTCAACCTCTTGTTGATTTCCTGCTCCAATACCTCCCGGGCGGTTAAGCCCTTCTCTTCCAATGGCTCGGCCAGCACAACCCTTTTCCCATCGTAATCCCGTCAACATAACGCTTGCGAAAGGAGAAGCTGCGGGAGCAGATGCTGAAGAACCAGAGGGCGAACAGGTACCTCACCAAGGATTCGAACGAAAGGAAGGTCGTCGAGGAGGTCTTCGACGGGGCGACCATCCGCTCCCTGAACGTGCTGCGCCAAAGAGGACAGTTGGACTACCTCAATGGCGTCGTCGCCGCGGGAAAGGAGGCACGGGTCTACTGGGGCGTCGCCCTAGACGGCGCTCCGCTGGCTGTGAAAATCTACCTTATGGTTTCGGCCGATTTCAGGAAGCGGATGAGATACATCGCCGGGGACAGGAGATTCGAGAAGATTCCAAGCTCCTCGAGGGACATTATCCGGCTATGGGTCCAAAAGGAATTCAAGAATCTGCAGGCTGCGAGCGAGAAGGGAGTCCGGGTGCCGGTTCCGTACTCGTTGAACTCAAACATCCTGATCATGGAGTACATCGGTGAACCCCCGCGACCCGCGCCGCTCTTCGCTGAGACAGAGGTCGACGAGGACGACTACAACTGGACCATGAAGACCATCAAAAACCTCTATCGCAAGGCCGGGCTCGTGCACGCAGACCTCTCTGAATACAACATTTTCAAGACTGCAAAGGGCGAGAGGGTCCTCTTCGACATGGGCTCAGCCGTCCTCACGAGCCATCCCGAATCGAAGGAGCTGCTGACAAGGGATGTCACCAACATGGCGAGGTTTTTCAGGAAGAGAGGAATAGATTCAAAGGACCCGGTGGGACTGGTGGAGGAGATAATCTCTTGAGCTACGAGAAGACGGTCAGGATTCCCGTCGAGCGGGTCGCAGCCCTCATCGGGAAGAAGGGGGAGAGCAAGAAAAACCTGGAGGAGATGTGCCACGTCTCCCTCGACATCAAGAGCGATACCGGCGAAGTATCTGTGAAGTCATCCTCGGCAGAGGAGGGCGACCCGTTCAAGGCGATGAACGTCGTCGAGGCGGTCGGCAGGGGGTTCTCGCCACAAAGGGCCCTGAGGTTGCTGGAACCGGATATGACGATCGAAGTGCTTGACCTCCGTGATTACGCCGGTCGGAGCGCGAACAGCCTCGAGAGGATAAGGGGGAGGATCATAGGGCTCGAGGGAAAATCGAGGAAGACCATCGAGGAGCTCACAAAGACCTCCGTCTCGGTCTACGGCAGGACCGTGGCGATAATCGGAGAGAGTGGGGAGGCAAAGTTGGCCAAGGAAGCGGTTGACATGCTCGCCTCGGGGAGCCGGCATCGTTCGGTATTCAACATGCTCCAGCGCGCAAGGACGAGGAAGAAGATGGACCGGATGCTCCTCTGGGAGGACCAAACCCCCGAAATCCTGGAGAAAAGCTAGACTTCGCGGAGAAAAGTCGACCAAACCGGCCGGATGATTATTAACGTGATTTTACCAGCACCTTGAGGCCGGAAGACAAATGGTCGTTGAATTAGCGAAATGGTAACTTTTTCTGAGATTTCGCCATCCGAGTTCCCTTCGATGTATTCAGGCGGAATGTCAATCAGTGAAATAGCAGCCAGGGCTGAAAGGTCCTACACCTTCGTAAGGAACAACTTGGCGTCCTCGCGAGCCATTCTTAGGTCGAAGGCGGATGGAACAAGACTGCATGTCAGAATCCATCCCGAGTGGTCGCGACAGTTCATCAAGTATCAAGTCAAGGATGAGAAACGGGTATCAAATGACAAAATACTCGTCTTGGCGATGGTCATCACGGAAGGTTATGCGGACAGAACCTCCGTGGGATTCACGAATACTCAGTCGGCTTTGAAAGACCAATTTCGGAACTTAATCGAGATGGTCTATGGGGGAGTCCACTTAGGAGAAAATAAGATTACGACAAGATTCTCGAGCACGGAAATCTCCAAGGACCTCAGCAGCAACATGGTTCACAAGACGTTTTCCGGGCCGATACTCTCGCAAATCCTAGCTTCTCGGTCAGTAACCAAGAAAGTGCTTCGAATTGTGGCCGACACCGAGGGCTCGATGATTATTTCTCCGAAGAGATCTCCTCGAAACTTCAGCGTAGAATGCAGGGTGGTTTTGGCTAGCAAGAATAGAGCATTCAGTGAGCAAATCGCGGCCATGCTTGCTAACTTGGGAGTTGTTTCGCACGTCGGGAAAAACGGGGTGAATATTAGTTCGAAACCTCAGATTCGAAAATTCATCGAAACGGTAGGTTTCTCGCCTGGCATCAAGGTAATAAGAAAGAAAGCGGGTCAGTCAACGTGGTACGGAAAAGAGAAGTTCATCCTCACAAAGTTGTGCTTGGAGGTATACGGACGGCAGGATCAAGCCAGAGCTTCAGGACGAAGGGGCTGGTTCGAGCAATGCAGCACCAGGGAAGAGACAATGAGATATCTGAATACGTGGTATAATGATATCGTTGGAGGTGAGTGAGCAGATTGGTAACTTTTTCTGAGATAAGTCCGTCTGAATTCTTTCTACCGTAACAGAGATCTTGCAGGCTTCACGAACCCTGCGCGCGCGCTCTACATGGGCGTAAGGGAGCTCGTCGAGAACTCGCTGGACGCTGCGGAGCTCGCTGGGATTCTACCTGACGTCTATGTCAGGATCGTCGCCAACGAGGCCTCGCCTGAGAACACCGAGCCAAGGGCATACAGGCTATCGGTGGCCGACAACGGTCCGGGCGTCGACCCCCACCAGGTGCCGAGAGCGTTCGGGAAGGTCTTCTACGGCTCAAAGTACGTCCTGCGACAGTCGAGGGGGATGTTTGGCCTCGGAGGGACCATGGCCATACTCTACGGTCAGATCACGACCAACAAGCCGGTGAAGATAACAACCTCAACGGACGGAAAGAGCAGACACGTCTTCGAGATGCTAATCGACATCTCAGAGAACAAGCCAATCATCGTCCGCAAGGACGTCGAGGACGCCATGGGCAAGACCGGGACGAGGGTGGACCTCGTCATGGAGGGAGACTTCACCCGGTCGGCGCAGAAGATCAACGACTACTTCAAGCAGACAGCGCTCGTCGGGAGCTATGCCAACCTGACCTTCGTGGACCCGATCGGGAGGATATCCACCTACGAGAGGGCCACCGAAGCCATGCCCCCGACTCCGAAGGAGACACTCCCACACCCCTATGGTATCGACGTGGAGGCGTTGAAGCGCATGATCAAGATCACCGACGAGAAAAACATGGTGAACTTCATGGCCAACAAGCATTTCCACCGGGTCGGCGACACCATCGCGAAGAAGTTCCTTACCTTCGCAGGCATCGACTGGCGCGTCGCCCCCGAGAAACTCACCAACGAGCAGATAGTCAGGATCGTTGACGCGCTGCAGAGGTTCCCCGACTTCCTCCCGCCCGACGCCTCTTGCCTCTCTCCGGTCGGAGAGCAGATACTTCAGACCGGGATAATCAAGGAGCTAGCGCCCGAGTTCTCGACTGTGGTCCTGAGACCGCCATCTTCCTACTCCGGTTTTCCTTTCCTCGTCGAGGTGGGGCTCGTCTATGGCGGCAAGGTCCTCGAGCCGGGAAGGAAGCTCTTCAGGTTCGCAAACCGTATTCCCCTGCTCTATGACGAGAGCAGCGACGTCTCGTTCCAGGTCATCAACGAACAGATAGACTGGAGGAGATACCACGTGCCCGACGAAGCACCTATCGCTGTAATCACTCACATCGCGAGCACCAAGATACCCTACAAGACCGTCGGGAAGGAGTATATCGCCGACAGGCCGGAGATTGAGGCAGAGATCAAGAACGCGGTCAGAGAATCCCTCAGGAGGCTCTCGGTCTTCCTCTCGAAGAAGGGGAGCATGGAAGCAGTCCAGAGGAAGATGAACATCTACGGCAAGTACCTTCCCTTACTCGCGAAATTCTCCACTGAGCTCGCCGGGAAGAAGAGAGAGCCGAGGTACAAGCAACTGCTCAAGGACGAGGAGGAGGCGGCTACGGAAGCGCAACCCGAAGTCACCGCAGAGGAAGGAGAGAAGACTGATGGTGAAAAGATAATTGAACAAACCACGATCGAAGACTACCGCTGAAGCGCGAAAGGACAAGGTTGAGAAGGCCCTATCGTCCCTCGGGGACAAGGTCTACCAGGACCTGGACAGTGGAAGATTCCCTAGCGTGACATTTGCCAGCAGGTCCGTCAGGAACATCGTCTACGACAGGAAGCTGGAACAGTTCATCCTCGGTTCTGCACAGGTAAAGCGGGCCGCGGGCAACATCAAGCACATCAGGCCCTTCACTCAGCTGCTCTGGCTCGCCTACTTCTCGAACAAGCTGGTCCATGAGAAGCGCACCTCTACGCTCAGAGATGTCTATTATTCTGCACAGGCGTTCGACGTCGAGTTCATGGATCAGGCAGAGTCCGATGAGCTCATCACTGACCTGGAGGTGCTGCTAGAGTCCGCCAGGGAGGAGTTCAACGTGTTCCCGGAGGAGAGGAGCGCCATCTTCGGCAACCTGACGGTGGAGTACACGGTTAGAGGGTATGAGGGTAAGACGCTCGACCTGTCCTCTCACCCGGATGGCATGATGATAGGGCCCGCTCTCACCACGGCCGAGTTCAAGGACACAGACGCGGACATCGTAATCGCCATCGAGAAGGGAGGCCTCTTCACCAGATTCATCGAAGAGAAGGTCCACGAGAGGTACAAAGCGATATTGGTCAACACGGCCGGGCAGCCTCCGCGGTCCACTCGCTTCCTGCTCAGGCGGTTGCACGAAGAACTCAAGCTGCCCATCGGCATACTGTGCGACGCGGACCCCTGGGGAGCGCACATCGCGATGGTGATCAAGAGCGGGTCGGCAGGAGCGGCACACCTGAGAGACCTGACAACCCCATCCGGGGTCTGGCTTGGGGTATGGGCCTCGGACATTGTAAAGTACAAACTCCCCTCAGACCCGCTGACCGAGATTGACATCAAGAGGCTCTACGAGCTCAAGGCGGACCCTAGGTACAAGGACAAGATGTGGCACGGGGAGTTGGACACCTTTCTGAAGATCAAGAAGAAGAGCGAACAGGAAGCCTTCTCGCGGTACGGCCTCAGTTACATCGTGGACAAGTACCTTCCCGAGAAGCTGCAACTGCTCAAGAGCTACTGACCGCGGAGCTCCTGAAGACCCCCAGTAACCCGGGAAGATTACTTCATCTTCGCTCTGTCTGCGATCTTCACTATCAGGAAGACAACCAGTGCCACGATCACGAATGTGATGATCGAGTTTAGCAAGTCGCCCAAGGCGAAGGTTTGTCCTCTCAAGCTAGCCGTAAAGGTCGTGAGGTTGGCGCTCGGGTACACCAGTCCGATGATGGGCAGAATCACATCCCCTACGAGCGACTTCACGAGAGCGCCGAGATAGACACCCAGTATGAACGCGACTGCCAGGCCCAGGACCTTGTACTGGTCGAGGAACGCCTTGAATTCGTTCAACATACCCTTCGGGGCTGGAGGGGCAGCCGCGGGAGTCAGCAGTTTCCGAATCTCCTTCAGCTCGGCCAGGATATCATCATTGGACGCCGGCATTCAGGAAGAAGTTGCAGCTGGTTCCAGATTTAAGCATTCTTTGTGAATGGTTAATTAGCCATCTGAGCGGGTGGGAAGAGAGACATGACCTTCGATTCGGGAGCTTCGAGGATAAACATGGTCATACGCCTGGTCGGAGTCGTCTTCCTGGCGATAGGGGCTACCCTCACCTTCTTCACCTACCACACCGCCAACTCTCTGGTCCCCCAGATCGTTCCTGTCTTCTATCTTGGCGCCGTACTGTTGATGGTCGCTGGCGCCTTCGCCATCGTCATAAAATACAACTGAACGGGGCGGCGGTACGAGCAGCTTTACCTAGTATCTGGAGAGCGACTATCGGATATATTAGCACGGATTTTGCGCCGCCCCAAGGTTCTTTCGATGTCATCTCCTCCTGGAGCAGGGCAGCCTCCATCTAGCCCCGGTCAAGCGGCGCCGAAGAAGCCGGCAAGGCTGGGCTTGATCCTTGGGCTTCTCGTCACCGCGCAGTTCATCGTCGTCCTTGACTTTTCAATCGTCCAGATAGCACTCCCAACCATCCAAAAGCAGATCGACATGCCTCTGAGCGACCTTCAGTGGATCGTAGGGGCCTACGGTCTGACCTTCGCCGGACTTCTGATGCTCAGCGGGAGGGCCTCAGACATCTACGGTCGCAAGAACCTGTTCATATTGGGGTTGGCCATCTTCTCGATTTCCTCCCTGACCGGCGGACTGGCCATCGACGAGACGACGCTCATAGTCTCCAGGGCGGCTCAGGGCGTGGGGGCGGCGCTCGCATCGGCGGCCGGTCTCGCGCTCATCGTGACTACGTTCGCCCCTCTGGGGAGGCTGAACTGGGCCCTCGGCATATTCACTGCGGTATCCTCGGCCGGCTTCACTGCCGGCGTCGTCCTCGGGGGAGTGATCACCAACGCCCTCGGTTGGCGCTGGGTCTTCTTCGTCAACGTACCCATAGGAATCCTAGCGGCGATCATCGCAATGTCGGCCCTTCCCGTGGGAATCCGCGCAAAGGGGAAGCATCTCGACGTCCCGGGCGCGCTGACTATCACCGCTGGGTTGATGCTCCTCGTCTACGCCCTCACCAACCTTGGCAGCGGCGACCTCTCCCTGCGGACGGTCGGGTTCTTCGGGGCTGCCATCGTCGTGCTGGGCGGCTTCGTGTTTGTAGAACACCGGTCCAAGGGACCATTGGTGCCCCTCTCGTTCATAAGCAGAGGAGCCATCTTCTGGCCGAACGCCATCGCGCTCCTGGTCTTCGCGGCGAACACCTCGATGGTCTTCGTGATGACAATATACCTCCAGGATGTCAGGGGATACAGTTCCCTCGACGCCGGATTGGCGCTGGTTCCTCCAGCAGTGGTCTATTTCGTCCTTGGAGGGTTCGTGGCCCCTCGCCTGGTGAAGCGCGTGGGCGCGAGGAGGATGCTCATCGCGGCGATGTTGTGTCTCGTTCTCGGGCTCCTCTTGCTGTCCAGAATCTCGCTTACCTCGGACTACACGACGGACCTACTGGGGCCCTTGCTCATCGCGGCCGTGGGAGGATCCCTTACATTTACCGGGACCAGCATAGCCGCTCTCGGGGGAGCGAAACCTGGTGAGGAAGGGATCGCCTCCGGTCTGGTCAACACATCGAGGCAGGTCGGTGGGCCGATCGGGCTGGCGGTGATAGTCGTGGTGATAGACCTGGTCACCAACGGCCTCGGCGCCAACGCAGCCCCGGCCTCTCTGGTCTCCGGCTTCCGAGACGCCCTCGAAGCGGCATCAGCCTTTGCCGCTATCGGCGCGGTGCTCGCCCTCAAAGTTAGTTCGGGTGGCGGCCACCCGGTCGCATCTTCGTCTACGAGCGGTCCGCGTCAACCCGGTCCGGGCCCCTCGGGAGGACCGCCTGTCGTGACAGAATGAAGGAACCGGCTCTTGAGTGCCACTAGCCCGACTGGGCTGGAATGGCCCTAGCGCCGGCCTCGACCTCTCGATGGCAATTGGCGCAAATGAGGATGCATTTGTCAAGCTCTTTCATGATGGACTCCCAAGACCTAATCCTCCC
>JAPCJP010000087.1 GCA_027886885.1 Nitrososphaerota archaeon | reverse complement strand
CCCTGGGCAAGGAGGTGACCAAGAAGGGCTCGACCTTCACGATCAGGAAGTTCAGAAGCGAGCCTATCTCCCCCATAGAGATCATGATGCTCCACTCGGGGGACCCGAAGATCTTCGCGTACTTTTGGATGCTGATCGAGTACGGGCGCTCCCTGCTCATCTCGGGTGGAACCGCAGCCGGCAAGACAACCCTCCTCAACGCCATCTCCATGCTGATCAAGCCGGAGAACAAGATTGTCTCCGTGGAGGACACTCCGGAAATCAACTTGGCGCACCCCAACTGGATCCAGGCTGTCACGAGGGTGGGTTTCGGCGAAGGGGGCGGGGGTGTGTCGGGCGTTTCGGTCTCCGGGATTTCCGGAATCAGTCACGGCTCCAAGAGCGCGGGCGACATCAGCCTCTTCGATCTTCTGATCTCCGCCCTCAGGCAGAGGCCGGATTTCATCATCGTCGGAGAGGTCAGGGGAGAGGAGGCGTACACCCTCTTCCAGGCGATTGCGGTGGGTCACGCGACGATGGGCACCATCCACGCGGCCTCGATGACCGAACTAATCGCAAGGGTAGAGTCGCAGCCGATGAATGTCCCCCGAGTGATGGTCGCGAACCTCGACCTCGTCATCTTCGTAGGGGCTATGAGGAGGGGAGAGGAGAAGGTCAGGAGGATCAAGGAAATCGTGGAGGTGCTTGGGGTGAACCCGTCCACAAAGGAACTCATCACGAACACCATTTTCTCCTGGAACCCGGTGAGCGACACGTACGAGTTCAACGGCAGGTCGTTCCTGATCGAGAAGATCAGCAAGACCTACGGAATCTCAATGGAGAAGCTCGACGCGGAGCTGGACAACAGGGTCAGACTCTTGGAAAGGATGATCGCCGAAGGAGTGACGAACTACAGAGCGGTCTCTGACCTCGTTAGGAAGTACTACGTGGACAAGGATGCGGTCGCACGCGCCGACAGGCTCGAGGCGCTCCTCACACCCGAGGAGGCAGCTGCTGACCCCAAGTGGGGCGACCCTGCGATAGGAACGAGGAAGAAATAATGCAATCTCAGCAGACGGAGGCCCCCAAGCAGAAGAAGAACGTGGTCCTGACGAGGTACAGGAGGTTTGCCTATTTCTTCTTCAAGTGGTACGACAACAAGCCCCGTCCGGGGACGCTCGAGACCCTGTACAAGGCGGGGATTCAGATGCTCCCAGGCATGTACGTGGGGACGATTGTCGTCACCTCGGTATTGGCCGGGACAATCTCTCTCGCCGGATGCCTGTTCTTCTTCACGTTCGTCTTCCCAACGCCTTTCGGGACGCTGATCACCCTCGGCGTAGCCGGAGGTGCCGCCGCGGCGGGGGCAATCGCATTCCCCATGATGACGGTCAACAAGATAACGGCGAAGAGGGTCAGCATAGACTCGAACCTGCCCTTTCTGCTTGCCTACATGGCCACGCTCTCTAGCGCCGGGATGAACCCCATCGACACCCTCAGGGCGATTGCTCTCAAGGACTTTGGAGCCATCTCCGCCGAATTCAGGAAGATCGTCTATCGCTTTGACGTCTTGGGGGAGGACGTCGTGTCTGCTATCAACCACATAGCGACGAATACGCCCTCGTCGTCTCTGCACGACATCCTCGTGGGCATTTCCAACATAGTCGTGTCGGGAGGGAGCATCAGGGCCTACTGCGAGCAGCAGTCCGTCAACCTGTTCGCAGACAAAAAGGCCAAGCTCAAGTCGTTCATCGACAGCCTCGCCTCGTTGAGCGAAGGGTACGTCGGCGGAGTCATAGTGACTATAGTGATGGCGGTCATCGGCATCATCCTTCTGGGTTCCCTTGGCATCAAGGTCCTCCCGTTCCTCGACACACAGGACATATTCGAGCTGTTCATCTTCTTCATAGTCCCCTTCATCAACATTATCTTCCTCGTGATGCTCACGCTGAGATTCTCCACGGGTGAATACTGACCATGCCGCTCACTAGGCGCCAGAGGCTCGCATACAGGATTAGCCACAAGTACCACGTCCGGAGGAGCGTCTTCACGCTCGCCATCCCTGCAATATTAGGGCTAGCGATCTTCAGCTATGCGATTTATTCGGGCTTCTCTCCGGTGCCGCTGATTGGGTCTTCATCCACCGTTACCTCCAGCGCTGCCGCCCAGGCCGCTGCAAAGGAGGCGGCCTACGCCCAGATAGTCGCCGAGGAAAACCCCGGCGAGAATGCCTCGACAGCCGCTATAGTCATCCCGGTGATCCACGTTGCGAATCCCCACAACTTTGATCTCATTTTGACGGTCTCGCTGCTGGTCGCTCTCGGGCCCTACTCGGCCGACGCTACTCTCGCCGGGAGGAAGGTTAGGAAGTACGAGGAGGACTTCACCGACTTTCTGTTCGAGCTCTCAGAGCTCATCAGGGGAGGGATAGACCCCGTCAAGGCCACCCTGACGCTCTCCCAAGGGAGCCTCGGGTCGATAACGAAACCCGTCCAGATCGTGGCCAAACAGATGGAGATCGGCTTCACGTTCGAGCAAGCCATGAGGAATCTTGCGGTCAGCCTCAAGAGCCCCCTCGTGAACAGGTATATCGACCTCGTCATCCAGGCCTCTTACAGTGGTGGAGCGGTGGCGAACCTCATTCAGCGGGCATCCGCTGATATGAGCACGTTCCTGAACATTGAGGAGGAGAAGAGGGCTGGTCTCAGCCAGTACATGATAGTCCTCTACGCCGGCCAGGTCATACTCATCGCTCTTTGCGCCATTCTGGTAGTGCAGTTCCTCCCCGAGCTCAGCGTGATCTCGCAGCTCGGGTCGACCTCGTTCACGAGCAGCATTCTCGGGCAGGCCGATATCGGCAGCGTGCCTCTTGAGAGGGATCTCTACCTTCTGGTGGTCATCAATGGCTTCATGGGCGGGCTGGTGATAGGAAAGATCTCCGAAGGGAAGCTGAAACACGGAATCAAGCACTCGCTGATTCTCGTCCTGATCGCCTTCCTCGCCTGGACCCTCTTCGTGGTGCCCGCGACCAGCGCAACCGCCGCCAACTACAATGTCACGATAGCATCCTACGGTCATACCGCCCCGGTCTCTCTTCCGATGGTCACCCCGCTGGTGGCGAACGTGACCACCAAGGCCGGTGCCCCAGCTGAAACGGTGCTCGTGACCTTCACCATCATCGGACCAGGTGGCACACACGGGGCGAGCACGGTCCCTTCATCAGCCAACACCGACTCGAACGGCCAAGCCTCCACACAAGTCTTCCTTGGCAGCGTTGCCGGGCCTTACACGGTGACTGCCACAGCGGGTACGGAGAGCACGTCAGTCATCATCAATGCGACTGGCTTCTCAGGAGCCGGCGGGTAGAAATGCGAATCGGGTCGACCCCACGGCCGTCGACCCGACAAGCGCTCTTCGCGACTCTTGGCTGCGGCGACGAGCGGAACGTGGCAGGCTCCTGCTGCCTGGGAAGCAGGGAACGCGACGGGCCATCTGCGAGCTATCGGACCATAAGTCTTGACCTGAAACGCAATGGACAATGCCTAGACGAGAGATAAATAGAAGCGACATAACAGAAAGTTAGCATGCCGCATAGGCCGATTGTACTCACGTGGCTCGAGGACGTTCGGGCGACTGCGGAGCGGCTGGCCCCGTCTATGCATCAAGCTTGGTGAAGACCCCCTGTCCTCCGAACCCGAACCACCCCACATCTCCATGAAGGCGGCGGTCAAACTTGCGGGCTGGAACCCCGTCAAGAACCAGACTAGGAAGGACCTGCTGGTCTACGGGGGTTGGTTGACGTCTAGGTGGGAATGGTCGCGGGACATCGACGTCTCGCTGGACCAGGCGATAGTCAACAGCAGGCGGCTCGGAGAGGACGTCAGGGTCGTCGGAAACCCAAGCCTTGCTGACCGGAAGAAGGTCAGGGGGCGCAAACCACTTCCTGTCGATAAGGAACCTCCTCGAACAAAGCCCTCCGAGAGACCCTCAGCGGAAATCCCTCGTCAGGAGTTGCCCCGGCCGCCGGAAGCGCCCCCGCGGACCGCTGAGCAGCAACCCCCAGAACCCGAGCCTCTTCAGATGACGAATGAGGGCCTGGAGGAACCCACCCGAGTCCTTCCTCCGGCAGTGGCACCGCCCCCCCAAATCCCCGCGCAAGCGGTGGCTGAGGCCCGTACCCCGCTGGGCTCCCGCCTGCTGCTCGAGCGATTCTTGGTGGCCGCAATGCTGTGCTCGATTGCCCTGTTCTTGGGATACTTCGAGCTTGCCGGCAGGTATTACGTCTTCACGCTACTGTTGGCCGACGCGTTCTTCGTCGTCGCGACCGCCCTCCTCGCGGTGAGGCGCTGGATTCTCCACAGCCCGAAGCGCCCGTCGGTAAAAGCCCCGAGCGTCCCACCCGCCAAATGACGACGAAGAGGCGGTCGCGGGCTCTCCTCGCAATCAGCCGACGAACTCTCTGGTGTCCACCTGGACACCCGCCTGGTCGACGGTGATCTTGATCAGCCTGTCCGTCGGCAGGGAGTCTTTCATCTTTCGGACGTAGAGCATCCTATCGATACGGGTTCCGATGAGTTCTGTCTTCACGAGGATTACCGTGTCGGCCGCGGCCCGTATGTAGGCGGCGGTCTTCTCCCCGACCAAGTTGCTGTCGAACGTCACGATGAAGCTCTTCCCCTGGTCGGCAAGTCTCGTCATCTGCCTGACGGATT
>JAPCJP010000086.1 GCA_027886885.1 Nitrososphaerota archaeon | reverse complement strand
GGCGTAAACCGCGTTGGCGCCGGGAACGATGTCGCAGCTGGTAATGTTGCCGCAAGCCAGGAGAGCTTGGTTCGGGTCGTAGTGCATGTCCGACGACTCCTGCTGAAAGTTCGTGCCGCCGATGTACTGAAACGCGAGGCAGTCGGTGCCATAGCAGCCGCCCGTGTTCACGAAAGTCCCGTTGTAGTATTTCACGATCAAATGGTAAACGGTCCCGGCAACCAGGGTTATCGTATTGTTGAGGGGGTACGACTTAGGGGCAAAGCCAGGGTACACCCAACCGCCGCAGCCGTCGCACAGCCCGCTTGTGACATTCCAGACAAACGCCCCTAGGAATTGCCCGGAGGGGTTTCCTGAGTCGTCTGTTTCGACGCCTATGACGACGTCGTACTTGGCGCTGGTGTTGAAATAATCTGCGTAGACGCTCACTCGCGGTATTGCTTCGCCACTGTATCTCGCGGTGAACCTTGCATCTATCAACTGCGTCGTGTTTGCGAGGGCCACCATGCCAACCGAGGCTTGGGTGGAGTTGTAGGTGTTGCCAAAGTATTCGGACGGGGAGATGGGCTCAGCTGCATGGACCGCTGGGACGCCAGAACCACCCAAGATAACGAACGAAGAAGCGAGCAGGAATCCAAGCAGCAGGGGCGCTTTGAACTCTACTCGCCCCAGCGTGGTCGATCTTCGAGCGTGCGCCATCTTGATCGTGCTTGCACCGCCTCTTCCAATGACATTTACATGGAATGCCTTTAGGCATTGTGATTTTTCGCATCCGTGTCAGACGAAGGGGCTCGCGGACTTTCAGCTGGGCATACCCGAGGACGTCGGAGACCGCGAGGCCGGGCGGGTCGTCTCCCCTCAGAACGTCCAAAGCGCCGACGGCGGCTCTGAAAGGCTCGTGGGCGACGAAGAAAGACGGCGATCGGTGGGTGCCAACGCGGAGAGGAACGTATTGTCGGGATTCGCCTTCCAGACGCGTCCCGGCGCACCTCTATCATTGGGCTATTTTGCGAACGATTGGGCGATCACGTGCGACGATTCTTGTTGCGGTATCCAGTAGACGAGGTTGGACGACTCCGATGAACCGTTGGCCTTGTATTGAACCCAGGAGAAATTCCCCGGGAAGGTTGCGGTCCAAAGGAGAGGAGTGCTTGAGTCGAATACGAAAACCCCGTTTGCTTGCGTGAAATTAGCGATTGACTGCGACCCTCCGCCATATCCTACGAGTATCAGCTCCAGTCCTACGATAGGGGCCTCCAAGAATGAGTAGCCGGCAACGCTCGCGGACTCTGTCCAGAGCACGCCGCCGTTGTTTGCCACAACGCTGAACGCAGCGCCAACAACGTCCCCGGTCGAGTTGGTCAATGCCGTTATGGAGACCTGCGTTCCTGTGGTGAGGGCGCTGGATGCGATGTGAGCCGACGGAAGGGCATCCTCGCCGAGGAACGTGCCAGACGACGAGTAGCTCTCAACGTCGGGCGACATCATTCCGCTCGAGTAGGATATCACGAATTGCGTGTAGGCTGCTTCGAAGCCATTGGGCGAGTAGGCGTTCAACTGGAGCGACCAGTTCCCGCCGTACTCCCCCGAAGACACGCCGGAGAGCTGGTCGGTCAGGAGAATCGAAGCGGTCACATTGTGCACATACGCGCCGTTGTCCATCAGGAAGTAGTTGCGGTTGCTACCCGCTTGGAGCGCACTCGTCGTTGTCGTACTCGTTGTGGTGGAAGTCGTGGTGGAGCTTGAGGACGACGCTGATGTAGACGTGGAGGTCGAGGACGTGGTCGTCGACGTCGACTGCATTATGGCGTCAACGAAGGTGACGCCGTTTTCTCCGGGGTTGACCGCGAGCGAATACTTCTGGGACGCTTGTGGGGCGGTGACCACGTTGTATCCCCACCCGCTTGCCATCCACGAACCGACGGCGGTCTGGTCGCCCAGCGTCAGCGGAGAGCTCGCAGTGTAGGTCGGGTTTCCTTGACTTGCGTCGTATGCGATGATGAAGTCCGCAGGGTTGTTAGTGCTGAAGGTGTTTGTGAAGTGGGTCGTCCCGTACGGGGAGCCACCCATGGTGCCGCAACACCCTCCGGGGCCGATGGAGGGGCTGCCGTCAAATATCGTCGAGGTGTCTGCCCCTGATATTGCCAAGGCCATGACCGTGAACCTCGATTGGGCGGTCAGTGTCACTGTGACTGCCGCCGGACCTGAGCCTGAGCTCGCGACAGAATACCACTCCTCCAGATACATGGGGTTACCCGCACTGGCACCGACGGAGCGCTGATGGAAAGTCAGTTTGGGTGACGAAACCGCCTGAACCGTTGCGCTGCCGCCCGCTTCGTTGATCCCGACCAAGACGATGACTACATCAAGGTTGTTCACGGTGAGGCTGACCGACAACGCGCTCGCGAGGTTGGCACTGTTGTGCCCTGTTCCGTCCAGGGCTAGTCCGGCAGGGCGGACCTGCTGCGCCGATAGCGAAGGCGCAAATACAACCGCTGTCGCGCCCAAGAGGAGTACGACGGTCGCTAGGCTCGCGATTCCTCCAGCGCCTCTATGATTCAACCCCAGTTCCTTGGTTCCCGGGTGTCCTCGCAATGTCATCGGCACACGACCGCGAATTTAGATACTTAAGTTGTTAGAAGCCAAGTTGCATTTACGCATTGAATTCGAAAGCAACGCTCGTTTTTGGCGTCTTCTGCTGGGTTTCCTGCTCACGGCGCTCTCGCAAGCGTGCTCCGAGGGAATATGGCGCGGTCGAGCCGGCGGGAACTGAATCAGGGTGGCCTCAAGGCAACGAGACGTGACGCTCTCTTTGAACGGGTTCCCTTTGGAGTGACCCGCTTCGGCTTCTCTCTTCTCGTGGGCGTCGTCCTCCCCCGGCTAGAAGAATCTGTAGAACTTGATGCAGCCAGGGATTCCTTGTTCGTGCGAATTCGTATGAATTCTGGATTCACACCGATTCAGCCAGCATTCTCAGTGCTTATCAATCAACTCTTGGGTATTCTGGAGCTAATGAAGAAGCAGTTACCTAGGCTCTTGACAATAACTCTGGCAGCACTACTTTTCGCGTCCTGGATGGCGCCCGCCGTATATGCAAACGTCGGAGGCGCTCCCGCTCCGGGCACTCTGATTAAGCCTGACCCGGCGCTTAATCCCACCGCCCTTTTCGCGGTGTCAGGGGATTATACCTACGTGGCAGCAGGCGCGGCTATGAGGGACCAAGGCTACGGTAACATAACGGTGAATTGGACCGGCACCTTGGTAAAGGCGTATCTGATTTGGGGGTACATCAATCCAACAACCGCCGGACTCTCCGGTGGCACGTTTAACGGCCAAGCAGTCACCGGCACATTCCAGTCGACTGACGTAAGCCCGTGCTGGGGTGGCGGCAACCTCACCGTCTTCGCAGCGGACGTGACCTCTCTTGTGAACAACGGCGATAACCACCTCACAGGATTCCCGTCCGGATACACGAACGGAAACGACCCCTGGAGTGAATATCAGACACCGCTCGACGAGGGCGCCTCGCTGGTCGTAGTCTACACGCCTACGACAGCGGTCACAAACCAGGTCTACATCTACACAGGCACTTACACCGAGACAACAGGCGGCTCACTGACTAGCGTCTTCAACCACGGCGCGACGATCGCAACGACCGCCACGACCACATTCATAGTCGCTGACGGTCAGCTCCCCGGAAACTCCGCGTCTTGGAACGGCGTGGTCATAGACACCAACGCGTTCCCCGGATCCGACCCCAAAGTCTCAACACAGAGCTGGTCATACGGCAACCTGTGGGATACCAAGACGTACTCGGTGACGGAAGGACTGGGCTCAACGGTTGACAGCGCGTCAATCGCGGGCGGCGGAGACGACTGCCTGACTTGGGCTGCTCAAGTCTTGGCGTTCCCCTCAACTGCCTCGATCAATGGAGTGCCACAGTTCAACGGTTCATCGCTGGCGGTGGCGGCCGTAGGAATGGCGCTTGTGGTAGTCCTCGCAAAGAGGAAGCAGGCGCTTCAGATTCCCACGAACTAGGAACCACGAAGAAGAGACGAACAGAAGCTCACGAGAACGAGGGCGAGCCCGGAGATGGGGAAGTCCCATCGGGCTCGCCATATCGTGGGCTATCTAGGTCAGCTAAATGGCGATTCTGAAATGCTTGCTTTATTTCTGTCATCTACCCCCAAGTCACCGGTCTTGCGTCGGGTTTCTTCCGCAGCCCTGACATAATGATTTTTATCTCTGGTCTATTGGCGAAGTTAAAGATGAACGTGCCATCATTGAGACTAGGTCGCCCCTACGCGTTCGTCGCGGGCATATCCGCCGCGTTCCTGGCGGCTATCCTGATTCCGGGCGTGGGCGTCGACTACACGTACCTGTCGATAACCGCGCTGGTCCTTGCCGCCTGGTTCTCCATCAAGTGGAGAGCCGTGAAGTCCCAGGTCTCAAAGGGCAGCTCTTGGGAGATTGTGCTTGGGGCTGGAATAATCGTCGCCCTCTACGCGTACAAGATAGCCACCGGGGAAAGGTTGGGGATCCTGGACTTTACCATCCTCTTTTCTGCAGTGGCGCTGTCGTTCTATGGCATAAGGTCGTTCAAGCTGTTCTGGGTACCTGCCGCCTACGGCGTGGTACTCCTCCTTGGATACCAAGTCGAGAACCTGACCCCCAACTACGTGGCTATGCAGGATTGGATGGCGGGGGTGATGGGGTCTTCAATGTCCGCAATCGGGGTGTCTAACACGG
>JAPCJP010000085.1:1841-4791 GCA_027886885.1 Nitrososphaerota archaeon | reverse complement strand
CGCTCCTCCGGCGCCCACGTTCGCATTCAACTCTTCGGGCCTCTACTGGGGCGTCGCCCCCGACGCGATGACACTGAACCTTCCGACCGTCGCCCTGGCAGTCTCAACGACAGATTGCGACATCGCCCAGGTCGCGACCCTCACCCACAACTCCACAACCTACGTCTGGTCTTCCTCCGGAATCTCGGCCTGCGCGGGGCTGATGGTCTCCGAGACCCTTCAGGTCTACGCGACCAACACGAGCAACGGCTTCGTCAAGGAGGTCTACCTCAGGGGGTCGTACACCAAGGCCGGGACCGGCTCGGTCTCGACGCTCCTCAACTTCCCGCTCTCGTTTTCCGGGCCGGCGACGGTGAACTCGACGGGGGCCTTCCTGCCGGGAGGCGCCTTCGAATGGGCAAAGATCGCACAGTTCAGCCCGGTCTGGAACTCCTCCTCGGATTCGCTGACGGTGGCCTCGCCCTCTTCTAACGCGACCGCCGTTACGTTCTCCTACGACCCGACGCTCGTGCAGACGGGCAATTGCGCTGCCGCGTCGTGCGCTTACGGCTCCAGCATCACGAGCGGGAACCTTCTTGTGGTGGCGTCAACCTATGGGACGCTTGAGACCGACCCGTTCGCCCCGACCATCTCGGACTCGAGGTCGAACACATGGTCCGAAGCCGTCCAACAAGAGGTCATTTGCGGCGTCGCCTACTGTTACTCGACCCTTTGGTATTCAACCGCATCCTCTAGCGGGGCCGACACGGTTACCATAGGGCCCAGTGGCCAGGACTACACGACCTACGTCTTCGAGGTCAGCGGGGCATTAGGAACGGTCTCAGGGACAGCCGTGGGTACCGGAACATACTGCTCAGGAACGTGTGGGGCCCCTTTGTTGCTGGAGACCGGTAGTTCTGTGTCCTTCTCGTCCTACGGCTTCGCGGTGGGAGACCTATACCCCGGCTGCTCGGGTTCGACCGCCAACGAAGCGGGCTATTCTATAGGCACGATCACGAGCTTCCCAGCGAGCGTCGTCTACTCGGTCTCGGGCGTCTCGTCGCCCACCTCCTTTGGGATAGACCTGCAGAGCGCGGGCGGATGCATCGCTAACTACGTCGACGCTCCGTACGTCATCACGGGCGCGGTCTTTGCCCGGGCGACTGTCACACAGCCGGTCACCGCCACGGCGAGCGGAGTTTCGACCGGGACAATATCAGATTCCGGGTGCAGCGTCTCTCCCGCCTCCTTCTCCGGTGATGGAAGTTCTCACAATCTTTCAGCATTCTCAGGCTGCGCCATCACCCTGACGGCTCCCACGGGTGACATGTGGACGACAAGCGGCACCTCGACCGCTACGTTGTCGACTTGCAGCTCAGGAACGTGCACAGGGGCGGACTACACCTACACCAACCAGACTTCAATCGAGCCCGTCCAATGCACGATGGCCAACGGCGCTTCGCCGGTGACGCTGACTCTCTCTGGCGGCTATCCGTCTCCTTCCACCGTTACTTGCGACGGCTCTGTTCATGATGTAACGGTCGACTCATCCGTGACCCTCACCGCGACCGAGCCGTCGCACGGCTCGACCGAAAGGCAACGATTCTCTGGCGGGAACACAACAAGCGTCACCGTCTGCTCGTCAGAAACTTGCTCCCCTACATGGAGCTTCACGAACTACAACCAATACAAGGAGACTGTGGCGTATTCGGTCACGTGCGTCTCTGGTACCTGCAATCCCCCCACCCTGACCTACTATCAACACGGTTCTAGCACCTACTCCACCCTCTCGACGTCAGCGACTTCGTACTGGATGGACCAAGGCACCATAGCGTCGGCGTCATTAACGATGACCGACTCTGCGAACAACGAGTACACCCCCTACTTCAGCTCCTGGTTGATAAGCGGCGCCAACGTCATTGACACTCCGATCGTCTACTGGGAAGGGCTCTAGCTTGGACCTTCTTCTCTCGAGGTTGGGTTGGATGGAATCATGAACCAAGTTCTTAGGTTCCGGCGACCGAAGGCGCTTGTGATCCTCCTTCTACTTCTGCTTGTGCTGCCTGCGAGCATTCCGTCATTGACGAAATCCGGGAAACCTGTTTCGTCAGCGGAGGGATCGACAACTGCACCGGAGGTCTCCTCGCAAGAAGCGGTCGCGTCCCAGACTCCCTTGCCCCCGGGTGTTGTATCCTACTCCAATCCTTGGAATACGACAGCATCACAATCTTGCCCTGATTCATCTGAGCCCCTGCAGACGCTTTCTCAGGTCGCGGAAGGTTCGACCTTGAGCGTCAATATACCAAGGATGATGATAATGGGCAATCCAGTAGGTCAAGAAATCCAACAGTCCTATACATTCTACCAGAACGGGACCTTCGCGGCCGCAGACGGCTCCGGTGATGCCCTCAAAATGCAGCTGGTAGGCCTACCATCTGGAAACCTCAGCACCGCCCTGTCCGCAAACAGCACCGCCGCTTCCGAGAACTACGCCGTCGCCTCGGTCGCCTCGGCCGGTGGCACAGTGGCGAACGTCACTGCGGCATATGCGGTTGCATACGAATACTGCCAACCCTCAGGCCTTTCGATTTCCATCAGCGGGCATGTCGACTGGCCTTCCGGCCAGGGTGCCATCGGTCTGATGTTCGGTGAGCAACCCCTCAGCCTAGACTCGACAACGGCATGGTTCGGAGCGAACTCCACCGAGGGCGCGCAGCAGGTCGGGCTCGACTGGTCCGACAGCAGCGCCCTGAACCCGTATTTCAATTCGACCGGAGACGAATTGACCTACGTCGTCGGGGACGACTTCACCATCGATCCGTCGGTTGTCGCGTCTAACTCCGGCATCGACGCTTCGGCCGCCACGAGCCAGACCAAGCTGTTCTACGTCAACGACGGATACCTGGCCTTCTTCAGCGACGGGTCGAACATGGACTGCTCCTCGAGCACGAACGGCACCACGTGGATCACC
>JAPCJP010000085.1:1216-1831 GCA_027886885.1 Nitrososphaerota archaeon | reverse complement strand
ACGATACGGGCCGCGACCCACGGCGACTACTTCAGCGCGGCGCTCTACGGCTCCACCATCGCATACGCGTACGCGAGCGGCAGTTCAGCGTCCTTCGCCTACCGGTTGGGGACCGTGCCGAGCCCTGCCACGTGCTCGATATCCTGGAGCGGCTCCGAAGCGACGCAGGGGACCACGAACGCAGACGCGAGCCTCCCCACGGCCACGTTCGACTCGAACGGCGACTTCTGGGTGAGCGTCGACACCTACGACGGGACGAACTCCCACCTGGAGGTCTGGGAGGCATCCACGAGTTGGACAAAGTCGAAGGACATCACCCTCTCGAGCGGAGCGAACTCAGGCCTTGGAATCCTGCTGAACCTGGGGAGCAGCGAGGTCGGGTACGTCTATTCGTCCGACTGGAACAGCGCAGGCACCCTCAGCATAACAACCTACTCTGGGTCTTCTTGGAGCTCCGCGGTCTCGACCTCGTCCACCTACAACATGGCGTTCAGCTCAGCGACAGCCCTTGGCAGCACCATCGACTTCTGCGGGGTCGGCACGACGTCTGCAAAATTCTGGAACTTTACCTACGGCGGCTCCTCATCTCCAGTCGAGACGACGCTGGCTTCGGGG
>JAPCJP010000085.1:804-1134 GCA_027886885.1 Nitrososphaerota archaeon | reverse complement strand
ACGACGCCTGCGCAATCACCACTGATGGCCATAGCGAGCTTACGTCGATCATCCAGTCTAGCTCCTCCGCGATCGACTACTTGACGTCGACAAACAAGGGGTCGACCTGGTCTCCGCTACAAGTCCTCTCATCTACAGAGAGTGATGTCCAATCTTCCAGCGTCGGCACCCTCGGCTCCGCTCAGTTTATCGCGCCCGGCGGACTGGCGACCGCGCTCTGGACTGCTGGATCTGGACCCTACAATGTACGATTTGCTTCGTTCCCGGCGGTCATCCCCACGGCCGCCAACTCGGGCAAGTCTTGGAGCGCGCCGGGCATCTCCCCCTACG
>JAPCJP010000085.1:0-794 GCA_027886885.1 Nitrososphaerota archaeon | reverse complement strand
GAGTACGTGTCTCCCGGGAACGGCCTCCTGAACGTCGAGCAAGGGGACCTCAACCTGCCCGGGAGAGGAATGGACTTGGCAATCACGCGTGTATATTCATCGCCGTACGGATTCCGTTCCACTTCTCCGTATGAGTACGACAATTACACAGGCGCCAACTTGGGCTACGGGTGGTCGCTGAACTTCCCATGGCTCGGAGCGAATTACTTGCACCTAACCGACGGCGAGGCGTACCCTTACAACTGGAATGGCAGCTCCTTCGTCTACCACGGCGCCACGAACTTCGACCTCGTCCACAACATGGGCGGCACGTACACGCTCTTCATGCCGTCAGGAATCCAGTACGGCTATGCCTCCAACGAGAGCCTTCTCTCCATTACGGACCGGACCGGGAACAACACCCTTTCCTTCAAGTATGTTTCGGGACACATCTCTCAGATTACAGATACCATCGGCAGAACGGTGACGTTTTCATACACCGGGAGCGAGCTCACCTCGATTAGCACAGGCGGCCGGACATGGAGCTACGGCTATCTCGACAACAACCTGGTTAGTTCGACAGACCCCGCCGGGCGGGTGACGAGGTACGAGTATAACGACGCGATAAACAGGTGGCTGCTGACCGGGATCATCTACCCTACCTCGGGAGGAGTGACCTACACGTATGGGAGCGCTCCCATCGGGACGGAAGTGAAGACCTACTACGTCACCTCGATAAACAACTATGCTTCCCCCATGGCGAGTTCGTTGAGCTCGAGCACCAGCATCGCCTACGACATCGTGAACGGCGCCGT
>JAPCJP010000010.1:9889-59431 GCA_027886885.1 Nitrososphaerota archaeon | reverse complement strand
GGGGGTTGCCTAGCCTGGCAAGGCGTTGGCTTGCTAAGCCAATGTCCGCAAGGACTCGTGGGTTCAAATCCCACTCCCCGCGCCATTGTACATATTGTAATCTATTTGGTATTACCCTACAAATATCGTGCGTTTACTAAGCACACTGTGCAATCTAATTTTCTTCCTTTCAATTGTGAATCCGATTTCTCGGTAGAATGCCGGAAGGGATGCTCGTCGGACATAGATGCAATAACAGTCAGCGTTCCTCCTGTATGATTTTCCTCTTCTTGTAAGGATCGTTCCCTTCTTCGTTCCCAAGTGGGGCCCTGTTGTCTCAATTCCAAAAAATCGTTCGAGTAGTTTCTGAACGTAGCGAAGGAGAGCAAGATCGTTATTGCTTGCTGTCAGCCTTCCTGAGACGTCTATGCATCCTTCCGAGTCGAAGAACCCTTTGATGAAAGCAGCGGCACACTCTCTATCGTGCTCCACGAATACCTTCTGCTCCTCAAACCTCTGCGAGAGGAATTTATGAAGCAGGTAACTCCCGAATTCGACGTAGGTCTCAATTGACGTGGTCTCTTTGCCTAAGCGATTGGGGGGGACACCTGAGCACCTTTGCAACTGCCTGGTTGAACGCCTCAACAAATTCCACATCTACCGCCTTCAACCTTATTCTGTACTGGTATCTTTCGGGCCTGACACTCAGGGATCCGTCGCCGGTCTCGACCCCAATAACGTACGCCAGTTCAGGCGTAGGATTGGGAGTGAACGAATGTCCTGCTTGGACCGGACTAGATATCCCCCGTATCCAATATGAGATTGTACTCTTGGGAAGCTTGATGCCGTGATCGCTCTTGATTGTTTTGATAATCTCGTTGTAGGTGTATGACTTGCATCTCAAATTCAAGACCTTCTCGCGGAGCGAAATTCTGATGTCTAGGGGGGCTGAAACCTTCGAGACGGAACCGCGCTCCTCCCGCTAGCCGTCCCTTGCGCCACTATCGATTATGCTATCACTGCAATTAAACGCCCACGGGTGCTCACTTGCGCATTACGGTTACAGCTTTCTGAAAAAGCAGGTCTCGTTTCCGGTGTGACATGCAGGCCCGTCTTGGTCGACCCTGTAGAGCAGCGTGTCGCCGTCACAGTCGATGAGGACCTCTTGGACCTTCTGCACGTGGCCTGACTCCTCGCCCTTCTTCCACAGCTTGCCCCTGCTCCTGCTCCAGTAATGAGCGAAGTGGGTCTCCAGCGTAAGCCTTACCGCCTCTTCGTTGGCGTAGGCCACCATGAGGACCTTTCCTGACGTGGCGTCCTGGGTGACCACGGGCACGAGCCCGTCGCCCTTCTTGAAGTCCACCTCTCCGATTTCTACCTGATTCAAGGTCTCACCGTGACGCCGTTCGCCGACAGATAATCTTTCACCTCGCCCACGGTGAGCTCCCGATAGTGAAAGAGGGAGGCGGCCAGTGCCGCGTCGCAGCGTGCGTCCCTCAGCGCCTGAAGGAAGTGCTCAAGGGTCCCGGCCCCGCCGCTGGCGATCACGGGGATGTTCACCGCCGAGGTTACCGACGCCAGCAGCTTCGTGTCGTACCCCGCCTTGGTCCCGTCACGGTCTACCGAGGTCACCAGCAACTCCCCTGCACCGAGTTCCTCCACGCGTTTCGCCCAGCTCACGACCTCCAGACCAGTCCTCCTGGTGGCCGCGTGGCTCTGGACCTCGTAACTCGCTCCCTGTAATCGTGCATCGATGGCCACCACCACACACTGGGAGCCAAAGACCTCAGAGAGACGGGTAACGAGCCGAGGATCCTGGATCGCCGCCGTGTTCACCGCCACCTTGTCCGCCCCGCTGCAGAGCACGAGCCTCGCGTCGCTCATGGTCCTGATTCCTCCGCCGACGGTGAAGGGGATATCGAGGTTCTCGGCCACCTTCCTCACCAGCACCCTGAGGGTCGCCCGCTTCTCCAGGCTGGCGGTGATGTCCAGGAAGACCAGCTCGTCTGCCCCCTCGTCCCGGTATCTCCGGGCCAGTTCCACCGGGTCCCCAGCGTCCCTCAGCCCCTCGAACTTCACGCCCTTCACGACCCTCCCTCCCTTCACATCGAGGCAGGGCACGACCCTCTTTGCAAGCGTTATTTTTTCGGCCTCCCGACTTCAGAGATCCTGATCTTCTCCTCGTAGAGCGCTCTACCTAGCACAGCCCCGTCTGCGCCCGCTAGCTCCAGGCTCTTGAGGTCCTGCGCGTCCCTAATCCCTCCCGACGCCAGGAGCGACATCTTGGTGGCCCGTCGGATCTGCGTTATCGTCTCCAGGTCCGGACCCGAGCCGGTCCCGTCCTTGCCCACCGATGTCGCCAGGATGTTCGATACCCCGAGGGTCTCCAGCTCCTCGACGCCTTGCAGTATCGCAGTTCCTGTGCGCTCGGTCCATCCCCCGGTCGTTATCACCCCATCTCGGTAGTCCGTGGCCACGACTATCCTCTCTGGTCCGTGATCGTGAAGGAGCTCCAGGAACAGGTCTCGGTTCTTGTAGACCATGGTACCCACAACGATCCTGTCGGCGCCGGAGTCTAGCCAGGCCTCAGCCGACTCCCGGTCTCTGATCCCGCCCCCGACCTGGACCGGCACGTGGGCCCTCCTGACAATTCCGAGGATCATCTCCCTGTTGGACCCTCTCTGGAAAGCCGCATCAAGGTCGATAAGGTGTAGGCCATAGGCTCCTTCGTCCTGCCACCTGGCGGCGTAGCTGATGGGGTCCTCCCCCCACACCGTCTTCTCCGACGGCTTACCCTGCAGCAGGGTCACAGCCGCCCCCTCTAGCACGTCGATTGCCGCCCACGTCTCCATCTACTTTTTCGCCGCCTTGAGGAAGTTCTGCAATATCGTCCTGCCAGTCGCTCCGGACTTTTCAGGGTGGAACTGGGTCCCGTAGAAGTTCTTCTCCGCCACCAGACATGGAAATCTCACTCCATAGTCGCTCGTAGCTACGACCCACTTCCCATCGGTCTCCGGGTAGTAGGAGTTGACGTAGTAGACCCACGGCTCTTTGTCCAGCCCGCTCACTAGCTCGTTCTCTCTTTCCACGTTGAGCGTGTTCCACCCAATCTGGGGCACCTTCACCGATGGGGGCAGTCGCCTCACCCTCCCCTTCAGGAGGGATAGACCCTTGGCCCTCCCCTCCTCGCTCCCTCCGAAGAATAGCTGTAATCCGAGGCATATGCCCAGGGTGGGTTTCCCCGACCTGATCACCTCGCGAATCTCCTCCATGGGAAGCGAGTTCGCGGCCTGGTCGAAGCTCCCCACGCCGGGCAGGATCAGAGCGTCCGCTTCCTTCATACCCGAGCCCGTCTTCGTGACGGAAGGCTTGGCGCCCTCCTTCCTCAGAGCGGCCTGGATGCTGAAGAGGTTCCCAGCGCCGTAATTGAAGATAGTCACCCGCAAGACTACATCTTTCCCTTCGACGATGGGGTCGTGGAGCGCCTGGGGTCGGGCGTCGAGGCGTCCCTGAAAGCCAGTGCGAGCGCCTTGACTGCAGCTTCGAACTTGTGGTGGTCGTTCTTGCCGTCTAGTACCTTGATGTGAAGAGTGGAGCCCAGGCTCATGGCTATGGAGAAGAAGAAGTGTTCGAGGTCCTCACGGGGGGCGTCCTCCAGCATTGCCCTCTCCAGGCCGAGCTGGACCGAGGAGTAGGGTCTCTTTACCAGGTCGAGGGCCGCAATGGCCAGCGCGTCGTCCATCGGGACAATCGCCTGCCCGAAGCGGCGTATACCCTTCCTCTCTCCAAGAGCCTTGCTGAGTGCCTGACCGAGGCTGAGCGCCACGTCCTCTACCATGTGGTGCTGAAGGTCCCCTTTGCCCCTCACCTTCAGGTCTACGAGGCTGTGCGTGGAGAAGGAGTCCAGCATGTGGTCGAGGAACTTGATGCCGGTCCTGTTGTCTGGGAGTCCGCTCCCATCGATGTTCACCTCTACCCGGATGTCCGTCTCCTTGGTCTTCCGTTGGACCTTCGCCGTCCTCATGCTTTCAGCCTCCGCAGTAATGCCGGGGTGCTTCCAACTTTTCTCATCACGACATCGGCTCCGCTCTGGGCAAAGTAGCTCATCTGTTCTTCCTGGTTAAACGACGTACCATAGACCCCGCCAAAGAGCAGCCCGTCAGAGGTCTTCCGCGCGTCGTCGACCATCAGCCTGTCCTCCGCAGAGTCCCCGATGTACAGCATCGTCTCCGAAGAGAGCTTCTGGCGGGCGCGGACCAAGCTCAGGCCGCTCGGCTTCCGGTATTTTCTCAGCTCCTGAACCATGTCGGGTTTGACGTCCCCGTCCCCTATGAACATCGATGCCTCCTGATCGAAGAAGCGCAAAAGGCGGCCCATGGTGTACTGCACTGCAACCAAGGGGCGCCCTGTGGCCATCGCCATCCTCCTACCGCCCAGAATCTTCTCAAGCTGGCCGAGCCTCGCCTCGCTGAGGAGGATCTCCTCGTTATCAATCAACCCCCTGCGCCCCGGGCCAGAGGCCTCCAGGCCATAGATCCGTTCGAAGAGCTTGCTGCCGTAGTAGGTCTCATCGAAGGTGGCGGTCATCCGGCTGTGCGCGGGGTCTGTGGGGGCGTCGAGGTAGGCGCGCAGCTCCTCTACTTGGGGGGTCTCGAGGTCCCCCTCCGCGAGGTACTCGTCCAGGGAAACTCTCCCGCGCAGCCTCTTGCGGGAGGAAAAGTCGCCGATCAGATCGTCCAGTCTCAGAAGGGCTTTCTTCGCCCTATCCTTGTTCGCAGCCGCAGAATCGAGGGGTTCGAGGGCCACCATCGAGAGAATCGCAAGCGCATACGTGGTCTCCCAGTCGTCGTTGAAGCCTCCGGTTCTGCGAATCCGCAGTATGTACTCGCCCCCGACCCTCTCCAGTGGAAGTCTGGTGCCGGAGAAACCCTCGAGCATACTTTCCGCGGTAATGAGAATCGCCGCATCATAGGACCGGCTCGCGTCTATGAGGACCCCGTCACAATCGAAGACTACGCTATCGACCTGCGCCAGACGGGCCCGAGATGCTGAGCTGACCATCACGGTCTCGCTTGCCAGCTTCTCCAGCCCGTAGGTGGCTCCCCTCATCTCTTGAACCTCGCAGCTGCAGATTCGTAGTGGTTGGGCAAACCTTCCGACTTTGCCAGCGCCTCCAGCGAGGGAAGGGTCGCCTTCAATCCTTCTTTGGTCCCCTCGGTGGTCCAGCTCAGCTTGAGAAAGTCGAACACCGATAGGCCTCCCCTCAGGGCCGCGTATCCCTGGGTCGGGATGACGTGGTCGGTGCCGATGCAGTAGTCGCTGGCTGCGCACGGGGCGTACTTGCCGAGGAGGACGAGCCCCGCGTTCTCGATTCCTTCGGAGAAACTCCTCGCGTCCTTTACCATGACCTCCAGGTGTTCAGGAGCGACCGCGTTCACCAGAGCTAGGGCGGCTTCCCTGTCCGAGCACAAAGCGGTGAATCCCCTATCAAGGGCTCCGCGAACGTAGCTCTCCCTCTGTGCACCCCTGGCCAACAGGGCAGCTTCCCGTCTAACCTTCCTGGCTAGTCCCTCGTCCCATGTCACGAACCCGCAGAGGCTGTCCTCTCCGTGCTCGGCCTGCCCCACAAGGTCCCAGGCGACCAACCTCGGGTCGGCGGTCTCGTCCCCTACCACCACCAGCTCTGTGGGCCCAGCAAAGAAATCGATTGGGACATCGCGTGAAATGAGCCGCTTCGCCACGGAGACATATATCCCCCCGGGACCCACTATCTTGTCCACCTTGGGGATGGTCTCCGTCCCGTATCCGAGAGCCGCTATGGAGTGAGCGCCCCCGACGCGGTACACTTCGTCGACGCCGCAGATTTGGGCCGCGGCCAGTACGGCCCCGCTGACCCTGCCCTGCGGGTCCGGAGGAGTGCACAGGACGACCCTCTTGACCCCGGCTAGCTTGGCGACGCCCGCGGTCATCAGGACCGTGCTCGCGTAGGACGCCCTCCCCCCGGGGATATAGCAGCCGACAGAGCTGATGGGGCGGGGAGCGCTCCGCGTCACGAAGCCGTTCGCGACATAGGTGTAGGACAGGCGTCGGAGTAGCTGCCCCTGTGTTCTCCGGATCCTCCCCAGGGAGAACCTGAGCGCTTCTGATAGTTTCGCGTCTATCGTCTGAGCGGCTTCCGTTAGATCGTCACCGCTGACCCGCAGGGCTCCACCTATCTCCGCTCGGTCCAAGGTCCGCGAATACATGAGGAGAGCCTTGTCGCCCTCCAGCCTGACCTTGGCGACTATCTCCTCAACGATCTTCTCTACTTCACTCACGTCTCGGGAGCGGCCCCTGACCTTGGCGGCCACACGTGCAGCGTTCCGCTTTGTAACAGCGATCAGGGGTAGTGGTTCATTCATTCCTCTTCCTTCTCTTCAGAGAATTCGTCTAGAGAAAGGATTTGCTGGGGTTCGTGTACGACGAGCCCCTGGGTGAGCTTTCTCAATGTGGGGAGCATGCTGAGGAGATCCTTCCTGCTTATGACCGTGTTCACGGCGAACCAACCCTTCTCGGAGAGGGGGCTGATTGTCGGCCGCTTGAGCGCGGGCAGCTCCTTGAGGAGCCTCTGCAGGTTGCCCTCCTTCACGTTCACAAAGATGTGGAGCTTCTTCTGGGCCTCTACAACACCGCGGAGCATGATCTTGAGGTCGTAGAGCTTCTCTCTCTTCCATGGGTCCTCGAGAACCGACTTGTTGGTCACGAGGTGGGCGGTCGAGACCATAATGGTCTCCGCCTGCCTCAGGTTGTTCTGTTCCAGGGTCGTCCCGGTCTCGGTCACGTCAACGATGACGTCGGCGATTTCCGGGGGTTTTGCCTCGGTGGCGCCGAACGAGAGGTATATGCTCGCCATGGGGTTGTTCCCCTTCCTCCACCAGGGTGTTATGATCATCGGCTCCTTCTTGCCGAAGAGCTTCTTGTAAGAGGGAATCGACTTGAGGTAGTCCGAGGTGATGTTGAGATACTCGGCCGAGATGCGTACGGGCTTGCCCTTCCTCCAGAAATCTTCGATGAGGTCGGCGGCCTTCTCATAGGGCGAGGACTTTGGGAACGCGGTGACTATCTTCACCCGCCCGTACTCGAGGTCCAGCACCTTCTCCACCTTGGCCTGGGTCTCGCGGATCCAATCTATGCCGGTGATCCCGACGTCCTGGACGCCATCAGCCACATAGACGGGAATCTCTTGCGGGCGAAGGATCCTGAGCTCGATGTCGGGGTCGCCGAAGAACGGACGGTAGGTCCTGTCCTGCCCTGAAATCTTGTAGTAGGCCTTCTGGAAGGTCTCGAAGGTCGCCTTCTCTAGGGAACCCTTCGGGAGGGCTAGCTTCAGCTGTCTAGCCATATTTGGCACCTCTCGTATTTGGCATACGCGCTATCTGTGTAATCCGAGAAAACCCGTAGGACCGTGGTTGCCTTGAAAATCCTATCTTGATAAGGACGCGAATGCTAGTGAACTGAACCAGCCCCCATGAAGATAACCCCCTCGCATTCGCATCACCGTCACAATCGGCCCGCCAAATTCTATTTAAGGATTTACGGGGGCATGAGCTGCCGTACCCTTCGGTCTTAGGCTGCAAGCCCGGGCGTGTTCCGATTGTCCGGCAAGAGACCACGTCGCGCCATGCTCCGGGATCGACGCCCATCTTGCCTTAAATAACGAGCGTGGCGGCTGCGAACTGCGGGCCAGTGGTCTAGCCTGGTCATGACGTCGCTCTTACACAGCGAAAGTCGGCGGTTCGAATCCGCCCTGGCCCATTTCTTCCAACAATACCGTCCACTATTTCTGGTATCCCTTGCTCTCGAAGAAGGCCTTTGCCGCTGCTTTCTCTTCGTCTTCGAATCTCCGCGCGTTGCCTTCGATCATCTCATCCATTTGGTCTGCCATCAGACTCTTGGATACCTCCTCGTAGAACTCCCTGCACACTGAGATCCCCCTGATCACCTCGTCGTCGCTGGAGAATATTCCGCGTTCCTCGACTGTGTAACCCATGTCCCTCAGTCGCGCGATGAAATCGGAAAATCTGCTCCCGGGGTCCTTGATTGCAGAGACCTTCGCTTCCGATATTGTGATGGTCTCCGGCCTTGCCTTGTCGATGAAATCGACGACCTGCGCGAGCGTCGCAAGAACCCCCGGCTCGGGGTCCACGATCCGCGTGTAGGATTCGCCCTGCATCTCGTGGATGAAGTCGATATCCACATCCAGGAGCCAGCTCCGAGCCCTCTTGGTGCGACCAATGAGATTCAACAGGCTCTTCGGAGGGCTTTGGTACACTTCTATGCCCATCGCGGTCTTGAGGTAATCGACGGTCGACCTGACGGCGCGGGTTAGGTCGGTCACCCTGATCGAGGGGGGGAGCTGCGATTCCACGTCGGCGACGTGCGCTGCGAGCATCCTCTCCGGGATAGCGACGACCAACTGGGTCCCGGCCGAGCCCCCACTTGCATGGGGAATCATGTTGTGCGCGGCCGTCCTCGCGGCGATCGTCCGTAACCCCTCCGGATAGAAGCTGGTGTCCCCCTCGCCAAAGACGTCCAGGTGAGAGTCAAGGCTCACCACGAGTTCGAGCTCCTCGCCTAGTTGAGCGATGGTCTGCGGGGTCTGTGAATGAACGCTGTGGATGATCGCTCTCATCTCTGGTAGCGGCCGTGCCGCTTCATTAAATGCTTGGCGGTTTGCATCGAAATCGCCGCGCGCCTATTGAAGGCTTTTTAGTGGGACAGGTCGGTACGAATCATTTGTCCCGGCTCCACTACATGACCTGGGCTGAGTACGGCGAGGCGGTGACAGAACTGGCCGAAAAAGTGGTGGCCACGGGCAAGAAGTTCGACCTCGTGATAGGGATCGCCCGAGGGGGAATTCCGGTCGCGATGGTCGTCGCCGACCAACTCGGGACGCGTATCGATTTCCTGAACGTAAAGTCCTACACGGACGTAGGGCAGAGGGTGAAACCGCGCATACTTACGACGATCACCGAGGAAATATCCGGCAAGCGGGTGCTCCTGGTCGACGACCTGGTGGACGGCGGAGACACCATGGAGACCGTGACGCGATACCTGCAGTCAGAGGAGCCAAAGGTACTGAAGACCGCCGTCCTCTACACCAAGCCGTGGAGCACCTTCCGACCCGACTACGCGCTGCAGGTGGTCGACAGCTGGATCGTCTTCCCATACGAGCGCGGGGAGGTCAGGAGGTCACGGTCACCGAAGAGACAGAGGCAGCTGGTGTTGCCGGCGTCCCAAAAAGCTGATGGGGCGGCCTAGGCTCTCTCGACCATCTCCGCCAAGCTTGTCAAGATGCGCTCGGTGAGTCCCCACACCACATAGTCGCCGAACCGGAAGGAGGGTACAGCGACGCCGGGGACCTCGCTGACGGTCTCGAGCCCCCTATTCGTGACCGAAAGCAGTTCTGTGAATGGAACCCAACGGTGAGAGGAGACCTCGGGGCCGGGGTGCACGCTGACCGTTTCCGTGAGCGCGTAGACCGCGGGAACGACCCGGACCATCCTATTCCTGGGTACGAAAGGACCCATGTAGCCGAGGAACTCAGACCTCGTCAGGTCGACGCCGACCTCTTCGCGAGTCTCCCTCACGGCTGTCGCCGCGAAGCTCACGTCATACTGTTCCACGCGGCCGCCCGGGAACGCGACCTGGCCGGACCAGGGGTCTCCAGCCCTTTCCGCCCTCTTGATCAGCAGGAACCGGTCCCCCTCCTGAATCGACTGCCCGACGATGATGGCCACTGCCGCCGTCTCCCTTGGAATCTTCTCGGCCGGCTCGACTCGGGTCAGTCTATTGCGCAAAGCGGCTCCAACACTGGTCAAGTGCTTCGCTGAGGCGAGTCAATCAGCGAGAATATTAAAATAGACTTTTGAGCGCACCAGCGAAATGTTGTCTGATCCAGAACTTACTAGAATTCTAAATGAGAAAGCGAAGAGGCTTGCAGCCCAAGCCTCCCAGAGCCCTGAAGCGATAGTACGACTGACGACGTCTGATTTCGACAGCAAGATCAACGGCGACAAGCCCGTCTTCGTCGACTTTTGGGCCGTGTGGTGCGGTCCTTGCAGAACCATGGAACCTGTTGTGGAGAGGCTCGCGGCGAAGTATAGCGGCAAGATGCTCTTCGGCAAGCTCAACGTGGACGAAGAATCGGAGCTGGCCACCAGGTATGAAGTCCAGTCCATCCCGACGTTCATGGTCTTCAAGAACGGTCAGCCGGTCGATGCGACCATCGGCGCGGTGGGCGAGGCCGCCCTCGACAGGCTCATCCAGAAATCTCTCGGCAGCGGAACCCCCATCTATCGCTAGCCGAGACTCAGACGCGGGTGCCGTCCAGAAGGAAGATGTCGGCATCCTTGACGTCCACGGTTCCCGACGAGAGAACCGGTCCAAACTTGAAGCCGTTGCGGGCATTGATGGCCTGGCCTCCCACAAGGTTGTTGAAGGGGGGCATGACCACTATCTCTCCCTCACCCTCGGTGTTGCGCTCCCTACCGGCCTTCTGAAGGAGCTCGCCGATGTTGTACTCCGCAAAGAGCCAGACCGCCTCCTTGCTCTTCGCCCCGAACCTGTCCCGCATCTCGTACCGAAAGTGCGCGTGCCCCATCACCATCCTCCCGCAGGAGATGACCTCGGCCGTCGGCCACGAGTGCCCGTGGGTCACCCCGACCTTCTCCTTCGACCCGATGACGACCCCGTCCGACGGATGAAGCTTGACCCTGCTGGGAAGCAGGTTCTTTAGCAGAGCGTCGTGGTTCCCCGGAATCACCTCGACCGAGGGGAAGACGTCGAGCAGGGTGTCGAAGAACCACGGGACGACGTTCCAATCGATATCCTCGACCTTTCCAATGGAGTGTTTCACGTCTCCCAACACGATCAGCCTGTTCGCCTTGTACCTCTCTGCAAGGGCGTTCACCCTCTCCACTATCCTCACCGAGTATGGGGGAAGCCTGAAGCCCTTGGCCGCCATCTCCTTCTCGAGGCCCAGATGGAGGTCTGAGACCAACAGCGTAGAGTCGTCGCCCTCCCTGAAGATCAGGGCTGCCTCCATGGGAACCACCTTTAGCAAAGTCTTCCCCGGCCGTCCAGTTCCTTCCTAATTACGCTACCTGCGGAGGGCGCGTCTTTAGCCGATCAGCGGTAGAATCTCGTTCTTGACGTACCTCTTGAAGTCGGGAAGGTCCGTCCTGCTGAAGACCGTCACGACCGCGTTGCGGGTGACACCCACGACGTACCCGTACTTCCTCGATTTGACCACCGTGTACCAGATCTTGCCGTGTTCCAGATAGTCGTTGTAGAGCGTAGTAGAACCTAGGGCCGAGCCGTAGAGGGAGAGCTTTGAGATGTTGGGGAGGTCCACATCGTCGAAGAAGATTATCTTGGTGTCCTCGAAGTTCTCCTCGTGGAACCTCTTTAGGGTCTCCGGCTGGATCCTTCCCTCCACTATCTGGCCCAGGCTCATGAAGATGGCCTTGCTCATCTCGTTGGCGATGTTGTTGGCTCTGCTCTTCTTCTCGTAGACCGTCAGGTAGAGGTTCTTCCCGAAGAGGTCAAAGGAAAAGGGAGCGTTGAAGGTCCTGGTGACGGGGAGCGGCCCTCCGCGCTGGTTGACCGTCATGACGGTGTCGAAGGAGAACGTCCCTTCGAGGGTATCCTTGGACATGGTCATGTCCGAGATGTCCGAGACGAGGGTGAGGTCCTTGTCCTCGGCCCTCAACTCCTGTTCGATCTTGAAATTTTTCAGCTTCGAGGCTAACAGGGGTAGATTGTTCTCCTCTTTCACGACAAATATCTTTGCAGCTAAGACCAAGACGCAAGGACTTCAGGAGACCGATGTAAAAGTTAATCGAGTTTTCAGCCCACGAACACCGCAGACCTAAAATACCTTCGAGGGCGCTGGCGAAAAGTCTTGTCCAAGCCCGTCGGTGAGCTTTCTTCGCGCGAAAAGGCGTTCTCCCCGGCAATCAAGGAGATAATCCTGGAGAACTTCATGAGCTACGAATATGCGCGCATCCCTCTCACCGATGGTCTTAACCTGATCATCGGCCCGAACGGGGCCGGCAAGTCCTCGGTCCTGCTCGCAATCTCGGTGGCCTTCGGCCAGGCATACACGGAGAGGTCGAGGAAGCTGAGCGACCTCATCAGGAGAGGGAAGGATATCGCCCGGGTGTCCCTGATCTTCGACAACAGGGAAAGGGCCGGAAGGAGGCCGATACCGTACTCCAAATCCGACACCTTCATGCTCTCGAGATACCTAAGGAAGGACGGCTCCTACTGGTACGAGGCCGACTACCGCGAGATAGACAAGAGCGAGGTCGTCAGGCTGCTCCGTGAGTTCGGCATAAACCCAGACAACCTGCTCATAATCATGCACCAGGGGATGATAGAGGAACTCGGCGCCCTCTCTTCCCAACAGAGGCTGGTGATGGTGGAGGAGGCGGTGGGGTTCCGAGAATACCGGGAGAGGATCTCCAGCTCCGAGAACGACCTGAAGGGTATGGTGAGCGAGGAGGGCTCCCTCATCCAGCTCATCGAGAACGCAAACCAGACGATAGAGTACTGGAAGCAGATCTACGACAGGTACATGGAGAAGAAGAGGCTCCAGGAGCACAGGGCCCTTCTCGAGAGGGAGTTGGTCTGGGCCCAGGAGGGGAAGCTTGCAAAGTCGCTGCAGTCCATCGGGGAAAAGCTCGCCGCCAGGCGGGACGCGTTGAGCGACCTGAAGGAGCAGCACGAAGTCTCGGGGTCTGATTCCGAGAAGCTGCACCGATCCCTGCTAGACAAGCAGGTCGAGCTGGGCAAGCTCTATGGCGCGGTGGTAAGGGCCGAGAGGGAGAGGGCCGGGGACGAGGCCGCGCACAAGGCGATGGAAAAGCTCAGAGACGAGCTCGAGGTTCTGAGAGGAGACCTGAGCCAGGTCAAGGCCGACTTGGACCAGAAGAAGATGAAGCACATCCAGGAGTTCCTCGACTTTACCTCCCAGCGCTCGGAGAGGGACTCCGAAGACGCGGCTAGAAGGAAGGTCGAGATAGACCGTGAGGTCGCATCCCTCCAGGCGGAGGTTGGTGGGACCCAAGACTCCCTGCGGAAGACGGTCGACGATTACGTAGCCCAGCGAGTGAAGTTCGAGGTCCTCGCCTACCGCATCAAGTTGACCGAGTCGGAGATCAAGGAGCTCGAAAGGTCAGAGAGGGAGGTTAAGGGCCAGCTCGAGACTCTGTCGTCCGACCTAGAAAAGGCCGGGGAGCGCCTAGTCACGGAGAGGCAGCCCTACGAGGTCTCGGAGGAGATGAAGCTGGTCTCAGCCCAGTTGCAGAAGCTCCAGGACCTCCCGGAGGACGCCGAGAAGATATACAAGGACTACATGGGCAACATGGAGGGCCTCAAAGGGAAGCTGAACGAGCTCCAGGAGAACCGGAAGCTGATGCTGGCGGAGCTCGAAGAGCGCAAGAAAGCGTGGAGGAACGCGGTCCAGAGCCTAATCGATGAGGTCACCCCGGTGTACCAGCAGGTCCTCGCGAGCGTGGGGGCCTCTGGAGCCATAAGGCTCGAAGAGGGCGATTCAATCGAGGAGACGGGGATGCAGCTGCTCGTGGGCTACAAGGGCGCCGCGCCGACGGTCCTGGACCCGTACACGCAGAGCGGCGGGGAGAGGTCCGTAGCTCTCGTTGCCTTCATGCTCTCCCTTCAGAGCAGGATCATCTCGCCGATGAGGGCGATGGACGAGTTCGACATACACATGGACCCAAAGAACCGTGAAGCTATCTTCAAGATGATACTCACACGGTCGAAGCAGAATCCGAACTCCCAGCACATCGTGATCACTCCCTCGATAATCAGCGTCATCGACAAGTCAGCCCACGTGATCACGGTTCAGTCGGTACACGGCTCGTCGGAGGTAAAGGAATTTGCCGGAAAAGCAAGATAAGAAACTCGAAGACATACTGAGGCTGATTGAGCTGTGCAAGATGGTCCAATCATCGAGCGTCAACCCGTTCGAGGTGGACATAAGAGAGAAGCTGCTCGTACTGAAGAAACACCTCCCGGACTGGAAGGTGATCGACATCATGCTCATGGACTCAGAGGCCCTGCACCAGCTGGTCCAGATCGTAAAGCTTCAGGACCAGTGGATCAAGTACAGGGCCTCCGCTCTTTACATCGACCCGCTCCTCTTGGAGCTCAAGATCCGATTGCTGACCCGAGAGGATCTCGCGGACAGCTTCGTAAAGTGCTGGCACCCCGTGGCCCAGGTGGACCAACTCACAGCGAGGGGACTGGAGAAAGCCTTCACCTACTGGCGCGACCTCACACCCCTCTCGGAGCGATTCAAGGAGGAGTTCGGCAACTTTTCAACGATGCCTGGGCAGATGGACTTCGAGGAGCTGAAGTCGCTCAACATCTTCACAACCGAGCAGTTCGAGACCGAGCTGAACAGGCTCTTCGAGGAACTTCGCACGCGAGCCCCGACCGGCGAGATGGATTACCGTGAGTTCATCAAGGGGTCCAAATTCGAGGAGACGGCCGTAAAGGCCTACATGCTCGCCTTCCTGATAACGGAGGGTCGGGCGAACGTCAGGGTGGACCCACTCACTGAGCAGATCTTTCTCTCGCCCGTCACGGCGAAACCGGGCGACGAGACGAAATCGGTGGCGATTGAAGTAAGATGAGTAGCGAGAACACTACGGGTATCCCCTCGGCGAACCCGGTGAGCAACGCCGAGCCAGAACGAGCCCTGCTCCAGCGGAAGATGCGCAAGGCGCTCCAGGTCCTGATACTCCAGAGGGGGAGGAACCCTGGGGTCAAAGGGTGGGAGATGAAGCGGACCCTGGGGAAGGACTACAAGACGATCCTTCAGGTGCTCTCCGCCGACCTAAAGGCACTGGGGTTGGAGGTGCACGAGGTCCCCGGCCTCGAAGGAACCGACGATTCGACGAGATACCTTTTGAGATTCAGAGAAAGCCCGACCCTGAGCGAATCCGAGACGGCAGGCTTCCGCATCGACGACCTCGCCGTCCTCGCGGCTTCGATCGCACTCGTGAATACTAAGCAGGGTCGCATAGGGAGGAAGGAACTGGAGACCTTCTTGAGGGAGAAGTTCCCCCGGTGGCGGATAGACTATTCCCTCGACAGGTACATCAAGAGGGGTTACCTCGACCAGGACGACAAGTCGCTCGTGAGGATAGGGTGGAGGACGCGAGCGGAGGTCGACGAGAAGTCTCTGGTTACGCTGATTCTCGCCCGTGGCGAAGCCCCAAAACCGAAGCCTAACCCATCATCTTAAATCCAAGTTTGGGTCAGCCCCGACAAAGTGTCAGCGGCGAATAACCTGAACAGAGGCAGGACCATCGAGGTCGTGGGTTATCTCCCCATCCCTCCATCCAGGACAAAGGAGTTCTGGACCAGGTGGAAGATCCAGCACATCAGACAGCTCTCCACCACGGGCCACGCGACCTCCGAGCTGACCATCCCACTGGCAGAAAGGACAGCCAGGGTTCTCGATAAGGTCTATCTCCGGGAGCGCGCTCTTCCGGACCAGCACGACAGGATTTCGACCACCGTCAGGCTCGCCAAGGATTCTCCGGTCGAGCTCGCCGCGCCATTGTACCTGGGAGACATGTCCTTCGGCGCGCTCTCGGGCATCCCGAACATCGCCATCGCTAGAGCGGCAGACCACTCCAAGATACTCGCGGGCACGGGCGAGGGCGGACTCTTGAAGGAGGTCGCGGATTGCTCAAGGATAACCGTCCAATGGGCATCTGCACGGTTCGGGGTGAGCATCTCCTCGCTCTTGAAGGGCGAGGCCGTCGTGATAAAAATCGGCCAGGGGGCCAAACCGGGCATCGGCGGGCACCTCCCCGGCGTGAAGGTGACGGAGCCCATATCGAAGACCAGGAGGGTCCCGGTCGGCAAGGACGCCGTCTCTCCCGCTCCTCACCACGACATTTACTCCATCGAAGACCTGGGGCAGCGCATACTGGGACTCCAGGAAGCGACCAAGAAACCGATCTTCGTGAAGGTCGGAGCCACCAACTACATCCCGTACATCGCCTCGGGGATCGCGAGGATGGGGGCCGCCGGGATAATAATTGATGGCGCAGGCGCTGGGACTGGAGCCGCGCCCTCGGTGGTGAAGGACAACGTGGGGGTGCCGATCGAGTTCGCGACGGCGTCGGTCGACGCCATCCTAAGAAAGGAGGGTCTTCGGGAGAACTTCACGGTCATCTCCGCAGGGAGGGTGAGCACCCCTGAGGATTCGCTGAAGCTCATGGCTCTTGGAGCCGACATAACCAGCCTCGGCACCGCCACGCTGATGGCCATGGGCTGCCTGATGGTACACAAGTGCCACATCGGATACTGTCCTGCTGTTCTAACCAACAAGATAACGCCGAACCAGGCGCGGTCGCTCTCCCTGCAACAATCTACGTCCTGGGTGATCAACCTGATCGATGGATGGACCGAAGAGATGAAGCTGCTCATGGAGCTGATGGGAGTATCGGATGTGAGCGCGATAACGGGTCGGAGAGACCTGCTCTACCACCGTGGACTCAACGAAGAGACCGCGACGATTCTTGGGCTGGCTCCGGGGGAGGGTCGCACAGACTCGGACTCCATCGGGGAGCACATCATGCTGCGGCCGCCTCCGGAACAGAAGCTATGGTCCTCACACAGGACTGGCATCCTCATGGACATGGCCGGGACCACCGGCAAGTTCCCTGGGGAGTCCGAGATATCGAGCATGGGGACCAACAACCCTCCGTTCATCGAAGAGCCCGTCCGCCTCGCCGACTGGCTAGTCTCGGACGGCGCTCAGGTCACGCGTCCCAGCATTGACCCGTACAGAGAAGAGATAGAGATCTCGACATTCATCGGGGGTCCGGGGTTGAGGCTGTCGTCGCCCTTCTTCTTCACGCACCTGCCCAAGTCGATCTCGGTTAATCTCCTGCGGGCCTTCGCCAAGACTGCCGTCGGGATGGGGTTGCTCTTCGACATGGACGAGACGGATGGCGGGTCGGTGACGGACTTTTCAGAGCGGCTCATATCCGACATTACGAACGCTGCCGGTTCAAGGCTCAAGTCAGCGAGGCTGGACTGGTACCTGTCGAGTCCTGGAAGCGCGTCTGCGGTGAGCGCGGCCGCCGATGGCGGCGCCATCCTTCTACTGCGGTCAACCTCCTCCCGGTCATCCATAGCCAGGATAGTCGCGAACCTGGGAAAGCTCGGGGCCTTCGCTGGGGTTATCCTAGACGAGGATGAGCCCACTTCAGACCTCCAGCTTGAGATGGCGGTCTCGCTCCTCGACCGCGAGCTGAAGCAAAGGGGTCAGAGGGGCAGGTTCAATGTCATCGCCGCGAGCAACGGGGTGCGCGGCACAGAGGACATATTCAAGCTGATAGCGCTCGGCGCTGATTGCGTAGGGTTAGGAAAATCGGCGCTCCTGGCCATAGGAGCCGAAGAGGGCGACAAGGAGGTCGTCGTCGACGCGAAGGTCTCCCAGAGGTTGGAGAATTTCGTCGCGGCGACCCAGAAGGACATCAAGCTCCTGGCCGGCGCCGCGGGGATCAGCAACATCAACTCCACTCTCACCGGGAACAGGGAGCTTCTGCGCTCGATAGACCTCGAACCGGCCATCAGGATGGAGCTCGGGGTAAAACCCGCGGGGGTCTCCTGAGCGTTGGAGCTCGACAACATAGCCTTCGACCGCCGCTTTGGGCTCCCCAACGTGAAGGACGGTTGCGGCGTCTTCGGCATGCTAAGGAAATCGGGTTCACCGATGATTCCGAGCAGCACCGCCATAAACGGGATTTCGTGCATAAAGTACAGGGGTAGCAACCTGGGGGCGGGCTACGCCGCGTTCCTTACGGACGGGAAAGAGACAGGGGTTTCAGGCAACGCGCCCTACCGCATCCAGGCGTTCGTTGCCGGTGAGGGGGTCGTCGAGAAGATCCAGGCCGCGCTCGAGCCCCACGTGGGCCACGTCGACAGTCTGGGGACCAGGCACATCGAAGGAGGGGCATCGGAGATTGCGGTCTGGGAGGGTCACCTCCTCACGCAGGGTTCGAACTCTGATGCCATCCTCGAGAAAGCCGTCGACGCCGTGAACGAGTCGCTCTTCAGCGACGGTTTCCACGGGCGGATATTCTCCTACGGGAAGTATCTCACCGTGTACAAAGAAGTCGGCTACCCTCTGGAGGTCGCTCAAATGTGGGGGATTGACCAGAAGCAGAGCAACGAGGCCGATATGTGGATAGCGCACACCAGGCAACCCACCAACTCACCTGGAAGCCTTCCCATCTGGTCGCATCCCTTCGCCTCGATGAACACAGCGATAGTCCACAACGGAGACATCAGTTCCTACGGCTCAAACATGGAGCTGCTGAATTCGTGGGGTCTCAAGAGTCACGTCGGAACGGACAGCGAGGTGATCGCCCGACTGCTCGACCATCTGTTACGCGTAGAGGGTCTGACCATCAGGGAGGCTGCCACCGTCCTCACCAACCCCTTCGAGAGGAACCTCTCGGCAGAGGTCAAGAACCTGCTCTACAAGTACCGAGGGGCCAGGCTCGACGGTCCCTTCGCCGTGGTCGCAGGCTACGCCGATGGGACGGACACCTATCTCGTGGCGCTCACGGACCGTTCAAAGTTCAGACCGTTGCTCGCCGGGGAGGACGACCACTACTTCTATCTGGCGAGCGAGGAGAACCAGATCAGAATCCAGTCTCCCAAGGCGAAAATCTGGACACCAGAACCTGGATCCTTCTTCATCGCCTCCCTCAAGCAGGGCCTGATCGAGGCAGGAACAGACCGGGACCGCGGGCTCCAAACTTCGGCGCTTAATCAGAGCCTGTCGGCCCCCCAGACCCCGGCGCTAAGGAAGATGGACGCCAGCGCCATGGGTTTCAAGGAGATCAACCGCGAGATATCCGCGGCATACTCCCGTTCGGAAGAGGGCGTCTTGATCGAGAACTGCAAGGGCCAAAGGTACCTGGGAATAGGATTCTCCACAAGGGCGGGCACGGGCAGAGGCCGCTTCAAGATACAGCTGACCGGATTCCCTGGCAACTGCCTCGCCAACCTGAATGACGGCGCCTCGTTCGAGGTCTACGGCAACGTGGCCGACGACCTCGCAGACACGATGCACGCCGGTTCGGTGGTGGTGCACGGAAGCGCAAGAGACGTCACCGGACAAGCCCTCCAGGGAGGCCACATCTACATACGCGGCACCGTGGGGAACCGCGCTGCGATACAGATGAGGGAGTACGAGGGCGAGCCGCCCTTCCTCATCGTGGGCGAGACGGCAGACGACTATCTGGGCGAGTACATGGCAGGCGGCGTGGTCATGGTCCTCAACCTTTCCGACTCCCATAAGCCGGCCCGGAACTATATTGGGACGGGAATGGTCGGGGGCAGGATATACATCAGAGGGAACGTGAGTGAGGACCAGATCGGGCTCCTGCCTCAGCGTGAGGACGTCCTCCACTATCTCTACTCCCAGACACTCGATGGCGTGGTCTCAAAAGATGCCTACCAGAAGATAGCGAGCGCTGACTATCCCAGCGTGCAGCTGATCTCCAACTACCTTCCGAGGGAGGTAGTCATGCGCGTACTGACCCTCTTCTTTGCGACAAAGTACACGAAGCCCGTTCTCGTGGAGAGAAGGCGGTTGGACGACAAGGACATGAAGGTCGTCGGTGACAGGCTGAGAGACTTCTTCGGTTGCTTCGGCCTATCCGACGACCTCCTCGCGAAGGTACTGGGGTCCACATTCACGATCATCAGGCCGAGGGAGGAAAAGGTCGAGGGGAACGTGCCGCCGCAGGAAACGCCCATAGAGGAATAGACGCGCATGCCCGAAAAGACCTCCGACATATGGTGGCTATTCTCAAGGCAGACGGTGAGCATCACCACACAAGAGAGCGTCCTGAAGTCGGCGCTCCTGATGAAGAACAGGAACTTCAGGCACCTCCCCGTCATCGCCGAATCGGGGAAGATCCTGGGCATTCTCTCAGCCCAGGACATCATCGACACGCTGGACCTGACCATTCACTCCTCCCCCACGGCCGAGGACGTGAAGACAGCTCTCGAGATTCCTGTGGAACGGGTGATGACGGGGCAGCCTATAGTCGTCGAGCCAGGGGATGGGCTCAGGGAAGTCATCAAGAAACTCTGCTATCACAACGTGGGAGCGCTGCCGGTCGTCAACATGCTCGGCGTCGTGGAGGGGATAATCACCCTGCGAGACCTGGTCAGCCTCATCGGGACCAGTTCCTCTCCGCTCAACGTCGAGGTGTCCGAGATAATGAATCCCAATGTGACCACCATCTCACCGGATTCCTCTCTCGCAGAATCGGTCTCCTTGATGTCGGAAAGGAGAGTGAGGCGGCTCCCTGTGCTCGACGATGGGGACAAGGTGATGGGCATGCTGACCAACAAGGACGTCCTGCGCCACATAGCGAAGATCGTCAATGGAGGGTCGGGCCCCTCCGGTTTCGAGCGGCGCGTCTCCGAGTTCATGGCCACTGGGGTCATAAACATCAGCCACGAGGATGACGTCAGGGTGGCGGCCAATCAGATGGCGACTTTCGGCGTGGGCGGCCTAGTCGTGGAGGACCTACCCTCGCATAAGATCGGGCTCATCACCGAGAGGGACCTCATCAGGACTCTCTCTTCCAAGAGGGGCGTGGACTTCCTTATGGGTTCGATGCAGTACGAGCTGGAGACCGATGATGCCATGTCCCGCCTGAACTCGTTCTCGTCGCCCGCCCGTCTAACCGGTCACGGTGCGAAGTAGCGCCTCTTCAGCGCTTCCCTCTCTCCCTCGATGACGTAGTCGACAATGTCCCCGCCTTCCTTCTCCTTCCTCTCCAGGAGGGCGTCCGCCTCGGACAGCCTCACGCCTCTCCCGGCCATCATGAGTAGCGCGTCGTTCCCGAACCTTCTGACGAGCTCCGAGGACCGCCTGAGCGCTTCTACGGTCTTGTGGTTCTTGCCGTGAACCTCCGTTCTGCTCCTGGCCTTGAGAGCCAAGCTGAACAGCGTCTCGTAGGACTCCGTCGAGAAGCCGACGGAGTCGCTGCCGCACTTCGGGCACTTCCCCGGCGCCAGCCCCCCTACCCTCTTCAACTCCACGTAGTCCCAGCAGTTAGTGCAGACGGCCACGAGGAAGCTGTCTGTGACCCTTGCCTCGGTCGACTGTCGGATCAGAGCTCTGAGCCTCTCCGGTGAGATTATCTCGCCCCTCCGGCTCACCTCCTCAACCCCTATCCTCGCGACTGGGCTTATGCTGTCAGACTCGAGCACCTCCACCCCTATCTCACCCCGTTTCATCTTCGCCAGGACCTCGCGAGCCGCTTCCACATCGAAATCGTCATGGAAAATGACGTTTATCGCCTCCTCGTAGACGGGGGTCCCTCGTAGCGCCTCCATGAGCCCCGATATGGACACGCTGGCGTAGTCAGCGTCTTTTGCTATGGCACCGCACTTCTTCCCGACCTGTATGAGCCGCCGCTTGAATATCCCGGACCTCTCGACCGCGGTCCTCGACAGCTGAGCGAGGTCCTTGTCTGCGAGACCCTGCAATGTGCTCTTGACCAGCTGTGGGGAGGCATCGACCTCAAGGATGATGCGGTATGGGTCCTGGTGGACCGCGACAGACTGTCCCAGCCTCTCTGAGATGAGGTTCGCTACCACCCTCGCCAGCACACGGTTCACCTTGTGCCCGAACGAGCACTGGATGACGTTGTACTTGTCCCACCTCTCGATGGTCACCAGTCTGTCGGAGGGTATGGGCAGGCCGAGGTTGTGCTGTTCGAGGACCTCCTTCAGGGACTCCTGTGCCGACCTCAGGTCCACGGGATACCTCCTGGTCACGGACTCGATGAAGTCTGCCTCCTTCGAGTTCGAGATGTCTTCTGCATATTCTCTCCTGAGCGCTCCCACCTCCATCGCTACGTCGAGCGGAACGGGAATCTCGTCCCCGACCCAGCTCGGGACGGCGCCCGTTGGGTCGTCCTCGGCCGAGACGTACACCTTGTTCCCATAGATCTCGAGAATCCTCCAGCACCGCCCAGCCTCGACGAACTTGATCCCGACCTGGCCGTACTCCGAGACAAAGGCCTCGTCCAGAACCCCGATCGGCCTGTCGCCCTCCGCGATGACCAAGTACTGCTTCTCATCGGGAATCATGGAGAGGTTCTCGAAGTAATACTCGAAGAGGGGCTTGAAGTCCCTCGCCCTCTTCACGATGTTGTCGCTCTCGCTGAAGTGGAGAAGTTTCGGGTACCTATCCCTCATGTAGCCCAGGAGGGTCTTGAGGCTCTCGATGCTCAGCGTCGAGTAAGGGTAAGCGCTCCTGATCAGCTCGTACATATCGTCCAGCCTCCACGAGCTCGTCTCGACGAGTAGGCCGGCGATCTGGTGTATGGCCGCGTCGTTGGGGTTCTTGAACGGGTGCATGGGCTCGAGCAGCCCGAGGAGTGCCCTCCTGCAGAGGACCATCGCCTCGAGGGTGTCATCAGAGTCCTGGGTCATTATCATGCCCTTGGAGGTCCGCCCGATCCTGTGACCGCTCCTCCCCACCCTCTGGATCAGCCGTGACACCTGCCTGGGAGAGTTGTACTGGATCACAAAATCGAGGAAGCCGATGTCAATGCCCAGCTCAAGGCTGCTTGTGCAAATGACACCCGACAGCTTTCCCTCCCGGAGGTCCCGTTCCGTCGCCTCCCTCGTGGCCCTGGAGAGGGAACTGTGGTGAATCCCTATGGGGAGTTTGGTGTCCCAGACCCTGAACCTGTTCGCTAGGGCCTCCGCCTCACTCCTCGTGTTGGTGAAAATGAGGACCGACCTGTATCGCTCGACCTCCTCCCTGATTATTCTGAGCCGCGCAGCCACCTCCGGGAACGTGTAGATGGTCTCGGAGAAGAGCTTGTCGTCCTCCGTCGCCTCGGGCCGGGTGACCGACAGCTCGAGGCTCTTCTCCACGGGGACCCTGACCACTTCGCACTCGCTTCCCTTCCCGACAAGGAACTTGGCGATGATGTCAGGAGAACCCACGGTCGCGGAGAGCCCGATGGTCTGGAACTCCTTTCCCACGATCCTTCTCAGCCTCGCGAGGGCTATGGAGAGCTGGCTCCCTCTCTTGTCCTCGGCGAGCTCGTGAACCTCGTCGATTACCACCCACCTCAGCTTCGTCAGGCTGTCTCTGATCCTCCTCCCGGTGAGCATCGCCTGGAGGGTCTCCGGCGTCGTGATGAGTATGTCAGGAGGGGCCATGCTCTGCCCCGCTCTCTCTGCCGACGTCGTGTCCCCGTGCCGGACCCCGAGCCTGACGTCGAACCTTCGACACCACCACTTCATCCGCTCGAGCATGTCCCTGTTCAGGGCCCTCAAGGGAGTGATGTACAGGAGCTTGATGCCGGGCGTCCTGGCGAGCTCGCCGCGTATGATGTCGTCGAGAATGGGGAGGAACGCGGCCTCGGTCTTCCCGGTCCCTGTGGGGGCCATGAGCAGAGCGTTGGCGCCGCTCTTGACCAGGGGCACCAATCTCATCTGCGGGTCGGTCGGCGAGGCGAAGCCCTTCTCCTCCAGAGCCTTCGCTAGAGGTGGAGAGAACACCTCGAACACATTCGCCTCTTTCAAGCCTTTTTCCACCGACAAATCGTGCGCAGACGGCTGCCGGACCATTCCATCCCAATAACGTTGACGGTCTGCTTCGGCGGTCTCAGTTGTCCCCGTCGACGGTGCATACGGCGCCCCTGGACGCCGTCGTCACGAGCTTGGCGTATTTTGCGAAGACACCGCGGGTGTACCTTGGAGGGGGAGGAGACCACGCCTTCCTGCGGACATCCAGTTCCTGGTCCGTGAGGTCCACGTCGATCCTCCTCTTCGGGACGTCGATGGTGATAATGTCGCCGTCTCGGAGCAGGGCGAGCGTGCCTCCCACGAACGCCTCCGGGGACGCGTGGCCGATCATCATCCCGTGCGAAGCCCCCGAGAACCTGGCGTCCGTTATCAAAGCGACCGAGTCCTTCAGACCCTGACCGACGATGGCTGCGGTCACTGCGAGCATCTCTCTCATCCCTGGACCCCCCTTGGGACCCTCGTAGCGGACGATGACGACGTCCCCCGCCACGATCTTCCGGTCGATGATGGCCTGGTAGGCGTCCTCCTCCCTGTTGAAGACCTTCGCCGGACCCCTGTGGACGTTTTCTTTCGAAGCTCCGGTGATTTTGAGCACGCTCCCCTCGGGGGTCACATTCCCTCTCAATATCCCGAACCCCCCAGTGGCCCTCACGGGACTTGCCAGTGGGTGGACCACGTCCTGGCCGGACGGGAGGGTCACCAACGCCAATCTCTCCCTGTGGGTCTCCCCAGTCACCGTCATGACATCTCCGTCGAAGAAACCCCCGTCCTGCAACAACTTCATGACCACTGGCACGCCGCCGATTCTATCCACGTCGGCCATCACGTACTTGCCCGCCGGCTTCAGGTCGGCGAGCTCCGGCACCTTGCCGCCGATTCTTTCTATATCTTCCATGGTCAAGGCCACCCCTGCCTCGTACGCTATGGCGAGGAAGTGCAGAACGGAGTTGGTGGACCCGCCCATCGCGGCCACAACGGCGATGGCGTTCTCGAACGCCTTTGGCGTCAGGATGTCGCGGGGCTTTATGCCAGCCTCCACGACCTTCATCACAGCTTTCCCCGTCTCATAGGCCTTCTGCGAGCGTAGCTCGCTGGGGGCGACGGGCGCCGCCGAGTTAGGTACCGTCAGGCCTAGGGCCTCTATGGCCGACGACATGGTGTTCGCTGTGAACATGCCACCGCACGCACCGTAGGTGGGGCAGGCGTTGCACTCAAGATCCTTGAGCTGCTGCGCCGTCATCGTACCCCTCGAGACAGAGCCCATAGCTTCGAAGACGTCCTGAATCGTCACGTCTTTCCCGTTCCACTCTCCCGGAGGGATGCTTCCGCCGTAGAGATAGATGCTCGGGAGGTTGGTCCGCGCCATGGCCATGACGCAAGCCGGCTGGGTCTTGTCACAACCGCCGATCGTCACCAGCGCGTCGAACTGGTAGCCTACCGCGCCGAGTTCGATGGAATCGGCGATAACCTCTCTGCTGACGAGGGAGGCCTTCATCCCCTCGTGGCCCATGGCGATGGCGTCGTTCACGGCTATGGTGTTGAACTCCAGAGGCGTGCCGCCCGCATCGCGAACGCCCTCCTTGACCTTCTGGGCGAGGTCACGGAGGTGATAGTTACAGGGTTGCGCCTCGACCCAGGTGTTCGCTATGCCGATTATGGGCTTTTCAAAATCCTCGTCGGTCAGCCCTATTGCGCGAAGCATGGCTCTTTGAGGAGCCCTCGAGATACCGGAGGTCAGCTTGTTACGCGGCTTCCCTGACATTGGAACCTTACCTGCGAAAATTTACACGCTTATAAGCGAAATGCCGGTTTGACAGATTCTTCTGCATACACCTGCGAAACCGGGCTAATTCCGCCTAAGCTTATATCCGCTGGCCCGGATGCGCGTCGACTAGAATGGTTCGCATTTGGAAGGATGACGAGATAAGCCTCTCCGCGATAAAGAAAGAGACGATTGCGGTCATAGGTTATGGCATCCAAGGCGCCGCTCAGGCGAGCAACATGAGGGACTCGGGCCTCGATGTCGTGGTCGGCCTGCGCAAGGGAGGCGGCGGATGGGATAAGGCCAAGAGAGAAGGGCACAAGGTCGCCACGATCGCGGAGGCTGTGAAGAAGGCGGACATCGTCCACGTGCTGATTCCAGACATGCACCAGGCGACGGTCTACAAGAAAGAGATTGCACCCAACCTTCGCAAGGGGGCCGCTCTCTCGTTCTCCCACGGGGCTGCTATTCACTGGAAGTGGGTCGTACCGCCGAAGGAGGCGGATGTCATAATGCTCGCGCCGAAGGCACCGGGGAGAAGCGTCCGCCAGACCTACCTGGAGAACTTCGGCACACCGGCTCTTGTGGCTGTCGAGCGAGATTACTCCGGAAAGGCCTGGGACAGGATACTGGGGATGGGTAAGGCGTGCGGTTGCTCTCGGGCAGGGCTGCTCCAGACCTCGTTCAAAGAGGAGGTCGAGACGGACTGGTTCGGTGAACAGGTCGACCTCTGCGGAGGGACGGAGAACATGGTCAAGGACGCGTTCGAGACCCTGGTCGAGGCTGGCTACGCCCCAGAGATGGCCTACTTCGAATGTCTTCACGAGTTGAAGCTCATTGTCGACCTCGTCCAGAGGTACGGGATCGCCGGGATGTACCGGAGGGTCAGCGAGACCGCTAGGTACGGCGGGCTGACCCGCGGGAAGGTGGCCATCGACGCCAACGTCAAGAAGAACATGAAGAAGGTAATGAAGCAGATCCAGGACGGGACGTTCGCCAAGGAATGGGTCAACGTCTACGCCAAGGAAGGGACGGAGTCCTTCGACAAGTACATGAAGGCGCTCGACGCCCACCCCATTGAAAAAGTGGGGAAGAAGATGCGAACCATGATGTGGCCTGGCGAGGAAGTCTCCTAGTCGCGACTCCCTTTAGGAACCGTTATTAGCCGACGGCTCAATCTCACGCCGATTGCAATTTGATATCCGCATGCATCCTCATCCGGGCAGAGCGGGGAAAGTTCGACCAGGTGGCCGAGAGGCTTAGGCAGATTCCCGAGGTCAAGACCTCCTTCTCGGTGCTCGGTAGGTACGATATAGTCGTCGACGTGGAAGCTCCCAACAGCAAAGCCTTGGCCCATGCCGTCCTGAAGGCCTCAAGGCTCGGAGGGGTCGTCTTCACTGAGACCCTCCCACAGGTGGAGAGCGAGTAAGGGGGGGTGTAGATGGGATGACACTCCGCGCGTGCATACTCATCAAGACCACTCCGCTCCAAGCTACGGCCGTGCTCGAGAAGACGAGGAAGCTCAAGGGGGTTAAGAAGGTCTTCATTGCCTATGGCAGGTACGACCTGGTAGCCTTTGTGGACGCCAGCGGATACCCTGAAATCAGGAAGCTAACAGGAGAGATAAACTCGAACACCGGGGTCCGAAGCACCGAGACGCTGGTTGAGGCCTAGAGGATCTCGGCCAGCAGCTTCTTCGGTTCCTGCACGATCTCGACGAAGCGCTTCATGAAGCGCGCGGCGTAGGCGCCATCGATGACCCTGTGGTCGAAGCTGAGGGACGCATACATCATGTCCCTGACCTCGATTTTCCCATCACGCACCACCGGCCGCTTTGTGATTCTGTGCAAACCCAGAATTCCGGCTTCGGGGTAATTGGTGATCGGCGTCGAGAAAACGCCCCCGATGGAACCGATGTTGGTCACAGTGAAGGTGGCTCCGTGGACATCCTCGAGGGTCAGCTCCCCTGAGCGGGCTTTCTGGGCGAGCCTGTCGATTTCGCCGGCGATGACAAAAATGTCCTTGGTGTCGGCTGCCTTGACCACCGGGACCATCAAGCCCTGCTCCGTGTCCGTTGCCACGCCGATGTTGTAGCTCTTCTTGAGGACGATCTCCCCTCGAGAGTCGTCAAGGCTCGAGTTGACGTAGGGGAACTCCTTCAAGGCAGGAATCACGGCCTTTATCACCAACGGGAGGAACGTCAGTTTCACCCCTCTCTTCTCCGCGCTCCCCTTGAACGCCTCCTTTAGCAGGACGAGCTCCGTCATGTCGACCTCCTCCACCATCGTCACCTGGGCCGCGGTGTGCACGGACTTTGTCATCCGGTCCGCGACCGCCTTTCTCACGCCCTTGAGAGGAACTCTCTCTTCTCCCTGAACGCTCTTGACGCCCTGGTCGACGTTCTGCGTCGTTGCGTCCGCTCCCGCGCGGGGCCTGAGATCCTCATCCGTCACCCTGCCTGCAGGGCCCGTCCCCTTGACCTTGGTTATGTCGACACCCAGCTCTCGGGCCAGCCTCCTGGTAGCAGGCGTGGCGAGGACCCTGTCGGGAAGGCTCTGGGGCTGAAGGGTCTGAGCCATCGCACCCTGAACGACCATGGGACTCGGACTAGCCGCTCGGGGTTCCTGGACCTTTGGCGCGCCCGCCTCGCCTGCGACCTCGATGGCAATAATCGTCTGTCCGACCTTCACGACCTCGCCTTCCCTGGCGAAGATCTTCGAGACCACTCCGTCCTTGGGGGAGGGAATCTGGACGTTCACCTTGTCTGTCATGACCTCCACGAGAGACTGGTCCTCCTTCACGCTGTCCCCCTCCTTCACCATCCACTTGAGAACCTCACCCTCGGCGACACCCTCACCTATGTCCGGAAGCCTGAATTCGAACTGCATCGGAGACGCCTAGTAGTTGTAAGCCTTACGAATGGACCTAAGTATCCTTTCTGGTGAGGGCAGGTATACCTTCTCCAGGGCGTAGGGGAACGGCGTGTCGTATCCGGCCACCCGCAGTATGGGCGCCCTCAGCGAATCCATGGCCCGCTCGCTGATCTGGGCTGAGATCTCTCCTCCGAAACCCGAGATTTTCGCGGCCTCGTGGGCTATGACCACCCGGCCAGTCTTCTCTACGGAGGCGAGGATGGTCTCCAGGTCAAAGGGCAACAGGGACCTGAGGTCTATGAGCTCTACCCTGATGTTCTCCCGACCCGCCAATGCCACGGCCTCTCTGCAGGTCTGGACCATTGGTCCCCACGTGATCAGCGTCACATTGTCCCCTTCCTGCACCAACGAAGCCTTCCCTATGGGGATGGAGTAGTCCTCGGCAGGCACCTCCTGCTTGATAGTCCGGTAGAGCCTCTTTGGCTCTAGGAATATCACGGGGTCGGGAGAGCGCATCGCAGAGACCAGGAGACCCTTGGCGTCGTAGGGGTTGGACGGTGTGAGCACGACGAGCCCCGGAGTGTGGGTGAAGTAGGCCTCGGTGCTCTGCGAGTGGTAGAGCCCTCCCTTTATCCCGCCCCCGTAGGGCGTCCTTACCACCATCCGCACAGGGTACTGTCCGCCGGACCTGTACCTGAATTTCGCCAGGTCGCTCACTATCTGGTTGAACGCCGGGTAGATGAAATCGAGAAATTGAATCTCTGCGACCGGCTGGAGCCCGTAGAGCGCCATGCCAATCGCCATGCCGATGATGCCGTCCTCAGACAGAGGAGTATCGACCACCCGCTCCGGCCCGAACTCGTCGAGGAGGCCCTCCGTCGCCCTGAACACGCCGCCATTCCTTCCGATGTCCTCCCCCAGGAGGACCATGTTGCCGTTGCGGCGCATCTCGTCTCTCAGCGTCCCGTTGACGGCCTGGACCATGTTGAGCGAGGGCATCGGCTAGCTCCCCTCCCTGGTTAGCTCGTCGGACTCTTCTTTGAGGTACCACGGGATCTCAGCATAGACGTCTGTGAACATGGAGGTGACCGGTGGCTGCGGGACCTTCTCGCTCTCCTTGATGACAGTGACAATCTCGTTCTCCACCTTCTCCTGCATGGCACGGTCCTCCTGCTCTGTCAGAAGCCCCTTCTTTGTCATGTACGCCCTGAACCTCTTGATGGGGTCCCTGGCCTTCCAGTGCTCCGTCTCCTCCGGACTTCTGTATCTGTTCGGGTCATCAGACGACGAGTGTCCCGCCATCCTATAGGTCACGGCCTCGATTAGGGTGGGACCTCCTCCTGACCTCGCCTTGTCGACCGCGGCCTTCGTCGCCTTGTACACGGCCAGGACGTCGTTACCGTCGACCAATACCCCCTCGAAGCCGTAGGCCTCGGCCTTTATCGCGACGTTCTCCGACGCTGTCTGTCTCCTGAACGGGAGGGATATCGCATATTGGTTGTTCTCGCAGAAGAAGACGACGGGCACCTTGAACACGCCCGCAAAGTTCAGAGCCGAGTGGAACTCCCCCTGGGAGGTCGCTCCGTCGCCAAACGTGGTGAAGCAGACAGTCTTGTCCTTCTTGAACTTCGCGGCGTAGGCCGTGCCGACGGCCTGCACTATGTGCGTCCCCACTGGGCTGGCGAGGCTAACCATGTTTGACTCCTTGTAGCCCCAGTGCGCCCCCATTTGTCGCCCCTTGTTGGGGTCGTCGGCGTTGCCCATGAGCTGGTCGACCAGTGCCTTGAGGGTGACCCCGCGCACGAGGCACATGCCAGCGTCTCTGTAGGATTGGTATACCCAGTCGCCGCGGTTGAGGGGCCACGCTCCACCGATCTGGCAAGCCTCCTCGCCGTTCGACTCTGTGAAGAAAGCGATCCGGCCCTGACGTTGAAGAAGGAGCATCCTCTCGTTGAACCTCCGCACCATCAGCATGTAGCGGTACATGCGACGAAGATCTTCCTGAGGGAGGCTAGGCTCTAACTTAGCGTCATAGCTACCGTCAGGCCCTACCACCTGTAGCATTTCCATGAAACGGCAATTTTTGCTGGCGCGATTCCCTCAGATAAGAGTTTCCAAACTATAGGCGGAGTTCGCTGATTGTCTTTTCCTGCTGGACGATGGACCTGATGTAGTACTCTCCAGCCTTGTAGCTGGACCTCACGAGCGGCCCGGACGCGACGTACTTGAATCCCAACTCTTCTCCCATGCGCCGGTACCTTTCGAAGGTCTCTGGGGTCACGTACTCGGCGACCTTGAGGTGCCTGTTGGAGGGTCGGAGATACTGGCCTATGGTGAGGAAGTCCACCCCAGCCTCCCTCAGGTGGACCATCGCCAGCCTGACCTCCTCCTCACCCTCGCCGAGGCCGACCATGAGAGAGGATTTTGTGAATAGCCTCCTGTCAAGCTTCTTCACCGTGCGAAGGACCGAGAGCGACTGCCAGTAGTTGGCCCTCGGGTCTCTGACGGTCTCGGTGAGAAAAAGTGTCGTCTCAAGGTTGTGGGCGATCACGTCAGGCCTGGCCGCCACGACCTTCCTTATGGCATCGACGTCGTTCTGGAAATCAGGGACGAGCACCTCGATGAGCATGCCCGGGCTCATCTCCCTCACGGCGCTTATGGTCCTGGCGAAGTGAGCCGCGCCCCCGTCGCTTACGTCATCCCTATCCACCGAAGTGAGGACGACATAGTTCAGGTCCATCTTGGACAGCGCGAGGGCGACGTTCTCAGGCTCCTGCTCATCCAGGGGCGCGTTCGGCCGCCCGGGAGTCACCATGCAGAACCTGCACGCCCTCGAGCAGACGTCTCCCATCAGCATCAGGGTCGCCGTGCCGCCGCCCCAGCACTCGCTCACGTTGGGACAGTGGGCCTCCTCGCAGACGGTGTGCAGGTTGAGTTCCTGGAACATTCCCTTGAGCCTGAGATAATTTTCGCTGGAAGTCGGCATCACCGTCAGCCATTGGGGTTTTTCTTCCACGACGGTAAACCCGCCTAGAAACTGCCCTTAAGCTTCATCGTCGTGCTCTCGAGCGAGAGACCGCCGACGCAGGCGTAGCAACCCTCCGTCTTGAACCCCGGCTCGAGGTCTCCGTGGAGCTTGCACATGACGTGGTTGTACCTGATGTAATCGCAGACCTCCGTCATCAGCCGCAGCGCTTCCCGCTGGTCCGGGCTCTCGGATGATAGCACTTCGGCGACCCGGTCGGCTGCCTTGCTTAGATTCGGGTCGACCTCCAGGTTGAGCATCATCCCCCGCGCCTTTCGCGCGTAGTTGCTGACCGAAGCCTGGGTCACCCCCAGACGGTTGGCGACCTGCTGCTGGGTGAGGTCGTAGTTGTCGGTAAGCCTCTTGGAGACCATTGCCCTGAAAGCTGGGAGCGCTGACTTTGAGATGATCTCGTAGGGATGGATCAACCGATTCAAGAGCCAATATAAGGCCGTTATATTTAAGTCTACGTGGGCTCATCAAGCGTTAAACCGAAGCGTCCTAAATTTTAAATAGCCATTTGCCCTCACTGAGTGTCGATGCAGGAAAACGCTGGGTTCAGGTCCGAGACTCTTCGGCAGCTAGCGTTGATTATTTTAGATTAGCACTCGCTATATACCGTTTCTAGCGAGATGCCTTTGATTATGGGTGACAATTACGATGAGTGAAAAAATGTCAGGTGCTCGGGCCATCGTGGAGGCCTTGGAAAGGGAGAAGGTGGAGTACATCTTCGGCATGCCCGGAGGTGCGAACCTTCCCTTCTACGATGCCCTCTGGGACTCCAAGATTAAACACGTGCTGTGTAGGCACGAACAAGTGTCCGCCCACGTGGCGGACGCCTACGGCCGAGTATCGGGCAAGGCGGGGGTGTGTTCGGCCACGTCTGGCCCTGGCGCCACGAACCTGGTGACGGGGGTCGCCACGGCCTTCGCAGATTCCTCGCCCATGGTCGCCATAACCGGCCAGGTCTCGAAGGCGATGACCGGCAGGAACGCCTTCCAGGAGACGGACGTCATCGGTGTTCTCACCCCTGTCACAAAGTACACCATCCAACCCCTATCGGCGGCGGAGATACCAGCGGCAGTGAAGAAGAGTTTCTTCATCGCCCAGACGGGACGGCCCGGCCCCGTGCTCCTGGACATTCCCAAGGACGTACAGCAAGAGGAGGTTGAGATAACCTTCCCCGAATCTGTGCAGATCAGGGGCTATCGGCCCAGCGTCGCGGTTGACAGCCGCGACGTGGAGCGGGCGGCCGAGATGCTGGTGAAGGCCCAGCGTCCCATATTGTTCGGAGGGGGCGGGATTCGCATAGCGGGCGCGTCCGAACCGTTCACCGCCCTAGCCCAGCTCCTGATGGCACCCGTGATCACCACCCTCCAGGGCAAGGGCACGTTCCCCGAAGACAACCCTCTCTCGGTCGGTCCCATAGGGATGCACGGAAGGGCCGAGGCGAACAAGATCGTCAGCGAGTGCGACCTGCTCTTGGCCGTGGGCGTCCGCTTCTCCGACCGTTCGACCGGGAACTTCCACGAATTCGCTCCCGAAGCGAAGATCATCCACATAGACGCGGACCCGACTGAGTTCAACAAGAACAAGATGGTCGACCTGAGCATCCTGGGCGACGCAAACGAGGTCCTCATGATGCTCTTCGAAGCAGTCGCCCGGCGGGCTGCCAAGAAGACCGACGACAACGCTTGGCTGAAGCATCTCGAGGAGGTCAGGGAGACCATGAAGGGCATCCCCGCGTATAGGGACTCCTACTCGGAGCTCTCGGGCCCCAAGATAGTGAAGGCCATGCGCGAGGTCCTCCCGCCGGAATCCATTCTCACCACCGGCGTCGGCCGACATCAGATGTGGGCGGAGATACATTACAGGGTGCTAAGACCTCGGACCTGGATAACATCGACTGGACTGGGGACCATGGGTTTCGGTCTACCCGCCGCGGTGGGCGCGAAGTTCGCCAGGCCCGACGTACCCGTGGTCGACCTGGACGGAGACGGTAGCTTCGTCATGACCGAGCAGGCCCTCGCCACGGCAGTCGAGCACAACCTGCCGGTGGTCTCAGTGATCCTCAACGACAGGAGTCTGGGGATGGTAGAGCAGTGGCAGCGCCTGATGTACAACCGACGCTATATCGGGATCAGGTTCCAGAACATCCCCGACTTCGTGAAGCTCGCGGAGGCCTATGGGGTAGAAGGTAGGACGGTGGGGTCGCTGGCCGAGTTCCGCAAGAACCTGAAGGAGGGGATCTCCGGCGATTCCCCCATGGTCATAGAGGTCCCGGTCTCCCACGAAGAGGATGTCTTCCCGTTCATGCCCCCCGGAAAGAGCATCAAGGACACCGTCTACGGCACCACCAAGGAGTCGGCTATATTTTGAGGTCCAACAAGGTCCTCTCGGTGCTGGTCGAGAACAAGCCCGGCGCCCTATTCCGCGTCGTCCACATCGTGCGCCTCATGAGGCTGAACATCGAGGGCCTGACCCTGGGCGTGACCAATGGAGGCGAGGAGTGCCGCATGACCATCACGGTCAGCGGTGATGAGGCCGCGGTCGAGCACGTTGCCCGCCAGCTGATGAAGGTCATCGACGTCCTGGAGGCCCACACCTACGGGCCCGAGGAGATGGACTCACGGGAGCTCGCGCTGGTGAAGATAAACACGGACCGGGTCTCCCTCGCCGAAGTCCAGAGGAACCACTCCGCCAGGATAGTGGACTCGTCGGCCCACTCCGCGGTCGTCGAGGTCGTCGGCAGCGCACAGCAAATCGATGACTTTGTCTCCGGTCTCGGGAGCGCCAACGTGCTGGACATAGCAAGGACCGGGGTCGCCGCTCTACCGAAGGAGGTCCAGCGTTGACAGACCGCACGATTCGAGTTCTGGACACGACCCTCCGAGACGGGGAGCAGACGCCAGGCGTTTCACTGAATCCGCAGGAGAAGCTCGAGATTGCCAAGGCGCTCGACCGCTTGGGCGTGGACGTCATAGAGGCGGGTTTTCCCATCTCCTCCAAAGGAGAGCAAGAGGCAATCCGCGAGATATCCAGGGCCGGCCTAAGAGCGGAGGTCAGTGGTCTCGCACGTGCGGAGAACGTCGACATCGACTCGGCCATATCCTGTGGGGTCAACGGAATTCACGTCTTCCTCTCTTCCTCCGACATACACCTGAAGCACCAGTTCCACCTCACCAGAGAGGAGATGCTGAAAAAATCGGCGGATGCGGTGAGGTATGCCAAGGGCTTCGGGGTGAAGGTAGAATTCTCCGCCATGGATGCCACGAGGACCGACATGGAGTTCTACAAGCAGGTCGTCAAGGCGGTCTCGGACGCCGGAGCAGACCGCTTCGATATCCCTGACACTGTGGGAATCGCCACGCCGCAACTGGCCGTCGAGTACGTCAAGGCTGCGCGCTCGGTGTCCGACATCATGATTAGCATGCACTGCCACAACGACTACGGGCTCGCCGTAGCGAACAGCCTCGCCGGCGTCGTGGCCGGCGCAGACCAGGCGCACGTTACCATAAACGGGATAGGCGAACGGTCGGGCAACACCTCTCTCGAGGAGTTCGTCATGGCTTGTCACAACCTCTACGGGTTCCGCACGAACATCAACTATCAGCTCCTCTACGAGACCTCTCGCCTGGTCAACAGGCTGACCGGCGTGCCCATCCAGCCGAACAAGGCGATAATCGGCGAGAACGCGTTCGGCCACGAGTCGGGAATTCACACCCATGGGCTGCTGGAGAACCCCTCGACCTACGAGCCCTTTGACCCATCGATGGTCGGCAGGACGAGGTGGCTCCAGGCAGGCAAGCACGCGGGGCGTCACGGCATCTCGGCTCAGCTTCGCGGTATGGGACTGAAGCCAAAGGAGGACAGTCTGCGGCTCATAGTGGACAGGGTCAAGGAGATGGGGGACAAGGGCGCCACCGTGACGGATTCGGACCTCTACCAGGTCGCCGTCCAGATAATGGGCGGGGGCACCGCAGAGAAGAACGAGCTCGTGGAGCTCGAGGGGCTCGAGGTCGTGACGGGCATCAAGAGGCTCCCGACGGCCACGGTGAAGCTCCTGGTACGCGGCCACCTGTATGAGGCGACCGAGGTGGGTGCCGGCGCCGTAGACGCAGCGGTGAACGCTATACAAAAGATATTCAGCAACATCGAAACCGTCCACCTCAAGGACTACCGCCTGGAGGCACTCACCGGGGACTCTAACGCGGTTGCCGACGTCACCGTCAGGGTAGAGGACGACAGCGGGAACGAGGCTTCGGGCAGGGGTATGAAGAGAGACATCGTGGTGGCCAGCGTCGAGGCAATAGTCGCGGGGACCAACGTGCTGCTAGCCAAGAAGCTCGACAAGAAGTCGCTCGTATCCGAGGGGGCTACAGGGAACATGGAGGGCGTCTAGCGCCTTGGGATCGACGATAACAGAGAAGATAGTCTCGCGCGCACTCGGCCGAAAGGTCGTGGCGGGCGAGGTGGTCACAGCACTACCGGTAGACAAGCTCTACTTCAACGAGGTGATCGGTCCTCCGGCGATCCTGAACTTCCAGAAAGATTTCGCCGACGTCTTCGAGCAGAGCGGCAAGAAGATGAAGGTCTTCGACCCCTCCAGGGTGGCCTTCATGCCGGACCACACCGTCCCTTCGTGTTCCATAATGGTGAGCAGCGGGATAAAGCTGATGGGTGATTTTGCCAAGCAACAAGGTCTAATGATGTACAAGGAGGGTGACGGCATCGAGCACACTATCGCATCCGAGGATGGCTTCGTCCTTCCCGGAGAGATCGCAGTGGCCACCGATTCCCACACCTGCACACAGGGTGCTCTGGGTGCCCTCGCCTTCGGCATAGGCACTACCGAAGGAGAGAACCTGCTAGCAACCGGTGAGCTCTACTCGTTCACGGTGCCCGAGTCCGTGCGATTCAATGTCAAAGGGGCCCTCCAGAGGGGCGTCTACCCCAAGGACCTGGTCCTGCACGTGCTGGGACGCATGGGGGAGGGCGGGTGCTCCAAGCGCGTCGCGGAATACACGGGTCCGACCATCGACTCCATGGCGATGGACGGCCGTTTCACGATCTGCAACCTCTCCGTGGAGATGAGCGCGAGGACTGCGATAATCAACCCGGACGAGACAACGATGGAGTATGTCACCGCAGCCGTCCAGGGCAGGAGCGGGTCCCTATCCCCGGACGAGAAAGCCGCCATCGCGAGGAGCGACCCGGACGCGGTCTACTCGCAGACGGTGGACATCGACGCCTCCGCGGTCGAACCCACGGTCTCCCTGCCGCACTCTCCCGCGAACGCCAAACCGGTCTCCCAGGTCAGCGACCCGATCAATATGGTCTTCCTTGGGTCATGCGCCAACGCTCGCCGGAGCGACCTCGAGGTGGCAGCCAAGATCCTGAAGGGGAGGAAGGTGCACAGGGACGTCAACTTGATCGTAATACCGGCGAGCCGCAAGGTCTACAACTGGGCGATGGCGAACGGCATACTGAACACCATCGCCGAGAGCGGGGCCAACATCGAGTCGTCGAACTGCGGTCCGTGTTTCGGGAAGCACATGGGCATACTCGCGCCCGGGGACAGGTGCCTCAGCACGAGCAACCGCAACTACAAGGGAAGGATGGGCTCACCAGAGGCTTTCATCTACCTCGGCTCCCCAGCGGTCGCTGCGGCCACCGCTCTGGAGGGTAGAATCGCAGACCCGAGGCCGTATCTGGGGGAGTGAGCTTTGCAAGTCAGGGGCAAGGTCGCGAGGAAATTCGGGGACGACATCAACACCGACTACATCATCCCCGCATATCTCCTACAGGAGAGCTGGGACAAGCAGTTCTTCGCGGACCACGCCTTCGAGTACTACGACCCCACGTTCAAGTCGGCCTGCCGCGCTTCCAAAGAGAGCGTCGTGGTGGCCGCGAATAACTTCGGATGCGGGAGCTCACGCGAGCAGGCCGTCTATGCGATCAAGTACAACAACGTCGTCGCAGTGGTGGCGCAGTCCTTCCCAGACATCTTCTACAGAAACTGCTTGAACAACGGGCTCTTGCCCATCCAGGTGGCCGACACGAGCTCCATCCAAGAGGGAGATGAGCTCCTCTTGGACCTTCAGATCAGGAACCTCAGAAACCTCAGCCGCGACATCGAATACCCGATCGAGGCTTCGGACGCGGCCATAGAGCAGATGAAGAGGGGCGGCTTCCTGGGATACGTCCGCGAGCGTCTGAGACAGAAGCTGATGGAAGCGCCAAGCTAGGAGCCTCCTGCCAAGCACAAGAGATGATGCATGGTTGACCAAATACGCGGTCGCGCTCATGGAAGGCGATGGGATAGGACCGGAGGTCTCGGCTGCCTCGGTCTCCGTCCTCAACGCGCTAAAGCCAGGTTTCGGGGTCGAGTTCGACTTTCGGCCATCACCAGCAGGAGACCTGTGCAAGAAGAGGACCGGACAGGCGCTCCCGGACTCCTCGCTCGCGACCATCGAGGGCTCCGATGTGTGCCTCAAGGCGCCGGTGGGTGAGACCGCAGCGGACGTGATAGTGAAGATCAGGCAAATGCTCGACCTCTACGCGAACATAAGGCCCTCCAAGACCATGCCCCGAGTCCCTTCTCTAAAGCCGGCGATCGACTTTGTGATCGTCCGTGAGAACACCGAGTGCCTCTACCGGGGCATGGAGTTCGAGTTCGAGGGAGGGGTGGTCGCACTGCGCACAATAACCAGGAAGGCTTCCGAGAGAATCGCGAAACACGCCTTCGCGCTCGTCGAGCAACGGAAGCACTCCAACAAGGTGGTTGCCGTGCACAAGGCCAACGTCCTGAGGAAGAGCGACGGGCTCTTCGCCCAGGTGTGCAGGGAAGTGGCCGTGCAGCACCCCTCGGTCTCCTTCAGCGAGATGTTGGTTGACGCCGCCGCGATGAACCTGATCCGGGACCCGGAGAGCTTCGATGTCATCGTCACGACCAACATGTACGGGGACATACTCTCCGACGAAGCCGCCCAGCTGGTGGGAGGCCTAGGTCTGGCCCCGTCGGGGAATATCGGGGAGAAGTTCGCGATATTCGAGCCCGTCCACGGTGCCGCCCCGGACATAGCCGGGAAGGGGATTGCGAATCCGCTCGCGATGATACTATCGACCTCCATGATGCTCGACTGGCTCTCCAGCCGCCGCGGAGACCATTCCTGTGCCCAGGCCGCGGCCGCCATCAGGAGCGCCGTGAATTCCACCCTCGAGATGGGGGTCGTGACCCCCGACATAGGAGGGAGGAGCACAACGTCAGAGGTCGGAGCCGCTGTGGCGAAGTTGTTGACCACCGGAGCACAGGTAAATATCCCGGGACCGAGGAGTGGAGCGTCGAGCGAGAATTGAAGCCTACCAAGACCATCTGGTTTGATGGGAGGTTCGTCCCCTGGGAGGACGCAAAGATACACGTCCTGACCCACGCTCTGCACTACGGCTATGCTATCTTCGAGGGCATACGGTGCAACGCCACGCCTGATGGACCTGCGATCTTCGGGCTGCCGCAGCACGTCGACAGGCTAATCTCAGGGTCCAAGATCTACAGGATGCGCCTTCCCTACACCAGAGACCAGCTCATCAAGGCCTGCGTGGACCTCGTGAAGGAGAACGGCCTGAAGGAGTGTTACATCCGTCCAATCGTCTTCAGCTCCTACGGGGAGTTGGGCGTCAATCCGCTCAAGAACGAGACCAAGGGCGCCATCGCCTGCTGGGAGTGGGGCGCCTATTTGGGGGATGAAGGGATGGACAAGGGGATAAGGTGCACCATCTCGAGCTGGGCCCGTATCGATGGCAGAATCCTACCTCCACAGGCGAAGTGTTCGGCGAACTACGCGAACTCGGCGCTGGCGAAGATGGACGCAATCGCTGCTGGCTTCGACGAGGCCATACTCTTGACGCTGAGTGGGAACGTCGCTGAGGGCTCAGGAGAGAACATCTTCAGGGTCAAGAACGGGGTGCTCTACACCCCCACGATGGACTCCGGGATTCTCGGAGGAATCACCCGCGCTTCGGTCATGCAGATAGCCCGGGACGACGGCATCCAGGTTCGCGAGGAGAACTTCACCAGGGACCAGCTCTTCGACTCGGACGAGCTCTTCTTCACGGGGACCGCCACCAACGTCGCCCCCATCAGGGAGGTGGACTCGAGGACCATAGGCAATGGCACCTACCCAATAACGAAGAAGATCCAGGGGCTGTACATGGACGCGATTCGCGGGAAGATAGAGAAGTACAAGCCCTGGCTCACCTACGTCCGATGAGTGACGTTTTCGGCCCCATCTCCTAGGAACCTTTAAGGAGGTTTCAGAATCGGCCCGCTTGGTTTCCGCGATGAAAGAGAGCGACCTGGTCGTCGTCGGAGGGGGAATCGGGGGTTACGTCTGCGCGATTCGAGCGTCGCAGCTTGGGAAGAAGGTCATACTCGTCGAGAAGGCGCGGCTCGGCGGAGAGTGTCTCATCGCCGGTTGCATACCTTCGAAAGCCATCATCTCCGTCGCCAAGGCCTTCGACAAGGTCCACGACGGGGCGAGGTTCGGGATCCACGCCGACGGGTTGCGCGTGGATTTTTCGGAGATGCAGTCCTGGAAATCTGGTGTGGTCAGCTCACTGGAGGCGGGCGTTGCCTCCCTCTGCCAAGGGTACAAGGTTCAGGTGCTAAAGGGTGAGGCAGAGCTAGTCGAGAAGAACAGGGTTATAGTCACGACCCCGGATGGTAGCAAAGAAGAGCTCTCGGCCAAGAATGTCGTCATTGCGACGGGTTCCTCGACCATCCAGCTCCCTGGGCTGGAGTTCGACGGCAGGCAGATAGTCGGGTCTCGGGAAGCTCTGGATCTGAAGGCCCTCCCAAAGCGCCTCCTAGTGGTCGGGGGCGGATACATTGGGATGGAGATCGCCAGCATGTACCAGAGGCTCGGTAGCCAGATCTCCATAGTGGAGTTGACCGAACAGCTGCTGCCCGGCACCGAGCCCGACCTTGTCCGATTCGCCCAACGCAGCCTGGAGCGGCGGGGTGCAAAGATCAGGCTCGGCGCGAAGGTCACTTCGATTAGCAAGGACGCCGACGGGGTCAAGGCCACCGTAGAGTCGGGCCAAGGGACCGAGGTCGTTCAGGCTGACCTCCTCCTGGTGAGCGTCGGAAGGAGGCCGGTCACTCAGGGCCTCAATCTCCAGCGGCTCGGCATCGAGACTGACCCAAAGGGATTCATCAAGACTGATAACCGCATGATGACCACCGTCGATGGGGTCTTCGCCATCGGCGACGTGAGAGGGCCCCCGCTGCTTGCGCACAAGGCCCAGAAGGAAGGGATCGTCGCCGCCGAGGCCATCGCGGGGCTCCCGACGGTCGCGGAGTGGAAGAGCATCCCCTGGGCAATATTCACGGATCCCGAGATATCGGGCGTCGGCCTCACTGAGAAGCAGGCCGTCGAGGCGGGTTACAAAGCGAAGAGGAGCCGGATTTCCTTCGCGGCGCTGGGAAGGGCGTTGGCGGCAGGAGAGACCGACGGTTTCGTCAGGATAGTCTCGGAGGAGGGAACGGGCGTCGTGCTTGGCGTGCAAATCGTTGGCCCCGAGGCCTCGGACCTCATCAGCGAGGCGGCGCTCGCAATCGAGATGGGGGCAACCGTCGAAGACCTCGCACTCACGATCCATCCGCACCCTACCCTGCCAGAAGCCATAATGGAGGCCGCCGAGTCTGCATCGGGGAAGCCGATCCACCAGCTGAAGTCGATATGAGCGTCTCTCTCCTCGACCTCGGCCGCAGGCCGTATCCAGAGGTCTGGGAGCTTCAGAAGCAGCTTGTGGAGGCGAGGTCGCTCGGTCGCGTGCAGGATACATTGATACTGGTCGAACACGACCACGTGGTGACCCTCGGCAGGAAGACTTCGGCGGAGAACCTGAGCCGCGACCTCCGCATCCCGGTCTTCCAGGTGGAACGAGGCGGTGATGCGACCTATCACGGCCCCGGCCAACTGGTCGGGTATCCCATCACCAAGATGCATGTTCCGGATGTCAAGAGGTTCGTGTGGAAGCTCGAGCAGGTCCTCATCGACGCGGTGGGTGCGTTCTCGATCAAGGGGGGGCGGAAAGAGGGGCACCCTGGTGTCTGGGTAGGAGACAAGAAGCTCGCCTCGATAGGCGTGGCCGTGACCAACTGGGTCACCTACCATGGCTTCGCTCTCAACGTCAATACCGACCTGGAATACTTCCAGCTGATAAGACCCTGCGGCCTCGACCCCGACACCATCACCTCGATGGAGAGGCTCGCGGGCAGCAGGTTCGATTTCGACTCGGTGAAAGGTCAGGTGATCGAGAGCTTCTCCCGAGTATTCGACGTCTCGATTTCCCGAGAAGCGCCCGGATTGAGCACGGTCGCCCCGGTCCATGGGAAAGATTAAGTAGAGTTCGGCCGGCCAACTTGTCATGTCGGTAACTCAAGGGACCAAGATTACCTATGTGACCCTCTTTGCTGACGAGAGCATTCACCCGAAGTACGAAGCTGCGATAAAGAAGCTCTCCAAGAACCTGGGAAAGCACTACGAAATGCAGATCGACGGAAAGAACGTCTCCTCAAAGGATGGGGAGTTTGCTGTCCGCAGTCCGATCGATACGTCTCTGGTGGTGGGTTACTTCCCCGTCGGCACCAAGAAGCACGCCAGGGCAGCCATAAACGCAGCCAGCAGGGCGTTCCCAGCCTGGAGTCGGACCCCCTGGAAGGAGCGGGTGAGGATATTGCGCAGAACGGCGCAACTGATGGACGAGAGGAAGTTCGACATCGCCGCGGCGATAACCTACGAGGTCGGGAAGAACCGGACCGAGGCCCTCGCCGAGGCATGGGAGTCGATGGACGCGATTAAGGTCTTTGCAAAGTCGATGGACGACAACCATGGATACATCAAGGAAATGGAAGAGGGAGGACCCGGTGAACACGGCACCATGGTCATGAAACCCTATGGCGTCTGGCCGGTAATATCGCCCTTCAACTTCCCCTTCATGCTGGCGAATGGAATGTCCAGCGGCGCGCTGATCACGGGCAACACCGTGATCCTCAAGCCCACGAGCGCGGCGGCATTGACGGGGTTCATGCTATACTCCGTCTACAGAGATGCCGGAGTGCCGGCTGGTGCGGTCAACTACGTGACGGGGCCGGGGGCAAACTACGAGAAGGAGTTCACAAAGAATCCCAGGGTCGGGGGCCTGGCGTTCACAGGTTCGATGGATGTCGGCATGAGGCTCTACCACGAGTTCCAGCACAGCCAACCGTTCATCAAGCCGGTGGTCATGGAGCTCGGCAGTAAGAATCCCGCGATAATAACGGAAAAGGCCGACATGAAGAAAGCGGTCGAGGGCGTGGTGCGCGCCGCCTACGGGTACTGCGGGCAGAAATGCAGCGCGGCGTCCCGTGTCTACGTCCAGCGCTCGGTCAAGAAGGAGTTCCTAGCTCTGTTAAAGGACCGGCTCAAGGAAGTCACCGTCACGGACCCGAGGACCAAGGAGGCCTTCATGGGACCCCTGATAAACGAAAGCGCGGTCCGCACCTTCGAGGACGCAGTAGTGAGTGCAAAAAAGAAGGGCCGTATCTTCTTCGGCGGCAAGGTCCTCAAGAAGGGCACCTATGGTAGAGGTTACTACGTCGAACCCACCGTCGTGACCGACCTCCCGAGAGGTCACAAGCTCTTCAAGCAGGAACTCTTCGTGCCATTCCTCGTGGTGGACGAGTTCAAGACCTTGGATGAGGCCCTCGACAAGGCGAACGACACCGAATACGGCCTGACGGCTGGGATATTCAGCGAGGACAAGGCCGAGGTCCGGAGGTTCCTGGACGAGATCCAATTCGGGGTAGTGTACGCGAACAGGAAGGGCGGGGCGACCACCGGGGCTTGGCCTGGGGCGCAGACGTTCGTGGGTTGGAAGGCCTCAGGAGCTACGGGCAAAGGCGTTGGAGGTCCGAACTACCTCCTGACCTTCCTTAGAGAGCAGTCCCAGACCATAGTCAGCTGACACTCATTCAGAGTCGATTCTGCGGGAATAAAAGCCGTAGAAGGCGGCGCCTAGCCCAGCTGCCAGGATAAGCGGTGAAATCGTCCCGATTAGTGAGGGACCGGCCACACCAGCCCCTCCGCTCCCGACGAAGGTCGTCGCGGTGCCCTGCACGCCCGGACTCACGATGGCGGAGCTGGTCCCTACGGCCAGTGACGAGGGCCCGGACCCGGCTGGCAAGTTCTGGGTGGTCGGCAGGAGGTCGATGCGATGGGCAGGTGCTCCTACTCCCGACAAGATTGCGACCAATACTAGTGCCGACAGCACGCCCAGGCCAGCCCCAAGGAGCACCTCCCTTCCTTTCATGGGAGACATCTGGACGCTTTGATACTTAATACTAACATCTAGAACGCCTTCCTCCTCCACAGCCTAAGGAGCTCATACCAGAAGACGGCCGCCGCCCCGGCGGTCCCGATGAGAGCGTAGACGTCCAGACCGCTCAAGTTGTAGGCAAAGTACGCGACGGCAACCGTGGTGAAGAAAGCGGCATAGAAGCCGACCCTGGGAACGCTGAACCTCCCAACGTTCACGAACGCTTGCAATATCCCTGGGTCGACCTTCTTGGCGATGACATAGTCGTCCGATGCGTCCTGCTCGACAACTTTCAGCCTCATCAACTTCTCCAGATGATGAAAGGCAACGCTGGGGCTCGACAGCCCTAGCTCCCGCTGGACCTCCCTCACCCCCACCGGCTTGCCCTGCTTCAGCATGTAGAGGTAGATCTTCAGGGTCTTACCTCTGAGCTCGTATTCTATCTTCTCCATGTCAGCCATGGCCGGAGCGCTCCTTGCTGGTCAGGGACGCTGACGCTCCTTTTAAGGGCATGAAAACGACGGCAAACCAGTTTGCAGAGGCTGGTCGCGTATCTTGACTGATTCGAGAAGGGCGCTATCCGTCGCGTTCCCAGACACGGTATTGGAGGAGCACAGCGACTCTCTCAGGGACAAGACCGCGAAGCTCGGGCTTATCGCTCGGACTTGCTCTGTGTTCGGAGTGGACACCATACAGGTCTTCCGAGACCAGAGGGGGCGAGGGGAGTCCGCACTCATAAAGAGGATTCTGGAATACCTGGAGACACCACAGTATCTCCGGAGGCGCGTTTTCCCCATGGACGATTCCCTCAAGTTTGCCGGCCTGCTTCCCCCGCTCAGGATCCCGTCCCACAAGCCGAAGGTCAAGCTCGAGAAGCTGCGCATCGGGGAATTCCGCGAGGGCGTCGTTCTTACTGACGGCCTCTCTGTGGACGTCGGCCTGGATCAACCGCTGGGGTTGAGATTCAAGGTTGCTCCGAACAAGCGGGTTACTACGAGGGTTACATCAGTCCGACCGCTCGAGGGGGTCCTGACGGAGAGATCCCAGACCGGCGAGTATTGGGGTTACACCGTCGAGGTCAAGGGCGTCGATGAGATGTTGTCCGACTCCCGCTTCAACCTCAAGATAGCCACCTCCAGGTACGGGACCCCTCTCGGCACGACGATAGGTCCGATTCACGACGCCATCGACCGGTCAAGGGGCGTGATGATGATCTTCGGGTCCCCCAGCAGAGGCCTTCTCGACCTGATCAAGAATCTCAAGCAGAGGGTCCCCTTTGTCGTCAATCTCTACCCGGAGCAGCAGACTCTAACTGTGAGAACCGAGGAAGCGATGAGTTCCGGCCTGTACCTGTTGGAAATAATCGGCGCTTTGAAAAACGAAAGTTTAAAGCCCATCTGAAAATCGGGGTAAACTCCAAGCAGGAAAGCGACTCGGGTTGGGACACAGAAAACACTCTGCACCTAGAAGAGGTAGCCTTGCATACAGACCCAGAGCTCGCGCCGGACGAATGGTTCCAAAGGTCCAGAAATGGCCTGAGGTCGCCAGTGCGACCCCGACGTTGCTCGGCTTTCCAGCCGTCAAGGTGGCCACGATGCACGTCATCACCGTCGACGACAGGGACAAGACCCCGAACTTTGGAAAGCCTCTGTTCAATCCTACTAGCATCCTGGCCGTTCCGGACGCCTCCGTGATCGGTCTCAGGCTCTACGGTCGCGAGAATGGTGCGGGCAAGGCTCTCGGCGAGGTCTACGCAAAGACGCTCCCCAAGGGTGTCAAGAAGAAGACATCCATCGAGCCTGAGGCGTTTGCGGCAGCCTGGAAGGACAAGTTAGCGGGTGTCACCAGACTGGCAGCGGTCGTATCGATTCTTCCTCGGGACAGCGGTCTTAGTCAAAAGGAGCCCCTGATCTTCGAGGTCGGTATCGGAGGCGGGGACAAGGCGTCACAATTAGACTACATCACCAAGCTGGTCGGTAAGGGAATCAAGTTCTCTGAGGTATTCAAGGCAGGTTCATACGTCGACGTTATCGGCATAACCAAAGGCAAGGGTTTCGAGGGCTCGATCACGAGGTTCGGTGTCAAGCGAAAGCAGCACAAGTCGAGAAAGAGCGTCAGGGAGGTCGGAGTCATCGGTCCGTGGCACCCGGCCGCGGTGATGTACACAGTGGCCAGAGCAGGACAACGCGGATTCCACCAGAGGACTGAGACCGGCAAGAGAATCCTCTCCATCTCGAACCCCAAGGACGTTCCTCTGACGCCTTCGGGAGGCTTCATGCACTTTGGTGAGGTGAAGACCGACTATGCGCTACTCCGGGGCACAGTGCCGGGGAGCAACCGGCGCGTGGTGATGGTCAGGCAACCGGCTCGACCGGTTCTCAAGAAGTCGACGCCTGTGCAGGTCATCGAGCTTAGCACAAGGGTAGGCCGATAGTCATGGTAGCAGTAATCGATCTCAACGGTGAAACCTCGGGTCAAGTCGACCTTCCTGAGGTCTTTTCGGGCCAGCTGAGGGCCGACCTGGTGAAGAGGGCATTTTGGATACTGAACTCCCACGGGATTCAGCCATACGGAAGGGACCCGATGGCAGGGGAGAAGACGAGCGCCGAGAGCGGTCACCCGCCAACCGGCAGAGGCATATCGAGGATTCCTCGTGTAAAGGGAGAGCGGAGTAGAAGGTCTGGGCAGGCCGCCGGAGTGGCCAGCGTCGTAGGAGGAAGGCTCCCGCACCCGCCACGTTCCGAGAAGTCAATCTATCAGAAGATAAACAGGAAGGAGAAGGGGGTCGCACTCGACGCAGCCATAGCGTTCACTGGGAACGCCGAAGCGGTAGCCGAGAGAGGACACAGGGTCGGCGCGCTGAAGTTTCCGCTGGTCGTGACAGACGACGTAGAGGCTGTATCGAAGACCGCAGAGCTCGACTCTTTCCTCCAGAAGCTCGGGCTTTCTGACGAATTGAAGCGCCTATACGGTGGCGTGAAGCGGCAATCTGGAAAGGCGAGGATGCGCGGGCGCGCCTACAAGGAGCGCGTGGGCCCGCTGATCGTGGTAAGCAATGACAGGGGTATCGGGAAGGCTGCCGATTCGATTCCTGGCGTGAAGGTGGTTCCTGTGGACAGCGTCAGCGTACTCCATCTCGCACCTGCGGGCGTGGGGGGCCGGCTCACGTTGTGGACGGCATCTTCCCTCGACATGCTCGCATCGAGAGGCGGCAGCAAGGAGGCCGGTGAGTGACAGCATGAGGCTCGAGGACGCTCAGAAGGTAGTGGTCAGGCCGTACATCACAGAACGGACGTTCGAGCAGATAGAGCGCGAGAACAAGCTCTGCTTCATCGTCGCCGACAGCGCATCCAAGACCCAGATAGCCAAGGCAGTGGAGGCTCTATACGAGGTAACCGTCACGAGTGTCAACACCACCCGGACACTTGTCGGGAAGAAGGCCTTCGTGCGCTTGGACGAAGAAAACTCCGCGGCGGAACTGGCGACGAAACTAGGACTAGTGTAGCGATAACATGGGCAAACGAATTATGCAGCGCAGGCGCGGAAAGGGCGGAATCCAGTTCCGTGTCTCTTCAAAGGGGAAGATCGCCCCTGTGCGGTATCCAAACATCTCATCAGACGGCGCGCACAAGCTCCTCGTCCGGGCCATCCTCGACGAGAGGGGTCGCAGCGCTCCTGTCGCTCAGCTCGAGTACAGTCCCGGAAGCTTCGCCTACGTCCCAGCGGTCAACGGCCTCGCGGTCGGGAGCAGCATTTCTCTCGGGTCGTCAGCAACGGCTTCCCTCGGCAATATACTCCCACTCCTGAGCATCCCCGAAGGCACTAGGATCTCAAACATCGAGCTCAGAGTCGGTGATGGAGGCAAGCTCGTTCGCGCTTCAGGCGGTGCGGCCACGCTCTTCTCCAAGGGCAACGGGAAGGCGATAATCAGGTTACCATCCGGAAAGAGCATCCTGGTCGACGAGAGGTGCAAGGCTACGATCGGTGAGATTGCAGGCGGAGGGAGGCTCGAGAAGCCCTTCCTGCGGGCAGGACCCAGGCACCACGCGATGCAGGCCTCCGGAAAGCCGTACCCAAGGATGAGAGGCATTGCCATGGCTGTGGTGTACCACCCCTTCGGCGGAGGCAGGCACCAGCACCCGGGCAAGTCCACCAGCACATCCCGCAACGCTCCACCCGGCAGGAAGGTCGGTCTCATCGCCCCTAGGAAGACCGGGAGATCGAGACTGGCCAGAGCCAGCACGGAGGTGCGAAAGTAGACCATGCCGAAGGAATTCAGGTACAGAGGCTACACCTTGGACCAGCTGAACTCGATGTCCACCGAGGCCATACTACAGCTCCTGCCTTCGAGGGCCAGGCGCTCGCTCAACAGGGGAATCTCCGAGGACAAGAGGAAGCTCCTCGAGGACATACGCTCCCAGAAAGATGGAAAGCTGGAGAATGCCATCAAGACCCACGCCCGAGACATGATAATCCTCCCCGTCATGGTCGGGGCGAAGGTCAGCGTCTACTCAGGCAAGGAGTTCGTCGCGCTCGAGGTCAAGCCCGACATGATAGGACACTATCTGGGCGAATACGTGATCACGAACAAGAAGGTGGTCCACGGGACCCCGGGAATCGGCGCGAGCCGTTCGAGCCTCTACGTGCCGCTAAAGTGACCGCGTGGCTCCGGTCGCGGAAGTAGACCTGAACACTATATCGGTATCAATATAGTTATATAACCAAGGGTTTGGAAGTTTAATCGGTTTCGTTTGTCTGCCAACCCCACCAGCCTCCTTTCTGGTTTGTCAGCTACAAACATCGTGACTTTCATCACCTACGGTTTCTTTGCGGTCTTCATGCTATACGGCCAGAGGATACAGTTCTTCATCGCTGAGACCAGCGTCAACCGTTCCCTCAAGCGGCTTAGCCAGATGAAGGACGGCGCCGTCAGGCAGACGACCGATTACTTCACCTCGATCGGGAAGGTCGGCTCGGGCATCGCGGAGCGTCTTCCGCAGTTCCTAGAGTATGTGACCATCATGCCTGTCTCGATGGACCCCAGCGGACTGGTGAGCAAGCTGGAGCACGTCACCAAGACCGGAGAGGAACGCGTGCGGGCTGAGGTCCAGCTGCTGCTAGGTACAGACGACCCGGTCAAGATATCGGTCGCCTCGAGCCTCGTCGAAATATCAAGCGCGCTCAACATCATCCACAAGGTCGTGAGGCACTACTATCTCTCGAGCAAGAAGACTAACTCCTACATTTCAATTTTCCAGCTCCAAATGGTCCTGCCCCAGATAATGGAGCAGGCTGACGCACTCGCAAAGGCGACGAGCGCCTTCGAGCACGTCCAGCCTATCGGAGACGGCGTGGGACCTTTGCTGGCATCCAGGATGATCAATGGTGCGCCAACGCAGAAGATTGCGAAGGACACTGTGATGGCCAAGACCGAGTACAAGGGACGGTCAGTTTACGTGCTAAAGGCGGAGGGACCGATGGCCTATGTCGGCGAGCCCCACTCAGGGATACAGAGGCTCGTGGAGGACATGGGCGTCTCTTTGAACGCCATCGTGATGGTCGACGCCGCTCAGCGGTTCGAGGGAGAGCGCTCCGGCGAGATTGCCCAAGGGGTCGGAGCGGCCATAGGTGGCATAGGCGTCGAGAAATTCGAAATAGAGGCGATCTCGACCAAGCACAACATACCGATCTACGCCGTGCTAATCAAAGAGGGAGACGTCGAGACCCTGACGGTCATGAAGAAGGAGCTGGCCGAGGCCGTCGATAAGGCCATCCTGCTCGTACAGAAAGTAATCGAAGAGAGGACGAAGGAAGGAGACACTGTCCTCGTTGCCGGCATCGGCAACACCCTAGGAATAGGCCAGTAGAAC
>JAPCJP010000010.1:0-9789 GCA_027886885.1 Nitrososphaerota archaeon | reverse complement strand
CTCATCGAGACGCCAGAAATCTACCCATCGCTGACCCCGAGGGAGGGCCTCAGAATGATCGCGGACATCCGCGGAGTCCCGAGAGCGGAACGCGAGAAGCGGATAGCCGACGCTGTAGAAGAGGTACGAATGGGCGAGTGGATCGATAAACGCACTGGCAAGTTTTCAAAAGGCATGAAGCAAAGGATATGCATAGCCTCGGCTCTCCTAAGCAACCCTACCATACTCCTGCTCGACGAGCCGAGCACGGGCCTGGACCCGCGAGGCATGAGCGAAGTGCGGGACATAGTGAAATCGCTCAAGAAACAGGACCGCCTTGTGTTCATGAGCTCCCACATCCTCAGCGAGGTCTCCGAGGTATGCGACGAGGTCGCGATGATCGACCATGGCAAGCTCCTCGTCTACGACACGATCTCCAACGTAACCAAGAAGTTCTCAGGTAGCGATAACATCGTCGAGGTGGGCCTATTGAAGTCGGTCGACCCCTCCATAATCACCCGCATATCGAACCTCTCAGGGGTAACCGGGGCGGAGAGCATGGACGACAGGAACCTCAGGATCAAGTTCCAGGGCAGCCAGGATACGCAGGCCCGCATACTCACAGACCTCCTAGGATTGAACGTTCCCGTCCTCAGCTATAGACCCGCGGCTTCTGCTCTCGAAGACGTCTATCTCAATCTGATCAAGGCGACATTGTGATAACAATGAGCAACGACCAACCCCACGCCGCAAACACCGTGCCCGGGAGCCTCGTGCAGGTGGGTGTGACTATGAAGTACACGCTTCTGGACTACCTGAGGTCCAGAAGGTTTGTCATCATGCTCGCAATCGTGTTGATCATCAGCGCTCTCCTGACAGTCCTCGTAGCCTACTACAGGCCGGGGAGCATGGTGGGCTCAGGCGCCACGACCATTGACTTCTATTCCACTTGGTGGGGCACGTTCGCCTCATTTTTGACCGTGATATCCGGCATATTCTTCGGGGGTGACGGCATAGCTGCAGAGTTCCAGAACAAGACCGGATACTTCACCGTTCCCAATCCCATAAGGAGGTCATCGATCTACATCGGCAAGTTCCTCGCTTCTTTTACCGCTGCCACGGTCGTTCTTGTGGTGTATCTCGCAATCGCTGTTGCGAATGGACTCTTCTACTTCGGCGCTAATATCCCGTCTCAGTTCGGGGAATCGTTTCTGTTCGCCTGGTTCTATCTCCTTGCGGTGCTCGGCTTCACTTTCATGTTCAGCTCTCTGTTCAAGACGAGCTCCTATGCCATACTCGTCTCGTTCCTACTGCTCATCGTCGGATTTAGTCTAATCTCGGCGCTCATCGAGGGCCTCACGAACACGGAGCCGTGGTACATCCTCAGCTACGGGGCGAGCATAATCATGGACGTGTTCACGTCGCCGTATCCCACCACTATCACAAGGGCTGGCTTCACCACATACGTGGCATCAATTCCGGAGGGCTTGGCCATAATGGCTGCCTACTTCATCGTGTCCTCCATGCTAGGCCTGATACTTTTCGAAAGAAAAGAGTTCAACTAATCCGCCTGCCCGTCTCTAACCTCTAATACCCTGTCCTCGCACCTTGCGATAATGAAGAGGAACTTCTCAGAGGCAGGCATGGGAACGAAGTCGCTCTGGGCGGGAGAGGATGATTCACTAGCTAAGGGGGCGACCCAGGTCCCGATAGTGCAGTCCATCGCATTCACATACGACGATGTCGATGACTGGTTGGACGTCGCGCTGGGCAAGAAGGAGGGGTACATCTACAGCAGGACGACCAATCCCACCTTTGCCGCCTTCGAAGAGAAGGTCAGAATCCTGGAGGGAGCCGAGGCTGCAACGTCCTTCGCCTCAGGGATGGGCGCAATCAGCAACACCATCTTCGGCCTCGTCTTGCCAGGCGAGCGGATAGTTACCATCAAGGATACCTACGGAGGAACGAACCAGCTCTTCAGGGAGTTCCTACCCAAACTGAAGATGGACGTCGCCCTGTGCGACACATCAAACGGTGACCAGATCGAGAGGGAGATCCGAGCAGGGTGCAAGATGGTCTATCTCGAGACGCCCACCAACCCCACGCTCAAGGTGGTCGATATCAAGCGCATGGCAGAGGCGGCGCACAAGGTGGGAGCCATCGTAGTTACGGACAATACCTTTGCGACCCCCGTGAATCAGAAACCGATCGAACTAGGGTCGGACCTGGTCGTCCACAGCGCCTCCAAGTTCCTAGGCGGCCACGGGGACGTACTGGGCGGCATCGTCTGCGGCCCTAAGGACCTGGTCAAGAAGATATTCCATTACAGGGAGATCACAGGTGCAGCACTGGACCCCTTCGCCGCCTACCTTCTCATCCGCGGCATGAAGACGCTCCAGCTGAGGGTCGAGCGCCAAAATGCGAGCGCCATGAGGATAGCTCGGCACCTGGAGGGCAAGTCGGAAGTCGCAACCGTCAACTATCCCGGCCTTGAATCGCATCCTCAGCACGAGATAGCGAAGAGACAGATGCCGGGAGGCTACGGAGGGGTCATGAGCTTCGCGCTGAAAGGAGATTTCCAGAACGTCAAGCGTTTCCTCAACCGCCTAAAGTTCGCCCACAGAGCCGCGAACCTGGGCTCCGTGGAGACCACCGTGGGCTCTCCGGCCACGACGAGTCATGTGGAGGTCAGTCCCAAGGACAGGGCGGCCATGGGGATCCCAGATGCCCTGGTTCGCTACTCGACCGGGATCGAGGATGTCGACGACCTCATCGCGGACATTGACCAGGCTCTTGCTCCCTGACAAGACCTGCCCCCCGGGCACCCTGAGCTGGCGTCTTCGACCCATTCATCATCGTCACAACCACCTTTATCTGGGAAGGGCGTACGCCTCCAACCAACATGCCTGAGGAGACCTTCTTGGGCTACGAGAGGCCCGATGGCCGGGTCGGCGCGAGGAATCATGTGGCGATCATCTATACAGTGGACTGTGCGCGCTTCGTCTCGGAGCAGGTGGCGAGCAAAGTACGCGGAGGGATTGCCCTGGGCTGGTTCAGCTGCTATAGCATGCTCAAGAACGAGGACACTGACATGCTCGTGGGCTTGGGTCGCAACCCGAACGTCGCCGCTGCCGTGGTGGTGGGGCTAGGGTGCGAGACAGGCTCTCCCTCCAAGGTCGCAGAGGGCATCAGGAAGAGCGGCAAGGAGGCCGAGGTCATGACGATACAAGGGGCCGGGGGGACGCGCTCCACCATCGAGAAGTGCGTCGAGGCCGCGAAGCGGATGCAGAAGGGGATTCCGCTCGAACGCACGCAGCACGCCATCTCAAAGCTGACCATAGGGCTCAAGTGCGGTGGCTCCGACGCCACGTCGGCCCTTTCCGCCAATCCGCTAGTGGGCATGGTGGCGGACAGGTTGATCGATGCCGGGGGCAGCATCCTGACCAGCGAGCTGACGGAGTTGGCTGGTTGCGAGCACCTAATCCGAGAGAGGTCCGTGACCCCAGAGTTGGGAAGGAGGGTCTCGAAGCTCATCGGGGATTCGGTATCGGAGTTCGAGACGCGCTTCGGGTCCGGGCACACCATGATGTCCCCCGGGAATGTGAACGGAGGGTTGACCACCATCGAGGAAAAGTCACTCGGAGCGCTTACGAAGACAGGTCATCGCAAGTTGCAAGGTCTCCTGCAGCCGGGTGAGTATCCGAAGAGGCCCGGTTGGTACATAGTCGACGGCCTCGTGGCCAAGAACCTGCGGCACTATGGGTTCGAAGCTGACGGGGAGCCCACCGACTTCGCTGCTGGTGGCGCCCAGCTCACGATCTTCACGACGGGGCGAGGCTCGGCGAACGGGAACATCGTCGCGCCCCTACTGAAGGTCTGCGCGAACCCCCAGACCTACAGGAACATGAAGGAGGACATGGACTTCAACGCTGGTGCGATACTTGAGGGAGAGGATACCTTCGATAGGTCGGCGAAGAAGCTCTTCTCGAGCCTGGTACGCACCGCCTCGGGCGCTCGTACGAAGTCTGAGCGACTGGGTCACCAAGAGGGAGGGCAGATAATCGGCGGAGTGCCGCTCTCCAGGCCCGCCCTTGAATTCTGTCCCTGAGTTGAGCCAGGTTGAAACCGGAGAGGCCCAGCGCCGTCATCATAAGCGAAAAAGACAACGTGGCGACCGCCCTCAGGACGCTTCAAGCAGGGGAGAAGGTGAGGCTCGCGAGGGGGGAATTGGAGCTCGAAGTGAAACTCACGGAAGGTGTGATCCCTGGACACAAGTTCGCAATCTCCAAGATAGCGCGAGGCGAACACATAATCAAGTTCGGGGAGGTAATCGGAGCCGCGACCGCTGACATCAGGGTCGGAGCACACGTCCACACCCACAACGTGGCCAGCCTCCACGGCAGGGTCGACCAAAAACCCACCCAGGCCTCCCAAAGCGCCTAGACCGATGCCACCGTGCATTTCTTGCAATTCATATATAGTTCAGAGCACTGACAATCACTACCTTGCAACTGACGATGTCTAGGCTGCAGGATTCCAGTAAGCACCTTGACGACCCCGCGAAGTTGAATGAAATGCTCTCGGAGAGAGGCTACGTCTTCCTCAGAGGCGCTCTGGGCCGGAAGAAGATTCTGGCCGTGAGCAACGACATCATCAGCGTCCTAAGGTCGTATGGGTTCGTGCCCCCCGGGGCCACAGAGGCACTCTGGTCTGGAAAGGTCCCCTCGGGCAACGAACTCTCTCTAGGGTATGGCGGCGCGGTCAAGAAGATCAACAGTCTCCCCTCCATAAGAGAGCTCATCCTGAGGGGCGGTCAGGTCAGCCTTCTGAAGAAGCTCCTGGGTGGGGAGATTTACTCGTGGGTCGAGAACAGGGATAGAGGGATTAGGATAATGCTTCCGGGCCGGCTCTCCTACTCCAACGTCGGCGGCGTGAAAGGCACGACAGTTACACCGGCCCATCAGGACAATTACTTCTTCCGTACGCCGAACTACCTCACCACGTGGATTCCTCTCATGGATATCGATGAGGCTGTAGGCGGCTTGGCGATCGCCGAGGGATCCCAGAAGAACGGTTACTATCAGCACTGGTACAGGGGGGCCGAGTACCTAGGAGTGCCCGAGAACAAGGATGAGGCTAGAAGCTGGTCCACCTCAAAAGGCAGACCGGCTACCGGCGAAGTGAAGGCGGAGAGGTTCTCTTGGACCTGGCTAAACACGGATTACCAGGCGGGGGACCTCCTGATGTTCCATCCGATGATGCTGCACCGGGGGCTGGAAAACACCTCGAACAAGATCAGACTCTCGGCTGACATCCGCTACCAGAGAAGAGGAACCCCGACGATCTGGAGAGCTCGACACACGTTCACCTACAGCAAGAAATTTGAGACCTCGATAAGGGATACCGTGAACGGCCTGGGATTGGAGCCCAACCTCGCGCTCAAAGTGATCGACAAGCTCTACGTCGAGGGACCTAAAGACAGCGACCTGAAGGCTCGGGCAAAGAGCGCTGCAAAAGCCCTTTACCTGAACAACTAACCTCGGCAGGCGACTGAACCCATTGGCTAGATCGCCGCTTCCATCCCTCCGGTGAACATCCGAACGTAGGAAGGGTCGTTCGGCATGAGTAGGTTGATTTGCGAGACCCCAGATGCGAACCAGGGTTCGGCCGCCGCCAGCATGTCCTCGGCTGTACCGAGCCAGACTGCCCTGCTCGAAACGTAATCCTCGGGGTTCTTTCCAATGTATGCCGCCCATCCTGACGCAATCTTCCTAGCATCAGCGACGCTCCCGGCCATGAATGGCGTGACGTTCACGGTTATCCTGATGGATTTCATGTCCCTGCCGACCTCCAGACAGTACTTCTCCATGGCCGAGAGTCTCTCCTGAAACACCTCGAACGAGGAGGCGCCGGTGTCCACATCCCATCCGTCCGCCTCCTCGACGGCGAGTCTCATGATGTTCTCCGAGGAGCCACCCACGACGATGGGCGGTCGCGGCTTTTGGACGGGCTTGGGGCTAAGGATCCCCTTCTCCAGGCGGTAGTATTCTCCCTTGAAGGTGACCTCCCCCTCCTTCCAGAGCCTCTTGATCAGCCGGACACTCTCTCGCAGCATGCCCAGCCTCCTCCCGTACGGCTCCCACTGAATCCCGTAGGCCAAGCACTCTGTCTTGAACCAACCCGCGCCCAATGCAAGGGTGACCCTCCCGTTCGATATTGTGTCAAGGGTCGAGGCCATCTTCGCGAGCACGGCGGGATTCCTGAACAGGTTGCAGAGAACGACGTTGGTCAATCTAGCTCTCTCGGTCACCGTCGCAACGGCCGAGAGCGTCGTCCATCCCTCAAGGACCCCATCCGCGAAACGGTCGGGCTTCTCTCTGCCTCCCGGGGCAGACCCCTGTGGGTTCAGCAGGTGGTCGTGAACGCCTATGGATGCGTATCCGTGCCGGTCAGCGATTTGCGCAATCTCCTTGATTCCTTGGAAATCTGAATTGTGTTGCCCAGCGTATGAGCGTCCAGAAACGGGTAGATTGATTCCGAATCTTGCCAGGGACATACCAACAGGTTAGCTTTTCAGTCTGAAATACCTGTCTAACTCCTGGCTGTCCCTGGGGAGGAGGCAGGCTCGTATCCTGCCCCAGAGACTCTTGAAAGAGCCCATCTCGGCCTCTTTGGCAGAGGCCTACTTCGTCTTAAGGGCGATGACAGGGATTTTCCTTGTGGTCTTAGTCTCGTAGTCTGCGAATGACGGGAAATGGGTTGATTGTACCTTGTAGAGCCTGTCCCGCTCATGGCCTGTCACCTCTTCGGCGACCAGGTCGATCGTCTTATCGCCAATCTCGGCCTTGACATTTGGGTTGGCCTTGAGGTTGTGGTACCAGTCTGGGTGTGTCGGTGCGCCCGCCTTTGAGGCGAAGATCAGGTAACGATTCCCGTCTAAGAGGTACATCACGGGAACGACATGAGTCTTGCCGCCGCGCGCTCCCTTCGTATGGAGAAGCAACAGCGGGGCTCCTTCGAAATGGCCGCCGACCTTCCCATGGTTCTTTCGGAACTCGGTGATTATTCCCGAGTTCCAGTCGTTTGCGCTCATGACATGGCGCCAAAGCGGTCCAATAAAAGGCTGGCTCCCAATTTGACATAGAACAAAGCCCCGACTCTTTATATATGGAAATTTTCGCATGCCATAATCATGTATCTCCGGAAGAACGGTGTGGCTCCAGCAGTCATCGCTGGAATAGTTGTCGTCCTCGTCGTTATCGGTGGCGTGGGCGCGTATTATGCTTTGAATTCGGGCTCGTCGTCGTCGCCGAGCACGACGGGAACCACTACCGCAGTCAGTACTGCAAGCACCACTAGTGAGACAGCGCCAGCGACCTCATCGTCCACGAGCGCGCCCACATCTTCCAGTTCTTCGGCATCATCTTCGAGCGCAACTACGATCGCTAGCTCCGCTACAACAACGACGACCACCCCGGTAACAAGCACAAGCTCGTCGACATCGACCTCCTCTCCCACGACGACTTCCTCGACATCGACATCCAGCTCTACCTCAGCCTCAAGCACCTCGACCTACACCAACACTTGCGTGACATCGACCTCCGGCCAGCTCAACAGTGTGGTCCCGCTGCTCGAAACCTTCTCGGCGATGAGGGTCGACTACAATGGAACGAGCAATGGAACGAGTTTCAGCGAACAGGGCTCCTACGCGGTGGTATACAGCAGCGCTACCACCATCAAGGTCACAATCACCACCACCTTCCAGACCTCGTCGTCGAGCTCGGGAACTGAGACTCTGACCGCATGGATTCTCAAGAACGATACGGTAGTTGCCATCGACGAAGCCGGTTTCAACCTGACGGGAAGCGAGGGTCAGACGGTTATGACCGGCCTGTTCGGAGGCTTCGTATTCGAGGTGGACGCCGGCCAGTCGTTGGGATCATACACATCGAGCAGCTTCGCAACCAAGACCGGCACATCGCAGGTGACCCTTGGCGGTCACACTTTCACTGTGACGGACTACGCCCTAAGCGGTTCGTCCCAAACGCTCAACATATGCGGGAGCTCAGACAGCTACACGAAGTTCACTCTTGCCGTGGGAACGCCTTCGGGAACGAACTATCCTCTGATCACATCGTTCAGCGAAGCTGGGACCTTCACAGATAACGGGCAGGTCACGACTGAGGCAGTGATCGTGCAGATCACATCCCTGACGATAGCCTAGCAAGTCTACTCTCCACGTAGCCAGGCCGGATGAGGCTGCGCAACCAGCGGGAAAGCGCACCTGTCGTTTTCTCGAGTCTGCAGCTAAAGGTGCGGTCGCCTTGACCTGAACTTCAAGTTCAAATCCGGTCAAGTCCCGGCGGGGCTCGAATCCGGTGAGGTTCGACCAGTATACTTTCGTTGGTCGGATTTGAATTGTTCATTAGAAATAGCAACGTGTAACCATATGCTGCTTCCTGGGAAGATGTGATAAAATGGAACACGGAACGAGAGCAGCCGACGACTAAGCATGGATTTCAAGGGCCCTGGTCTTCGATAAACATATTATTCCGTTCGTAGAGTCGTCATCTCTGGACTAATGGTTCCGCAAGACGATTCGAGGAGGTGTCTTTCATGATCTCGATTCCAATTGTAGGGATCGTGTTATCCATCTCCGTCCTTCTCAGCATTGCGTTCCTAGTCTACGCGTTGAATATGCTCCATTTGGCAAGAAGAGCACAAAACTATCGCCCACCTGCAACCGCGGTGACGAGCCCGAAACCAAATGTAGCCGTCCATCTTCCAATATACAACGAGTTATACGTCGTCAGAAGGCTGATTGAGGCATGCTGTGTCATGGCTGAGACTTATGGAAAAGATCTCGTCCGGATTTGCGTGATCGATGACTCCGATGACGAGACCCGAGAGGAGATCGATGAATGTGTATCCCATCTGTCTTCTAGCGGTTACAATATAGGCGTTCTTCGCCGCGGCCCGAGAGTCGGTTTCAAGGCTGGCGCGCTACAGGCGGCGCTCGAGCAGACGAATGAGGGGTTCATTGCCATCTTCGACGCCGACTTTTCTCCACCCGCAGACTTCTTGGACAAGACCGTTCCTTTGATGGAAGACAAGAGCGTTGGGTTCGTGCAGTGCCGTTGGGGTCACATTGACGGGAAATACAACTTGATCACGGAAGCTCTCGCGATCGGAGTTGATGCGCACTTCCTCCTTGAGCAGACCGGAAGGTATTCGAGCGGATACATGATAAACTTCAGCGGAAGTGCAGGGCTTCTCCGACGTGACGCGATCATCAAGTCGGGCGGCTGGAACATTGATACGCTCGCGGAGGACATGGACCTCAGCTACCGAATGCAGCTAGCTGGATACAGACCCGTCTATCTTCGGGACTTTAAGGTACCCGCGGAGCTGCCGCCCACCATCACGAGCGCAAAGCTACAGCAGGGGCGCTGGGCACGCGGCTCTCTTCAGAACGCGAAGAAGCTCATCCCCGCCATACTCCGAGCCCCCTCCATGTCGAAGAGTCAGAAGTTAGAGGCTGTGTTACACCTGACGTATTATCTCATCAACCCTTTGATGGTGGCATTGTTTCTTCTTGCCGTCGTTGCGGCCCTCCTCAAGATCGACGTGGTCAATCATGTGTTCGATGCCGCAAGGTCGAATTGGCTGAGCGTGGGCCTAGTGAATGGAAAAGCGCCGTCGAACCTCACGTTCCTCGTCTTTCAGGTGGTCCCCAGGGCCGTATTCTCTGGCGCGATCATTCTCTTACCGATTGCGGTGCTCTTCTACTTTGGGAAGGCAGTCAGAGTA
>JAPCJP010000034.1:8705-19318 GCA_027886885.1 Nitrososphaerota archaeon | reverse complement strand
AGAGGGCTGCGAAGTATCAAGCGCAGGACAAGGGGCACTAGATCGAGTGCCGGTAAAGTCCACGTCCACGAAGGGAAGGGAAAGGCTGTATCGAGCTGGGCCTCGCCGGTAGTATTGTCGGCTGGCGGCGGGCCGGAGGCCGCTCGGCCATCGAGCAAAGTGGACTGAATGAGGATTATCATATGGCGGCGAGTGCGATGGGGAAATCGCTTTTCTCACCGTAATCTTCGACCGCCTTCTGAGGGTTCATGGGCAGATACCTTATGGTAGGGTCGAAGGGGTGCGCTTATCTATCTGAATAGGATAAGAGGTCCATGAGAATGAAGGCAAAGGGACGCGCGTTCACGGTGGCGATCGAGAAGGGAGAGGACGGTTACTACCTCGCAAGCGTCGTCGAGCTCCCCGGATGTCACACCCAGGCCAGGACTCTGAAAGGGCTCGACGCGAGGGTGAGGGAGGCCATCGAGCTGAACCTAGAAGCGATGGGCGAAGGAGCCAAAATCCCCGAGCTGGTCGCCGTGAAGAAGGTCCATGTTTGAACGACGGCGCCAAAAATAGAAAGCGACTACATCCAGCCAAATCGAGAGACATAATCAAGGCGCTGACGACGCTCGGATTCGCGGTGAGGCACTCGAAGGGCTCACACGTCTTCCTCAAGCGCGACTCAGACAAGAGGACGACCACTATCCCCGTCCACCCAGGCGAGGAGATTGATCGCGGCCTAATCAGGAAAATCGCCGCTGATGCTGGGATAGAGCCTGAGGAACTGATGTATCTGATTGATCAGATGTAATCCCTTAGACAGGTAAACTAAGCACGGTCAAAGCTGCGGAAAGAGAGTCGACGAGTGTTACCACAGAAAAGAATACTGTACGGGTTTTACGCGCGACCCCGCGGCGGGGCGGAGGCCGCTCGGCCATCGAGCAAAGTGAACAGACTGAGGATTTTCGTATGGAGGCAGGTCCGAGGCGGAGATTCTCTATTTCGAGGCAGGATTAACCTATTGTCGTGGACCGCTGCGCTTAAATCCTACAGTAAGGAAGTAGTGCTATGAGGCAGTACCAAGTCACGAGGAAGCTGCAAGTTACCATCCCGAAGAAGCTGGCCGAGAAGACGGGAATCAAGCCGGGGGACTCGGTCGTCTTCGAGGAGGAGGGAGGCGCGATTACCCTGAGGAGGGCAGGGCGCGGCGGAGCGGACAGGCGAAGTCTGATATCCGCAATCGAGGGGCTAGCGGGCGACATGGAGAAGGTCGGTCCCAAGGTGAAGGAAGCGGAGCGCGGTCTCGTTGAAGGTCTTTCTCGACACGTCTCTCCTCAGTGACGCTGGACTAGCCGGTTTCGCCAAGGAGATCGCAGAGGGAGTTGAGACGGGAAGCACGTTCTACCTCTCAGCGATCACGCACTTCCAGCTACAGTGGGGATACTCGATGGCGGGCATGTCCAAGGCGAAGTACGAGACCTTTCTGAGCGCGACCAAGGTAGAGGTCGCCCCGCTCACGAAGACTGATTCAGAGCAGGCAGCATCGATGAAGCCCGTCGAGGCAGACATCCCGGACGCCCTAATTGCTGCGACGGCGAAGAGATACGACGCGACCATCTGGACCTATGACAAGGATTTCCTGAAGTTCTTGCCCAAGGCGCGCGTGCGCCTGCTGAGAAGATCCCCAGAGGGTGAGAGGTGAAGCGACCGCGCCTAAGGCCGTCGAAGGAGAATCGAAAAAAGGCCTGGGTCGGACGGGTCAAGCAGAAGATTATTTCAGCCGGACGGAGGACCGGGTAACACAGTATCCACCGCAGGTGCAGCGGCGACTTTCTTCTCGACGCGGCCTAGGGGCGACAGGGACATCACGGACCTGTAGATGAGGTAGATGCCCACCACGGCCGTGCCCTGGTTCACTATCACGTAGGGGAGCGTACCCGACGAAGGGAGTCGTGACCACAATCGAGAAGACGAGCGTGGAGAGGGCCAGACCCAGGAGGAGGATACTTCTCCTCAGCGTGCGGTCGGCGCTTCTCCTTGCACCCACGATCAGAGCCGCGGTCGCATAGCCGAGGATCGGCACGAGGCTTCCGAAGAAGAGGTCGTTCAAGACATCCCCTAGGAACGAGTTCTGTTGGGCAGGGGTGAGGACGACCCCTCCGACAATCTCAGCGCCTATCATGCCGACGAGGAGGATCGCCACTGGCCAGCGCACCCTAAGCCAGCCGAGGGTATCGCGATGGAAGAAGTCGGTCTCGATGGCCACCAGCACGCTCCGGTCGGCATACGCGAAGATTACCAGAATCAGCGCGATGAAGGGTATGAACCCTAGCAACGACAGGAGGCCGGTGTCAGGTACGTTCACGAAGTTCTCCACCATGGTGAGGATGATCACCAACATGAGCAGCGTCGACCACGTCGCCCTGCTCCGATACGCGCCCCTGACGAAGGCCCTGCGCATCTCCAGTGCCCTGTAGATCCCCACAACGAGGATACCCATGACCACCAACGTGCTGACCGCGTTTATCGCTCCTGGGACATCAACGGACATGTGGGAGCACCTCCATGCCAGTGTTCGTGACCGAGAACCGGAAGTAACCATGCAGAGGCGGAAGCCCGAGCATCTTCTTTATGCGGAAGAGCGGAGTTATGGCCAGCCCTTCCTCGTAGAGCCGCATCTCTATGACACCGTCGAAGAGTTGCTCCATCGTAGTCAAGACGTTAGGCGGATGCATCCCATCCTCGGAGAGCGCGAGGAGGACGGAGTCCTGTTGCTTGATGTCTGCGAGGAGCTGAGACCAGTAGTTGTACATGGACTCCAGCGGGTTGAGCACTAGCAGCGGCGAAAGGACATCGGTCGCGACCTTGATTCTTCTGCTCCTGTTCCTGTGAACCGCCTCCTTGATGTTGAACGAAATCGCAGTCGGGTCCCTCAGGTCGCACTTCACGGGAGCACCAGAGCTGGCGATCCAATCTGGGACCCTGTCGCTCGGTATTCCCACCCCCTTCATGTCACGCAGGACGTCCGAGACAGGGCGGTGTGTGGAGTAGAGGCAGTAGTCACCCTGGACCAGACCGGAGCGGATGAACCAGTAACCCAACGCCTCCTTGCCTATGCCAGGGGGTCCGACCACCAGGATAGCGGACCTGTCAGGGTAGCCATCGCTCCCCAGCAGCTTGTCGAGCGAGGGGACCCCGTTGAGACCAAATGAGATAGCAAGGGGCGAGGGTCGGAGCGAGATAAGCCTATGCCGAGCCTCGGAGCGGGTTAGTACGCCCAGAAGACGTTCGCGGCCAGTGTGACCGTCTGGTTCCCAGACGGGTTGGCGAAGATGACGTCGTAGGTGGCCTGGCTGGTCACCGGCGGAATCTCGACGGCGAACGCACCGGAGGCCGCTGGCCCGCTGTTGTAGTACACCGGTAGACCTCCCATCGTGCAGCCCGTCGCTCCGGTGAAGGTCCCGTTCTCCAGGTCCGCAAACCATGAAGCGCGGAGGCTGTCAGGTATCACGACGGCGATCACCGGGCTACCAGAGGTTACGGTGAAGTTCCCCTCTAGCAGAGTAGACTCGTTGTTGACGTAGGCGGGCTCGAAGTAGTACTTGGTGCTGAGCGGATTGAGCTGAATCGGATTGTATGGGGAGGCTATGTTCTGGACCACACCGTTGGGCACGCTATCCACCCTCTCGTGTGGAATAAGGTAGGGGGAGAGCTGATAGGCGGCGGCCCCCGTCGCGACGAGCGCGATCAGCAGGAAGGAGAGGTACACGTTCCTGAAGGCATGTGATTTTTTGGCCGAGGGAGAGAGGTCTTGGCTCTTGCGCCTCGAGGCCCTCCTCACCACGAGAGCTATCGCCCAGATTATCCCGATGAGAATCAGCAGGGCCAGGAGCCCCCCGCCGGCTATGAAGAGGTACTCGTAGGGCTTGTCCGCCTTGGTGGGTGTCCCTAATGTGAACCCCTCGCTCACGGACTTGTTGGACCCTAGTGTGGTGATCAGGGACGCTGGAGCCCGGTAGCCGGGAGCGATGCAACCAGTCGGCGGCGGTATGTTCGTACCGGTGCTCACCGTTGCTGTCGACGTGGTGTTCGCCTGTGCGGAGGCGGAGGGAAGGTAACACAGCGCAACCAAAAGGAAGACCGTTATCGCTGAAAGAGGAAGTGCGACCCTCCCTTGTAGCTTCACGTTACGGAGGGCGAAGGGACCGGTTCGTGATATAAACGTGCGCTAGCTCGGTTTTCATCCTTTTTCATGAGCGATGCTATTTGAGGGGTGGTGCGTCAAATCCACGCTGCCTAGTTCTGCTCCTCGGCGAATATCATGCCTGCTTTGAAGGAGTTGGTGGCGCGGTCATCTTGCTCCAGCGCATCGCCATGAACACGCTCGAGATGGCCAATCCGTATATTATCAGCGCGTTCGCAAAGTGCACGAATATGATTCCGCTGCTGTTAGCCACTACGTTGCCGTTGTCGTCCAGGAAAGAGAACCCTATCAGGCCCTGGATGACGATCAAGACCACCAGGATGACAGCCATAGAAATCGCCGGCCGATACCTCGGCTTGGTCAGCGCCGCGGCCACGAGCGTTATGATAGCGAGAAACAGCGTTATGAAGCCCAAGCTGATGTGCGTGCTTTCGTCGATGAATCCGAACACTCTGAGACCCCCGGAGAGAAGCTGAAGGAAGATCAAACCCCCCAAGGCGTAGAAGAGCAGGACTGCGGGCTTCAATCCTACCGCTGCCGTGAACCGCCTTGTTATTTAAGCCCGGCGGCTACCTCCGCGCCCCACCTCATGGGCCTAGTCCTTCGTTCCTGAGGTGGGTGACGATGTTGCGGCGGCAACCGCTCCAGCGGCGGAAGGAGGGCCGATAGCCTTCTCGACTGCGCCGAGGGGGAAGCGTTCGCTGAACCCTACGCCTTCAGGATGCCGCGAGCGTACTTCAGTTGTTTCAGGAAAGGCTCGTCCTTGTCCCTCGCGGCGATGCGAAACGAGACTTCCAGGTCCTGTGCCGTCATCCCCGACTTCGTCAGCAACTGTATCTGCTTCTTCAGCTTCGCCTCCTCGTCCTTCGTGGCTCCCAGCTCTACGAACGAACTGATCGCCGACGCGGCGATTTCTCTGAACGATTCTGCTTGTTCCCTGGTGACCTTGGGCAACCAGCGACCGGGGACGACATCCTGTTAAAAGGTGTCTCCCAAATCGAGTACGCAGACACCCAACAGCGGTAGTCAGTCACGCACGTACGTGGCTAGGGGTCATTGCATGCTGTTACTCATCGTGTCGGTCATCATTGACGCCGCCTCGACCGTCTCGAAGGATAGGACCTTCTCGTACATGCTGAACGGAGCGGTGGATCCGGAACCCGAGGAACTGGATACCCTCCCCTGCAGGTCCAAGTAGGCTAGCAGATTGAAGTTGGTGCCGGGAACGACCCCCGACTGCAGTTCGAAGGTTGTCAGTGCGTAAGCATTAATGGAAGACCCGAAGCACTCGTCGAAGACGAGAGGTGCCGAAGGCGTGATGGAGCGTCCCCCGTAGTTCATGACCTCCATGTTGACACCCCCGATGCTGACGGTGGACGATGTCGCCGAAAGACTGGAGAGCGGGGCCAAGATGTCAGGAGCCTCGTTGTATAGCACCAGGGAGAGGAATGGCGCGGCAACAGAATCGAGTTCGTTGCTGGCCGAGACTCCTGTGCTGTTGTGGCCAGCAGACTCGGTGGCGAGAAGCGTCCCGTTCGATAGGAACCACGCTGTCGTGGTTCCGTTGGCCGGACCGCCTGTCTCGGTGAAGGCCATCTCATAGCTTGTGTACCCGCCGTCCGGCCCTGTTTCCACTAATAGGTACGAGTCGTTGACCAGGACTGGGCCACTGGTCGTGTTCTCACCGAAGGTTACCGAGACGCTCGTGAAGTTCTGCGCCAGTCCCACCAGCTGTGACAATGCAGGCTGGGTCCCCGTACTCGAGGTGTTGGTGTAGGCGCAGGATGCTGAGGTGGTAGACGTAGTCGTGGTTCCGGCTGCGAGACTGACCACCGAGGACGTTACAGTGACAATGGAGACTACAGTCGCAGTAGATGTGACCGGCGGCACCGTGACCGTGGTGGTTGGTCCAGCGGAGGTCTCTGTGGTGGTATAGGTCGTGCCGTGATCTTGCGTGCTGGCAAAAAGAAAGGTTCCACCAGCGACGAGTATCAAAACGACTAGGAGCGCGATAACGACTGGTGCAGTGCCGCCTTCCCGTGTGAGCATCGGCCTCTTTGGGGACGGAAGTCGTATTTAGGCGGTGACTTTAAGTGTGTCAATGGACTTGACCGTCAATCATCTTGACTAACGCTGGTAAGCCTGCAGGCAAAGCTGCACCAACCCGCTCCAAGGATTACATCGTCACACCAGCTTTACTGCGTGGGGCAAGGGACACCTATCGCGAAGCCATCCGGAAGAACCTAGCCGAGGGTGGATTTGATGATGTACCGAGGAACGGAGCTTTCGTACTGGGGGCGATGGTGAACTACGGAATCCCATCGGGGGAAGTGGTCAAAGGGCTCGGAGTGAGCAAGCAGGCCGCGAGCCAGCTCGTCGACCTCCTGGTGGTCAGGGGATACCTGGACAGAGCCCCGGACGCGGAAGACAGGCGGCGGGTCACGCTCAAACCGACAGAGAGAGGCCGGGCGGCAGCGGCAGCGGTCCGAGTCTCGGTGGACTCCGTAGATGCTCAGTTGGCCAAGCAGCTGTCCGCGGCGGAGCTGGCGACGTTTAGGAAGGGGCTTATTGCGCTGATAAAGATCGGCGCTGATTCGTCTACTTTGACTGCTCCCTCTTGAGGGCAGCTCTTTTCGGCTCGGTATGCTGGAGCAGTTCTATTCAGTTTCCGTCCGGGTCTTTGACGTAGGCGAACCAGCCGTCGGTCTTCTCGGGATTCAGTTCGGTTGGCTGGGCGCCCTTGGCGACAAGGTCTTTGTAGGAATCTTCGACGTCATCCACGACGAAGGCCAGATGGTCCAGGCCTTCCCCAGTGACATATGGTGCGTTGAACGGAGAACCCGGAGGGTACCAGTTTAGCTCGAGTCTCTGCCGCGAGATCTTGTCCATCAGGTGGATGTAGGTCCCGCCGCCGTAACCCATGGAGCGGCATCCCCGCGGCTGATCTCCTCCAAGCCCAGAAGCTCGGTATAGAACTTCAACGACCTCTCCAGGTCGGTAACCCTGATGCCTGTGTAATAGTGATAGATCATCCCATGCTAGAAGCGCGGTGGGAAATATAAGCTCAGGCTCTGCTCGGAGGCCGCGGGTCTGGGCTCGTTCTTGCCCTGCGCGCTCTCAGGTAGAGGAGGCCGAGAAATGCCGCCGCAACTGACGATACGGCGGGCACAGCAAGCGCAAGCGTCGCTGAACCGCTTGAAGAAATGGTGTTCGAGGTAACGGCTGAAGAAGTAGAACTAGAGGAAGTAGAACTGGAACTTGACGTGGACGTAGAGTTCGAACCGGTCGTCAGAACAATTAGGCTCGTAACATCGTTCTCCGTGATGAATAGCATCCCTGATTGCGCGTCGAACGCCATGCTGGTTATCCCCGTGAAGGAGACGCCCGACCCCCCGGTGGAGTTCATGACCGCAGTCCCGTTCGACTCGTCAATCTCGTAGAGGCGATTCATGCTGACGTCGCTGACAAAGAGGTGAGGGGACGCCATCGCCATCTGGTTGGGCCCCCCCAGAAAAAGAGAGTAGACGGTCTGGAACGTCCTGTCGTCGATGGCTAGGAAATTGGTGCCGTTGCTCTGGGCGCCCGCTGAGGTCACGAAGAGGAGGTGGGCGGCCGGGTCTACTGCGAAACGTCCCGGCGGAATCGGGATATCGACGGTGCGCACCAGGGTCATGCTCGTCGTGTTCACCACCTCAATGGTTCCTGATGTAGCGCCGGACGATACGTTCCCCGCGAAGGCTTCATGGAGCGATGGGTCCACGGCGAGGGCCGAGGTGCTCCCGATGGGAATCCGAGCGACGACTGCGTCGGTCGCGCCTGAGACGAGCCACAGAGCCCCGTCAGAGGGGTCAGCGCAGAGAATCAGGTTGTCGGGCTCATCGACCGCAAGCGCATAGGAGGTGCCGGTGCCGTTGATCGTGGTCGAGAGGGAATTCGTGGAGCCGTCGATGACGGAGATCGAGGCGCCCTGACCCTGAGAGACGTAGACGTCCCCGGTCGTAGAGTCCACGGCCACCGCGTAGGGGGATGGCGTCGGAATCTTGGCCGCGGTCGCGAGAGTTTGAGGGTCGAGCGCCAGTGTCGTCCCGTTGAGAAACAAGAGCGTGTAGACGTAACCGGTGCTCGAGTCCACGGCGACCCCACGAGGCACGGTCCCCAGGTCCACTGACGAGAGAGTCGGAGTCTGCGCGTGAGCGAACAACGGAGCCTCTAAGGCGAACAGCAGCAACATCAGGCAAGCGACCGAGACCTCGCGCCTCATCGAGCGTGGAAGTCAGCGAGCTCTATTTCAGTTTGATTCCAACTCTAGAGCCACACGCAGACAGGTCTTCATCTTTCTAGCGATGAATCGCAGTTCAGCTTATTAGCGGGCGCCGCGCCCGGCGGGGCAAGTGAGCTCCAAGACCCCAAGGCAACGGGTTCCAATCAAGATCAACAGGAAGGTGCCGAAGCCGGCGCTCGCACCCTTCACCGACCACTTCCAGGGTTTCGAGAGAGTGGAGGCCGTGCGTAAGGTCTTCGGAGACAGGACCGAGGAGGTCCTGAAGGGTCTCAAGATCGGGTTCGTCCCCAACCGTCAGATGTACATGGGCATCAGGGACAACGACGGCAACCTGGCAGTCGGGACCCATCACCTGAAGAACAGCCCAACGCAGATGCTCTATCTGGACGTCGTCCACGAACTCGTCCACATAAACCAAAGGATGACCAGGCGGAAGTGGTTCCACGACGAGTTCATGAAGTTCATCGAGGATAGGGGGCTGTACTACGCCAGCCCCATAGAGATTCAGGCCTACGAGCACACGGTCAGGGAGGCGGAGCGCATAGGCATGTCGCGGGACGAGATAACCTCGTACCTGAGGATCGGGGACCCTCCGGCGAATACCTGGCGGAAATTCCTAAAGGAGATGAAGCTCAGCGCGAAGCAGCCGAACAAGAGGGTCACACGATTCCCGGTGAAAATCAAGCGGGAGACGACCCCCAAGCTCTATGCGTTCACCGAGTTCTTCCAGGGTTTCGAGCGACTTCCGGCCGTGAGAGACCTCTTCGGCGACTCGACCGAGGCCGTGCTGGCAGGAATCAAGGTCCAGTTCGTGGATATCCCCTGGGGGACCATCTACCCCAACGAGGACGACGGCCACTTCGTCATCACCCACGGATACTTCGTGAAGAGCCCGACGACTTCGGTCTACCTTGACGCGTTCCTCGCTCTCAACCTTGTCAAGTCTTTCTCCTCGGGCAACGGCGCGAAGGACCCCGACGACCTGTGGGAGAGCCCGGCGACGCTCGGCGCTTACTCCGCCATGGTGAAGGAGGCGAGGAGATTGGCCCAGAGCGACGAGCAGATACTCACCCACCTGCAGCTGCTCAGCTTCCTGATGCCGAAGCCTGCCTACGCGAGGTTCCTCAAGGCTCTCGGACTGCCGCAAAAACAGGACACTACTGTCGGCTAAATTAGCAACTGAGGGTCAAAGGCGGGACGCGTTTCTTATAACTCATTCACGGAGACGAACTCTCCAGCATGTCAAAACCTGGTAAAGGAAACGGTACCAAGGAGCGCCCGTGGGTGCTCAAGACGCCTCCCGGGACCTCCGAGTTCGAGGCATACAAGGATGAGAGCTCGAGCCCTGCTACCCTGGTGGTCCAGGTGGGAAAGACCCAGCTCAAGTACGACCTGAGGTGCATAAACGATCTCAGCACGATGCTCAAGAAACACGGCGGCTGGATGCCGCTAGGAAGCGCTGACGAGCAGAAGCCTGCGGCCGAGGGGACCGTTGAGGCTTGGGGCCGTTCGTCCAAGAACCCGGTGGGCGGATGGTACGGGCTGAAGAAGGGGTTGCGCGGCCGCTTCGCGATGTACGTCCCGCCCGTGATGGAGGAGCTCGGCCTGGCAGAGGTGGAGCACCTTCCAAAGAACAATAGGATGAAGGCGAAGTAGCCCGGGCATTCGAGGCAATCTGAGGCTCCCAACCTCAACCGTTAAGATGCGCCAGACCGCTGGTGCAAACCCGCGGTTGCAAAAAGGGCTAACTTCGAGGGAGAAGGCGATCCTCTCGGTCGCCATCGGCTGCCTTATCGGGCTGAACCTCGTCACATTCATCCTCGCCTACCCCGAGACGAGCGTCATCGATTCGGGGTGTTGCAGTAACAAGCCGCTCGCAAAGGACTTCTCGGCATACTACACCGCGGCATGGAGGCTCTTCAACGAGCCAGGGCAGGTCTACAACTCCACTGGTCTCAACCAAGGTACATACCACGGTCCGCCGGAACCTGAGTCCTACAAGTACCTCCCTTCATTCCTGTTCATGGTCGCTCCATTCCTCTCGCTCGGTTACCACCAAGCTCTCATCGCCTTCGACGTCTTCCAGTTCTTGCTCCTCCCCTTGATCGCGCTGCTCCTCTTCAGCCTGTTCAGGAGGAAGGGGCT
>JAPCJP010000034.1:0-8605 GCA_027886885.1 Nitrososphaerota archaeon | reverse complement strand
GACCTGAAAATCGCGTCTTTGGCGGCCGCCGTAGCGTTCCTCCTCTCCAACGTCGCGCTCTTCTATCCAGGCGTGGGGTCGGGGTTCCTGAGCGTGCTGCTCAATTCGGGTCTCACGACCCCGCTATACTACTACGCCCTCATTCCTCTTGCTGCCATAGTCGCCCTGACTGTCTTGGAGGCCCGGGAGATCGCAAGAACCTTCGAGCAAATCATCGGGAGACAGGCGGGGGTCAAATCTTAAAATCTAGTGGGACCACTCCAAGGCGCCAGTGTCCCTCGCCCTCTCCCTCCTGCCGTACCTGTTATTGCTCCACATCCTGTCGGCGGTCGGATGGTTGGGAGGGGCCATGGTCTTCGGGCTCTTGATCGGGCCGACGCTCCCCAGCTTTAATCCGGCTGCGCGTGCCGAGTTCGTCCTGAAGGTCATTCCAAAGTACGTGCGGTATGTGACTGGCTTCGCTCTCATGACGGTTGTCTTCGGAATCCTGCTCGTGGGCGACATCGAGAGCAGCAACTCGAGTGCCCTCTCGTTGAGCAACTCCTTCGGAGCCTACATAGCGGTCGGCGCGACGTCTGCACTGTTGGCACTGATAGTTGCGATAACGGTAATCGGGCCCGCCGCAAAGAAGCTAGTCAGCCTGACGGCAGAATTGGTCAAGAACCCTTCTCCGCCTCCTCCCGACCTCATGAAAGCCAACGCGAGGGTCAGGGCCGGCGCTAGCGCGGGCCTAATACTCCTGGTGGTTGCCCTGATTTTCATGGTCGCCGGGGTAAGCGGGTAGCTGTCCAAGCGGGTCGCGCGACCGAGAATCATAAAGCAGTCCTTGTTTAGACCGCCCATCAGATGAGCCTCAGCGAGAAAGCAGTGTCAGCACTGGAACAGCTAGGCCTCACGAGGACGGAGATCAAGGCCTATGTCGCGCTGCTGGAGGGCGGCACCATGAACGCCAACGAGGTGAGTCGGGTCGCGAGGATACCATACTCCAAGGTCTACGAGGCGCTCGACTCCCTCTACGAAAGGGGCTGGATAGACGAGCAGAAGAGCAGGCCCATCCTCTACACAGCAAAGGCTCCGGAAACTGCCATCGAGGAATTGAAGGCCCATCAGGAGGCTGAGCGCAAGGCTCGGGAGCAGCTGGCCCTCAAGGAGCTCCTTGGGATCTACGAAAGGAAGGGCGAGCAGGAGAGACCCGAGATCTGGATCCTCAGGGGAACGTCGGAGATCCTCTCCCGCGTCCGCAAGACCGTTCTCGATTGTCGCAACGAACTCCTCATCGCCCTTCCCTCGGTCATCGCTCCCTACGCGGGGGAGATCGCCGCGATCCTCACCGCCCTAAAGGAGAAGGGCGTGCAGTCCCAGGTGCTGGTCTCCTCCGACTTTCCCCAGGACCTGCTCGAGCCTCTGGAGGCTGTGGCCGACGTGAGGACCAGAGGGACGATGTATGGCGGCGGTGTCGTCGCCGATTCCAAGGAGGTGGTCCTACTGCTCGGTGCCGGGGAGACGGCCAGTTCTGCGCTCGCAATCTGGGCCGACCACGTCGGGCTCGCGGGGTTCGCCAAGGACTACTTCGAGATTCTTTGGGACTCGGAAGACACGACGAAGAAGCGCTAGGCCAGGACCCCGCCCTGTATGAAGACCACGACGGTCGTGGCGTACAGCAGTACTAGGCTGACCATGAGGGTCTTCTCTATCCTCAACCCCGAGGCGACGCTCATCCCCGCCCCAAGGATCCCCGCTCCCCAGGCCTGGAAAAAGGCGACCGCGACCGTGAGCAGGGACCGGTCGTCCAGAGAACCGAGGCTTCCCGCGCCGTTCAGTGAGCTCAGGAGCAAGCCGAAGAGCACCACTGGGAGGAGTGAGAGCATCACCGACGGGACCAGGATGGTCAGGTCACTCTTCTGCCTGAAGAAAACGCGAAGCGAGACCGCTGCCAGCACGACGACGACCGCGACGCTCCCGATGTACGTCACTGCCGAGAAGACGACTCCATCTGCGGGGGAGAAGGAGTACAGGACGAGCTGCTCGTCGGATGCGACCAGAGCCGCAGCCAGCAGGGCAGAAACTATGACTGCGCTTACCGCGGCCTTGGACCTGGTCGATGTCCAGACGTAGATGAGCGACCTGGGGACGAAGATCCCCTGGACGACGCTGCTGGGGCTGCGTCGCCTGATGACCTTCTCGATGTTTTGGGCCGCGAGCGCCGGGTTCTCCGAGACGCTGGCGTAGACCTCGCGCCCAAACTTGGTGAGGACGTATTTCTTCTCGGAGTTCCTCGTCACGATCCTCTCTAGCGCGTCGAGGTGATGGTAGAGAGATCCCGTCCTGATGCCGAGGTCGCCGGAGAGCTCCTTCCACGAGAGGGGACCTTTGGTGGCGAGGAGTTGGATTATCCTCATCCTGACGGGATGATTGACAATCTTCACCACGCGTCCGGGCTCGAGCTCCCCTTCGCTCATCAACGTCATTGGTCCATCACTCTAGAAAAGCGTGCTGGAACTCTTCAGAGCCGTAGCCCATAGGTCTCGACGAACTCTCTCAATTGGGCGTATTTCTCGAGGTAGATCGAACCCATCCCGCTTAGCATGTATTTCTTCCCGTGCTCGTCCTTCGACTCGAGCATCAGCCCCGCGCCGACCAACTCCCCGAGGAGGGAGGCCGTGAGCGAGTAGGACAGGTTGCACCTCCTCATCACACCGGTGATGTTCAGGCCCTGCCCGTTCGAGCCTGCGCTCGAGAGAACCTCCGAGATTATCTTGGGTCTGGTCCTGTACTGGTGCATAGCGATCACGCCTTCCTCCTCGAAGCGTAGATCGCGCCAAAGACGAGGGTGACGAAGAGGGTCGCGGTGATGAGCACAGGGAGGCTCACCTCGAGGAAGCTCTGCACCGATTGGAATGAGACGCCCAATATCTCAATGACGTGGGTGGAGAAGTGGGGCACGGCCACGAGGAGCTGGACGCCACCGGAGGTCTGAACCACCGCATAGGTTGCGGGTGCCCCTGGCTGAGGGTTGAGCACAGCAGAGATCGAAGCCGCTTCCGATATTTGCTGTCCGTCGAACAAAATCTCGAAGGACCCAGAGGTGATGCGCTGAGCCATGGACCCGTTGATGGTGATAAGGAAGGTCCTCGGTCCCGTCACGTTCTCACCGGAGACCGTTATGGCGACGCCGGTGTCAGACACTCGCCCCACTGAAACGCTGAAGTCGTGGTTGATTATGTCCAATTGCTGACCGGTGGAGGAGAGCTGCACCTCGGCAGGGATGGTCCCGTTCGCTTCGGCGGCGGCGATGGTGCTCGCCCCGAGGACTTCAATTGAGGGCTTCTGGGTCTGAACCTGCGTCACAGTGGTGGACGAAGTGGTGATCGATACCGGCCCGTTACCCCCACTCATCACGAGAGTACGGGAATGGAAGGAGGAGTCGTCGTAGACCAACACAGAGGTGGAATAAGTCCCCTCGCTCACCGGCACTTGGGAATCAAGTTCACCGTTGCCATCATGGTTCGTCACGAAGGTCCCGAGAGTGACGTTCGAAGAGCCGAGCAGGAGTACGACGGTGTATGTGGTGCTGGGGTTGGCCCGGTCCAGCTGCACAGAGACATCCATCACCCCGCCGCTCAGGTCGATGTCGACGGTGCCGCTACCCCTCGCGTAAGCCGAAGGAAGGTTCGCTACGCTCACGAGATTGAGATCGAAGTAGGTGAAGTTGTTCGGAGGTTGTGTCGTCGTCTCGATGGACGTGGAGGTCGTGGAGCTCGGCTGCGTGGTCGTCGTGGACGAGGTCGTCGCGGTCGTCGTCGTTGACCCGCCCGCCCCGATGACCAGGGGTTCGGCCAACGGGTTGCTCACGGCGACGAGGCTCGAGGCCGCGGTGAGGGCAGTTGCCTCCACACCGAGGTAGACCCCGAAGCCGATGAGATAGGTCCCGCTGTCGAGATGAGCGTCTGCCTCAAGGTAGCCAGACCCGCCGCTGTCAGTGGATAGGGTCCCGAGGGTGATGTTATCTTGGTTGGCCCGGAGCTGCACGACGTACCTGTTCGCGGAGGAGCCAGCTATGGCCACCGAGACGTGAAGCTCGTTGCCCGAGACCGTGACATTAGCGGTACCCGAGATGAAAGGATAGTTCAGGGGACTTGGCAGCAGAAGTGAGGTCGGCAAGGAGACTAGCTTGAAGTTGAGATGGCCCTGCGACGACACGTTCGCGCTCACCGTGCTTCCTGTGTAGGTCGACGTAGTCGTCGAACTGCTTGTCGAGGATGTCGAGGATGTCTTGTCGGTGTGCGTGCTCGTCACCACGGAAACAGTTGAGGCGGTAGATCCGACTGAGGTGGTCGAGACACTCGACGTGCTCGAGGTGCTCGAGGAGTCTGTCCCCCCGATGATCACCGGGAACGGTAGTCCGACCAGGTCAAGGCTGAAGCAGCCCGCGGGGACCTGGCCCTGGTAGTACAGGCGCACGGCAATCTGGTAAAGGGCCAAGGCCTGCGCGGCGGTGGGCGCGACAGCGGACACGAACTTCGCGCTCCCGCTGAAAGTGCCCGTCCCATTGGAAGCGACATACATCTTGCCGATGCTGAAGTTCCCCTCGTTGGTGATCAGGACGACATTGTAGATTCGGTTGGCGACGTCGTCATGAACGCTAAGCGTCAGGTTCGCAGCCGTCTGCGTGACCGTCAGACTAGCGGCACCCTCCCCGTAACTGCAGTCGAGGCCGGCGGGGAGCAGAAGATAGTCAACCAAGGGCTCGACCTTCAGGTCGTAGACATGGGTAACCCCCACGGTCGGCGGCTGAGCCTCGGCGAAACGGCCTGGGTAGGCCAGGATGCCTGCCGCCAATAGGAGCATAATCACCGCTAGTGAAGTGGATAGAGCCGTCGCTTTGCCGTTCCTCAGCACTGCATTTCTCACTGAGACATGGTTCGGCTTGGTCATCTAATAATGGCGGGCTTCCTGGAAGTGGAATTCTGCAATAATTGCAGGAACCCCTAGGAAAACTCTTTTTCTTGTCATGTCGCACCCATCTCAGACTTGACCAAAGAAGGGGCTACGGTGCAAAAGAGGCTCTCTGAGGAGCTGGGCCTCAGTGAAACCGAGGCAGAGGTCTACATGAAAGCCCTCAGGAAGGGGTCGCTGACCGAAGGGCCAGCCGTAGAGTCGCTAATGAGGAGAGGGATGCTGATTCGAAGTACGGACGAAAAAGGCTATCTGCCCGTCCATCCAAGGCTCGCTTTGTCCAATTTGTTCAGGTCTTACGGGGATAGAGCTACGCCCGCGATGAGGGAGAAGAGGAAGGTCGTGGACAGGCTCACGGCCGAGCTGATCGTGGTCTACGAGGCCAGCAGGGGTTTGAGATGAGCCAACCGAATCACGAGCACGAAATCGTCCTGGCAGGGATGGTCAACGTCAACCGAGACAACTATCTTCAGGGAACGGTGGATGTGTGGAGGTGCAGAGGGTGCAAGAAGCTCTTCTGCGACGACAAGCGCTATGGAGAGCCCCTGAAGCCCAGCGTAGGTTTCGAAGAGATTGGGGAGGACGAGCAATGGGCCATACTCACGTGCACCGACATCAAGGAGGTGTTCATGATGAGCCTGGGCGTCAAGCCGGGGAAGAAGATCGCTCATACGTGCAAGAACGGCACCGTGCACGAGTTCCTCGTGAAGGGCGACTGGACGATCCCCCGTGAGGACGGCGAGACGGTCCACGGGCTCTATCTGGTAAAGGACCACATCAACAAGGTAATCGAAGCGGGCTTCTACAAGCTGCGGATGATGGGCTAGGCGTGTCCCTCATCAGGAAGGCAGCGGCCAGCGTCAGCCTGCTCAACGGCCTATGGGGAATCCTCCTGGGACTCTTCGGGGCGACGCCGTTAGCAGGAACCCTCCATCTGAACGGTGCCACCTTGGTCGTCGCGGCGATTCTTGTCCTCGCCTCGATCCTTTGCTTCACCTGGCTACCAGGAACCTTCTACCTCTCTGCCCTACTCTCGGTGCTCATGTTGGTCTTCATACCCGGAGGAATACAGCTCGCTGACCTCTTCCTGTTCTCCCTCGCCCTGGCTGCTGCGACCATCGTCTCGGACGCCATGGCCGCGAATAGCAAGGAGTACGTCCCGGAGAAGGACCACCCGATGAACCTCCCGGTGTTCGGCTAAAGCTTGAAGAGAAAGAGAGTCCCTTCGTCCAGCATCTTCTGGACGGTTTTCCTCACGGTCGCTACCGAGATGCCATAGTAGGTCCCGGGGCCTTCGGAAAGCTTCGTCCGGGAACGCTTTACGATGCCGAGCGCGACCTCGAGTTCCTCCTTCTGCATGTGGACAAAAGCAGCGCAGACCAGGATGAGCCCCTGGAGCAAGCTCTTCTCCTCGCCATCGGCCACCCGCCAGAGAGACTCCAGTACCTCGTGGGCCTCCCAGAAGCGCTCGGCGTTGAAGAGGCGGACGGCCTCAGTGACCGACTCGGCCTTGGTCATGGGCGGCGGGGGGTCCTGGAGGTCTCGCCAGAAATCTATCCGCCCAAGGGGTTCTAGCGCGGCGAGAGCCGTCTGGAAGTCCCCGCGGGTCCCGGCGAAGATATCTATCTCGAGCGCCCCCTGTGAGGTCCATTTCGGGTTGACTGCCTTGGCCCCGACGCTCACAGCTATGCCGCGGACGACTTCTAACGCAGCGGCCCGGTCTGGGTCCGTAGGGGTCAGCCGAAGGAGAAAACGCAAGCCCCTCAGTCGGCCCCGTTGAGACGGGCTCGGCACTCAAGATCGAGATCACAAATCACTTGGGCTAATGTCGTCATCGCTCGTCTGTGGCGGTTTTGACACCTCCGATATCTCCCTTTCCAAAGGCGGTCGAGCCCAACCCGATGATTTCAAATATGGGCGTATAGGGCTCCATTTGGCTGGTTTCGTCAGTGGTAGAGATAGATGTTACTTGCCATCTAGAGGCGTTCCGGAGATTCCTGATAAGCAGTACGTGCAGGAGTTTCATCCCGGAGTCCTACCTTAGAGACGAGGAGGTCTTCCCGGAGAAGGAGATGGACCCTGGCTCGATCTATATCGAGGCGGCGGACAAGGTCACACTGAAGAAGATCAGGGATATCACGTTCATAAACGCAAGGGAGATCCTTGGCATAATATACACGTCGAAGAGCGGCAACAGCAAGCTCAAGTGGAGACAGATGAGGGGGCCGGTCGGAAGGATAACGGGGGAGGCGAGCGGGAACAGCCTGGTGAACATGTCCATGGCAAGGATCATCAGCCCCCAAGACGTCGAGGAGATAATGAGCAGAGCCGGACAGGGCGCGCCCGAGGGTGAAGGCGGCGAGGACCAACCCACGCAGCAGGCGGGGACTGTAGAGGTTCGCGCGGACCAAGGCAGCATGGAGCCGGAGAGTCCAGACGAGGGGCCCAACGAAGGGATGGGCGACATGGGCTCTCCCTAGCGACCGCCAAGGACAAAGCTCGGCTTGCTTTAATACCGGGCGGGGGGACCGATTTCCATGGTTCAGGTCAGGGTTTACAGGATAAGCAGCGTCACCGAACCGACGACGGGCTTGCCCGCCAAGCAGATCGAGCTCGTGGAGGTCAAGCAACGTGGGGCCCAGGGCTACGGAGCGGGAGACGAGGGCAGGATGGTGCAGAACATGGTCAACCAGCTGCAATCAATGGGTCTCGTCCCCCAGATCAGGGAAATGGTCTTCCCGAAGGTCACCATGGTATTGACCGAGAGCGAGTACGACCTCTTCGGCCTGAGACTGGACGTGAACGACGTCTATGACCTTGAGATACGGAACGGCTCCCTCTCTTTGAAAAAATCGACCGAAGGAATCTGAATGTCTTCAGGGTCGAGTTGCTACCTGACAATGAGCAAGTCGCACTTGGCCTCCGAGAGCAGGCCCGCTGAGACGCTCCCGAGAACCATCTTCTTCATCATGCCGAGCCCCCGGGTCCCGACGACGACCAACTCCACCTTCCACTCGTCGGCGTAGTCGGCTATCGCCTTGACGACTGAGTGGATGTTCTCCACGATCTCTCCCCTCGCTTTTACCCCCCTGTCTTCGGCCTTGGAGACGACCGATGCGACCAGCTTCTCCGCGTTGACCCGGGCAACGTCCTCCGGTGCTTGCGCTTGGGCCCCCTGGCCGCGGCCCGCGTAGACGGGGCTGGGGACGACCATTATCACGAAGAGCGCGGCTCCCTCCTTCGCTGCCAGGTCCACCGCTGCTTCGGCTGCCTTTGAAGACTGCTCCGAACCGTCGATGGCGATCAAGACGCGCTCGTACATCTCAGCGTTATTGGGGGCTGGGAGTCTTAAGAAGATGATGGTGCGGCCGGCGGGCCTCAAACCGGAGCGAGTATGCATCACTGGCTACTGCGGCCTAACCGATTCAGACCCGGTCGATGCGCCCAACGAGTATGATAGCAATCCGCCGCTAGCCTTTCATCTCGTGGTTCAGCAATCTCGAGTACATCTTGACCTTGACCAAGACCTCTTCATCAGGAAGGTAGTCCGGCTCGGACAAGATGAGGTCTCCCAGCGCGCTCGAAGAGGGAAGCAGGGTTCGTGCCAGTCTCTTCAGTTCGACCATGCTCACGATGCCCTTGTTCTGGT